>JABHLH010000011.1 GCA_018692925.1 archaeon
AATCTGCTAAGTCTAAAGCCATTGCTCCTGTTAATGTCGCACCTACCATTGCAACACCAGTACCAATCGCCGCCATCTTTTTGATGGTCTTTCGTATGAAATCTTTTTTCATTTTTATACAACACCTCTGTGTAAAAAATAATCATTAACCAGGCCTCCCAACCCAGCAAATCTATACACAGTTTAATCTATTAGTATTTAGAACTCTTTTAAACCTTTATTGACTTCAGAACATACTTACAAACTAAATCTCAAATATTTTAAAGAGTTAAGGCTTAATTCACAATATCGACGACAAATCAAGATTATTAGTATTTACTACTAATATAGAAAACAAAACAAACTAACTAAAACTAAACAATTTTAAAGAATTAAAAGAAAAAATTGATTTAACTAATCAGTAACAATAAGTTAATTTTATAGTTTCACCATTAGTTATGTAATCATCAACAAAAGTATTACCTTTACAAGTTCCTTGAGAATATAATATATCACCAATATGAAACATATATGTGTCATTATCCCAACCATTCAAAGAAATTATTTGTTGAACTTCTCTTTCTACAATGGCACAAGCATCTTCATCACATTCATTCCCACCATCAACACAAGATTTTATTACATCACTCATTTGAGTATCATCACAAATAGTATACATTTTAATTGCATCTAATAAATTTGAAACTTCTAAATTTTCTTCAGCCTCTTGCAACAAATCTGTAGAGTCATTTGCTGCAAACTTAAAATAAAAGATCAAACTAAACAATAGTAAAATTATAATAACCATAAATCCAATTATTTCTAACTGTCCTCTTTTCATAATAACACCTCTATTACTAACTTACCAAACTTATATTCTTCAGTCAAAGGAAAATATAAACTTGTCGGAGTTGATATTTTTATTGACGAACTATAACTTACATCAGGATCATAAAATTCAAAGATTCCACAATCAGGATAATTATTTTGATCACAAGTTCCATTTTCTGGTTCTGGATAAATTTGTTCAAAATAAACTTTTTGATCACAATTCGTTGTAAACATACTACCATAAACTCTACTTGGATCAAACACAATTAATTTCGAAGTATCAATACAATTTTCAGTTTTACCATTAATACTACATTGAATTTCAGGAACCGAACTTACTGACACCAAAAGCACAGTATTTGAAACTAAACAAGCTTCTTCTCCACTTTCTTCAATACTATCTAAGGAAAATTTAAAATAAAATGCTAAAGCTATAATTAATACAACCATAAAAACTACAGCAACCATTAAGGTTTCCATCATTTGTATTTGACCTTTAGAAAATTTCAGGACAATCACCTCCTAAACCATCATTAGCACTTTCAACTTGTTCAATTTTTGTAGAATAACTATTATAAGAAACTTCTTCTTGATTCGCTAAAGATTTATAATTACTCAAAGTAGTTTTTATTGAATTATAATCACACTCAGGTTTTCTTGCTGAAATAAATTTAGACTTATCATAATAAACATTTGTTACTGACGACAATTTACCCATAACCAAATCAAAATTATAATTATAACTGTAAGCATTAAAAGAAACTATTGCACCTATTAACATTGGATATCCCAAATAAACAACTTCTTCTCCATCTGAATATTCAACTTGACCAAAATTATATTCATCGTCTGAAGATTCAACTTTTAAAATATCATAATTTACAAAATTACTTTGAATATCATCGATAACATTATCATAAGAAGTAAAAAATACAAACCTAACTTGATCATAAGAAGCTGTTAATTGACTCAACTCTTCAATGTTTGAAGCTACTTGTGTAATTGAAAAAGCTTCTCGAGGAAAATTACTAGGAATTGCAGAATAAGAATCAGTTAATTCTTCTACAACTTCTTCAGTATTAGAATCATAAACTAAAATATAAATCACACTACCATCAGAAAGATAAAATAAATTTCCAACCCTATAAGGCATCTCTAAGGACCTAGTTGCAACATACAAATCTTTCCCTTGAATTTCATAAGGTGCATAAATTATTTCTCCAATTACTTGACTTTGTCCTTCACTTGTTATCTTCCCTTCAAAAACGGTAAAATCAAAACTGGAACCATAATTAATTATTTTCTCTGCCGACTCAGAAACAGAAAAAGCAGCAAACTCATCATTCAATGCTGTAACAGTTTCAGCAGCACTTAATGCACCAGACAAAGCAATAAATTTGTAAGCAAAACCAATCAAAAACATAAAAACTATTCCACCAATTATTAAAGCAAAAATATAACTAAATGGTGAGGACATTTGCGCTTTTTTATTCATAATAAGTCAACCCAACAAAATCTTCATAAGCAGTAATAATCAATGATCGACCATTTGAAATACATTCAGGATTTCCTGCCTCTGTTTCAAAGTCTTCAATTTTTAATCTAGTCTGATCAAAAGCATTATTTGGATAAACATAAACATTAAAATTACTTTCAACTAAAAGATCTAAAGTTCCTTCTAACACTTCATCACATATTTCTCCATCGAGGCTACAATCAAAATCTTTCCCATCATTATAAAAACAAACAGCTTCAACATCATTAGGTAAATTTATTTCATAAACTTTTGCTGAGCCTTCATCATAATGTGAAAAAGTAGCAATATTATTTTCTAAATCTTTCATAGAATCTAAAAAATCTATATAGTCTGCTTGACCAACTAAATCAATTGCAACTTTTGCCCCATAAGCTAAAATTAAAGCCCCAACAATTAATGCAAATAATAACACTAATGGTACACCAAGAATTTGTCCCCTCTTCATATTAATAAAACAACTAAAGAAACTTTATAAAATTAACTCTAAACCCAAGCACTCAAATCTATTTCATAACTACCTTGGTTACCAATAATATCTTGACAAATAATGTAATAATATAAACTTTCCAAACTCGCTTCATGTCCAGTTTTTTCTTCACCTGTCATCAAAGAACCTTCACCATAAGTAAAAGATTCACTTGCATATTCACAAGTTGATTCTTCATCCATTTCAATATACAATACAGAGTAAGCAGTATCAACATAAATAATTTCAATCAAGGGACCATTATTATCAACCTCGACTGTAAAACTAGTACTATTGTATGCAAAGTTTCCTGCAACATCCATACAAGCAAAATAATAATTATATGATCCTTCTGCCATTTCTAAAATTTGACTATGATCACTTCCATTTGTATCAACAAATTCTATCATTGAATCATAAGGAACATCTTCTGAATAAAACTTACAAGTAGCTTCACCATTATCTGCACCATTATCAGTTTCAATTTCTAAACTAATATCTTGTCCAACAGTTCCTTCAGGTCCAACTTCAACAATTTCTAAAGGATCTTCTGTTTGTTTTGTTATAAACTCATAACTATCATCATTAATATTTCCAGAGTTATCCATACATCTAAAATAATATCTATTAATTTCATTTTCTCCAACACCTGTTAAAGTTGTTGAACATTCATAAGTACCAAAATATTCTGAACTTTGTTGGAATCCAGAATTTGCACAATCCATTTCTCCATTCATAAATTCATAACTAGTATCATTATTATTCCATAAACAATTTGCAGGTTCATTTGTATAAATACTAAAAGTTGTTTCTTCTAAATCATAAGGCATGTAAGATCCTGAATCAATTGAACTAAATGCAATTTCTGGAGGAGTTAAATCAGGAGTATCATCTACTGTAAACCTAATATAATAATCTCTTTCATTCGCATTTGCATTTGCATCTGAACATCTAACATAGAAAGTATAAATCCCTTCTGTCAATGCCATAATTTCTTCATCAGTAACTTCATCTCCTAAAGAGAACATTAAACTATGATTATACAAGTATAAATCTGAACCAAAAAAACTATTCATATTCTCAAACTCTGTACTTGGATCTGTAGAATATTTACACTGTGCAGGTTCATCAGTTGACAAACCTAATTGTACATTTGTAAATGCAGGAATTTTTTCATTAATTTCAAATCCTTTATTACCTTCTTCTTCTCCAGTCCTCAAAGTATATTCATCTCCAAATAAACTTTCTTGCACACTAATAATTGGTGAATTAACATCATTTACAAATTGTGAAACACAACTTTCATTTGTGGTTCCAACATTTACTAAATCACAAGAAGCACCAAGAGCCCTACATTTATATTCTGAACAAGGAGTATCTCCACTATTACATAACTCACAATTCTCTCCACCTTTGGGAGCTTGCCACATATTACAATCTAAAGAATAAGTCATTGTTGTTTCATTATCAAAACCATATTCAACTGCAATATATGCAATAGCAACAACAGTAGCAACATTTGCAACTTTAGAAACAGTACCAGCAGCTTTTGCTTTCCCTGCATATTTACTTGCTAAAGAAGCATATTGAGTAATTTCATCAATATTTAAACTTTCAAATTTACTTTTATCTTCTTCACTATAATCAATTTTATTTTTCTTAAACAAACCCAAAAGAGGAACAGCAGAACCAACAAAACATTCAGCACCGTCACTAAAACCACTTAGCCCTTGAAAAGAACTTGTTACACTTCTCCCTTTACTTAATACTCCACTAGCACTATCTAAAGCACTACCACCATCTTCACCAGTACTATAAGCAGGAGCTTTCTCTTTCTCTTTTTCTTTTTCTTTAGCATCATCATCGTCATCATCATCTCTAGTCGCATCTTTGTAAGAACTCTCTGCTTCATCAACAGCTTCATTTGCTTTCTCTGCATTATCACAAGCACTTAATCCAGAAACACCACCAATTAAAAAAGTTGCAGCTGCAATATAAGTCGCAGGATTTTTTAATATCTGAGGGCTATTAAATCCCCAAAACTTTCCTTCATCTAATTCATTAACATTCATTAAATAATCCATATCACCTAAATCACTTGCTTCTAATTCTTCAACTTCAAAGAAAAATTCTTCATCATAAATATTTGTTGACAAACCATCTAAACCAGCTTCTCCAACAAAATTATAATAAGCACCGCAATCTCCTAAACTTCTACACAAAACATTTTGATTAATTAACCAATCTTTACTTGCACAACCATCTGGAGCTTCTTCAATTAATTCCCAATTCTCAACTTTTGTTTTTCCACCAAAAACTTTTTTCCAACCACCAATTCTATAACTTACTTTACATTCACTTGAAGCTTGACTACAAACTTCTGAGGAAGATGCACTTTCTTCTGCACCATCTTCACTCCAAAACTGTAAACCAGGAGGTACTTGAGGAACACAAGTTCCATTACTTACACTTACACCCTCTTCAACATAACTATCTCCACCAGTTAACCAATGGCAATCTCTTAAATCTTCATTAGCACAACAATCAACCTTTTGTACCCAACTTAAATCTTCAGAGTTACAAGAAGTACAAGTATCAGCTCTATTATCTCTACAAGCTGCTTCAACATAATTATTTTCTGAACTCAAACCTAAAGCTTCCATTGTACCTAAAACATCTTCATTCAAAACTCCACTAATACAAATTTCCTCTCTAAAATCTGCACAATTTTCAACAACTTCTTCACCATTAATACAAATATGCCTATAATGTCTACTACCAACTGTATCTAATCCTTCACCAGGTCTAGTATCAAAAACACACCAACTTTCTCCATTCAATTTATCATCGCCAGATAAAGGGCTCGCATCATTTTCATAAGTTTCATAACAATTCAAATCTACACAAGTATAATCACCAACGGCCATAACACTATCTTCATCATCACCACAAATCATTCCATTTGCATAATCACAATTCCCACAATTTTCATCATAAGGACCATCAGCTTCACAAGAATCAATTTCTTCTAAAATATATCCACTATTGTAAGAAGTTCTTTCATCAGAACTATAAATATTTTCTCTATTACCACAAGAATCATACCAATAAACTTTTCCTTCAAAACAACCAGTATGATGTTGTTTTGCACAATCAGAACTTAACAGATCATTTGAACACAACATCCCTTCATGAAATCCTGTACTTGTAAAATTTGTCCCAACTTCTTCTTCATCAGCATTACATTCTTCTCTTGTTTCAAAAGTATATTCTTCATCTGTAACACAACAACCTAAATTTTTATTTTTAACACTTTCTAAACAAGCATACTCAGTTTCAATACTTGAATCAAAACCTACAGATGCATCTGCATATTGTGAACCAACACTTTTACATTTAACTTCTGTTACAAAAAAAGCTTGATCAGCAATTGAACAACAACCTTTCTGACATTGAGCTAAATCATCTGCATCAATATCAGTCCAAGTAGTTCCTTCTTCTGCTTCACAAGTTGACCGAGGAGTATTTTCATAACAAGAACCAGTATCTGAGGAGTAACAAGTTCCAACTGCACAATAAGAAGTTTGTTCACAGCTTGTAGAAGTAGAAGAATATCTTGAATCACAATTGTCTTGATCAGTGTAAACACACCAATCACCATCATTTGTAAATTCACAACAAGAATCTATAGCACTAACAGAACCAATTAGAAATATTAAAAACATTATTATCCAAACTAATACAAAATAACCTCTTTTCAAATTACTACCCCTCGTTTAATAAATAATTACTTATAGATTTATAAAAGTTTGTATAAAGATAGAATTATATTCTCTATAAAAGAAAAAAAATAAAAAAATTAGTAAGCTTGTATACTAACAAATTCAATTGATGCTATAAAACCATCTGAAGCATCAGAATCAGTATCAACTGTGTTTGGGACACCATCACCATCATCATCAGCCCAAGTCCCACCAGTACCTAGTCCTCCTAAGGTACCAATTCCTCCAATACCTTCACCAACATCAGTAAATTTACTTGCTACATTTTCACCAACATTCTGATTCATATTTCCAATCATTTCATTCATCATTGCAGTAGATTCAAATGAACTCATAAAACTTTCAGCATTAAACTGATCTTTAATTTCATTCATAATTGAATCTAACAATTCTGACATTAAATAAGTTCCACCTTCAGATTCCCAGATAATATCATTATTAGGATCATCATCTGTATCATCTTCATCATCATCATAACCATCATTATCATCATCATCATCAACATCATTATTTTCACCATCACCATCAATATCATCATCTTCAGAATTTACTATTCCATCATCATCTAAATCATTATCATATCCTTCACCTTCACTAGTATGGTACCCATCACTATCTCTATTCACAACATAACTATCACCAGATTCTTGACCTTCATAAACATCATTATAGTAAGTTGTTGTATAACTCCCATCTGCATTTTTAAAATCTACCATAGAATCATATTGACCTACACCAGCTCCTAATTGAGCACCACTAGTTGAAGAATCTATAAAAGTCTGAAAATCTTGCATAATTGCATCAATACCAACTAATTCAACACCAATAAGATAACTACTATAATCTACAGCAGCACCTCTTACTGAAACTTCAGGTGAATAAATTAAAACTATATCAGCAACTTCATTTTCATGAATTTCTATTGACTTAATAGCGAACTCAGAATCTAATTGAATTAAAACTTCATCATCAATTTCATCAGCAGGATTTGTAATCCCATCATCAATAGTTTTTTTTGAAAAAGCTTTTTTCACCTTAGAAAATAAACCAGAACTTTTTCCACCTATTGTTGGTGCACCTAAACCTACACCACTTTCGTCTGTTTCTTCAGTAGTCACAGTACAACCAGCTAAAGCAAGTAACCCTACAACTAAAATTAAAAATATTATTTTTTTCATTATCAGCCTCCATAAAATTAAATAATAACAAGAAAAAGAACTATATAAACATTTCTAAGAATCAAACATTTTCTTCGCCTTGAATTCCGAACTGGAACACATAAGCTTTTTCTCTTAACTTAACCTGATAAATAACATCTGGATAAGGTCTATTTTTATAAATTGTATACCTACTTAATTTTGAAAGCATATACAACAACTGATCAAACTCACCAAGTGATGCATGTTGATTTACAATATCTTGTGTTACTTCATAAATTTCTCCAAGAGCAACATCAGCTTCATATCCAAACTCATCTTCAGATGCACTATCATCTTCACCTTTAACAACACTAACAGGATAATCTAAATTAAAATCAACATTGAAATAATTTATTGTAATATCTAATTCCCAATCTTCATTTACTTCAACATCATTACTATAATCATAAACATTAATACAAGTTTCTAAACCTTTCCCAATAGAATCTTCTAACTGTTCTTCCATTTTATCGAGAGTAATTAATCTATTTGTACAAGTTGGACTATTCTCTTGATTCCAACATAAATAACTTACCATAGAATCATTAAACATTTTATAAGTATCTTCACCTGGATTCAAATAACCACCTTGCTGTCCTAAAATATAAAGATAATTCATTCCAACTTCTTCTAAACAATCTTCAATATGTTCTTCAATTTCTTTCATTTCAGAATTAGCATCACTAGGTGTTAACAAAGGAGGAATAATATTTGTTTTAACTCCAACAAAATATAATCCAATTAAAATTATCAAAACAATACCTAAAATTATAAACAAAGTCATCTGTCCTTTTTTTTTCATTAGCTTTTATATCCTCTTTGTAAATTTATAAACTTTTTGTTAAACATTCAAAACATATTCTCCTTGATTTCCGAACACATCTTCACAAATTAAATAATAAGTACTTAATTCAGTTAATGTAAATGAACCTGCAACACTTGTTCCTTCTCCATAATCAAATTCTTCAAAATAATATTCACATGTCGCGTCTTCATCTAATTCGTAATATAAAATTGTATCAATTAAATATAAACCACTTAACATAGGTGCATCGCTATCTACTGCAATTGTAAAACTAATATCTGTTGAGTTTGTGTTACCTGCAATATCACTACAAACAATTCCATAGTTATAATCGCCTGCATCTAAATCTTCTAAGTTTTGTGTGTGCACTGAGGAATTAGTTTCAAAGAATTCAATTCCACCATAACTACAAACTGCTTTACCATCTCCATATGCTCCTCCAGATGTTCCTGCACTAATTGTTGTATAATCATAATATATTGTTCCATTAGGTGAAGCATAATCTAAATTCAATGAATCAGTTCCTACTAAAGTAAAAGCATAATTTTCTGTGTTTGCATTTCCTGCTGCATCTTCACAAGCAAAATAATAATAATTATTCCCATAACTTACATTCAATAAAGCACTACATTCATTTTCAAATAATGAACTTGCAGTTTCTGGAATTCCTGAACAGCTCATATAATATTCCATTAAACTATAATCAGCATCACTAAAAGACCACTTACAATTTGCAGGTTCATCAACAAATAAACTTACAATAGTTTCATTCACACCATTTGCAATAAATGCTCCATTGTTTACACTTGTAGCATCAATAGTCGGTGGAGTAATATCATCTCCTCCAGTTGTTTCAACTTGTATAACAAATGCATCAATATTATTATTTCCATTATGATCTTGACACCTTACATAAAAATTATAAACTTCATTTGGAGTTAAAATCCAACTTTGGTTATGATTATAATCAAAATAAGAATCAGGGAAATACAAATCCATTTCTTCATAAGTTTCATGTAAACTTTCATATTCAATTTTACACTGACTAACTTCATCTAACTCAATTCCAAATTCAAAGAAAGTATAAGGTGCAACTTTATCTTTAACTTTCAAATAATCATCTTCAACAAATTCAACATCTAAATCCTTGTAATTACCTAATAAATAAGCATCTTCAATTATTGGATGATTTACATCATTAACTGCAACACTAATACATTTAGCTCTTTCACTTCCAACATTTTCTTCAATGTATTCACAACCTTGTCCTAAACTTTTACATTTATATTCTGTACAATCCCATCCTCTTAAAATATTTCCTTCACCATCATCAATTGCTAAACCACCTTCTGAAACTGAAACATCACAAAGTTCACAATAATCTCCACCAGTAGGTGCTTGCCAAGCTTCACAAAAAGAACTTATTGTTACATCTCTTGTTTCTCCTCCTGAAGATAATATTGCTGAGACTCCAGCAACTACTAAAGCAACAGCTCCAACAATCCAACCAGCTGGACCTAATCCTGTTGTTGCTACTGCAATATACATACTTACTGCAGTCATTCCTGCTGCAATACCAGAACTAATAGCAAAGGTTTGACTTTTTTCCATTCTTTCGATTGGACTTTCTATAGTATAAATTTCAATCCAACCAATTGCTTCCATAACAATTGTAATAACACCACCAATAACTACTGCAGCTGACGATGCAGTTCTTGCTGTTGCAGCAGCACTTAGAACTCCTTGTATTTCTTGTTCAGATGCTTTTTTTGCAGCCGCTTGAACTGCTGCTTCATAAGCTTTTTCTCCTGCTGCATCTATTATTTCTTTTGATGCAACTTTACCAGCTTCTTTTGCAGCAACTTGTGCAGCAGCATAAGTAGTATATTCTCTTCCTGCTAATTTCATAACTTCCAAATAAGCTGCAGCAGCAGCACCACCAGCAGCACTTATAGTTCCAAAAGCAATAGTCCAGCCTAAATTAGTTTTTATAGTACCAAGTTCATTATCTTCCTGCATTTGTGAAACTCCAATTAATCCACCATAAACTCCATAACTATCTTCTCCTAAATCTTTTGCAAAAGTTAACTCTGGAAAACCATTACCTAAAATTATTTCTTCATCTTCACTTAAAGCATTTGACCTATAATAATAATCAGCTTCTCCGGAACTATAATAATCATAAAACTCATCTTTTTCTATTGTATTAATAAAATCACAACTTTCACTACCACCAGTTTTTTCACTACATTCATACAAACAAAATACTGCTTCTTGTTCTCCAGAATTTACTTCTTCAACTTGTGAAGCAATTTTATTTTCATCTGTTTTAAATGGATTTCCATATTTTCCTCCATCAAAAAAATGATCAACACATTCATCATAACCAACATAAACTTTCTTAGAAGAATGATCTCCTTCTTCTCTTGCTAAAACACTTTG
>JABHLH010000012.1 GCA_018692925.1 archaeon
AAATATTTAATGTATAAAATATTTGATTAATGATTAAAAGTTTTGATCGTAAAAAATATATAAATTTATAAAGATAAGTAGCTTAAAATACAAAGAGGTGTAAATATGACAATATTTGAAAAAATCTTTGGTGAAGACATATATTCTTTAGGAATTGCTTTACCTCCAAAATTATCTGATAAAATGTATGATATTATTCTTAGTATAGCGGAAAAGGAACCGAGTATAATGTTAGATAAAAAATTAACTAGTAGAATTAGTGTTAAACCTGAATTCCATATTACTCTGGGAGTACTTCATCCAGAATCATTTCAAACTAATGGAAAAATGTTTAAACATATTTTAGAATTTATGAATACGCATCCACAAGTTTATAGTAATTTAATGAATCTTTTCAAAGGACAATGTACTATAGCAGGAATAGGATACGATAAAAATAATATTCAAGATTCGCAAGTTGTATGGGTTCCAATTATTTCTGAACAAATACCTATAATTAGACAGAAAATACATGAAATGTTAAATCTTGCAGGTGTTGAAGAAAAAAACTTTCAATTTACTGACCCTCATATAACTTTATTTTTTAGGACTGGAAAAGGAGACCTTCATGGAATACATAAATTAATGAAACAACCTTTACATTTGTACTTAAAAGATAATGATTTAAGTTTTAATTTTAATACAGTTTGTTTTTATAAAAGATCAAAAGTAATATATAGGTTTGGAAAAACTCCTTATGATGGAAGAGCTAGTAAAAAGTTTAAACAAGCTTTGAAGGATAAATTAGCTAAAAAAGCATCTTCTCAACCACAATATAATTGGGGTAATTTATTTAGAGATCCAACTTATAGAGCACAAGCTATGGATATAAAAAAGACTATATTAAAAGATGGTTATGGTGGATTAGCTCGAATAGGATTTAAAGGACAAGAGATAGGTAAAATTCGAAAATTAATCAATCCTTAAATTTTTTTATTATTTTTAATTAAAAACAATAAATTTTAATCATTTTGATTTTTTCTTAGATTTTTTAGAAGATTTCATATCAATTACTACTTCTTTTGAATTTCTTGGTGGAGGTAAATTTTCTTTTTTAGTCTTAATTAAAGATTGATTAGATGATCTTTTTCTTTCAATAAAACCAAAATCTTCTAATATATTCAAATAATGAACTAAAGTACTTCTCACTTTTGAATATTCTTTGTTAGGATAAAACTCTTCTGCTAGTTGCCTAGTAGTGAACCAAATGTCTGGATTTTCTTTGTTAAGTCTCAGAATTAACCAAGCTAAATTTTGTTGTACATCAGTTAGATCATCCCACTTATCATTCTCATTTTTTGAAAGATTAAATGAACTCTCATAAATACTATCTTCTGAACTCTCAGAAATCTCTATCTCTTCACCCTTTTCTAATTTTGATTCAATTAAAGCTAATCTTTCTAATATTTTACTATGGTTTTCTATGTGGTGTTCATCTCTTTTTTGGAAATGAGTAATCCATTTTGAAATATGACTCATATCATTTCTAATATTTGTAAAAGAAGATTTCACAGAATCATTCCATTCTGTAATATGTTTTTTAACACCTCTTTTAATTAACCAATTAAGCATAATAGTATTTAGAACTAGCTACTTTATAAAAGTTTCGTCGAAAAAAGACAAATCGTAGACAGTTTATAGACACTTTATAGACACCTTGTAGACAAGTCGTAGACAAGTCTATAGACAGTCTTAGACATGTCGTAGACATATAATAGACAGATAATATGAAGTGAATAATAAGTGAATAAGTGCATAAGATCAGAATAAGATCAGAATAAAAGAGAATATAATTAAGATATAAAATAAGTTAGGTATAAAAAATATAATATAACAAAAAAGGAGAAAGATATATAGAAAAGAAGCAAAATATAGCTTATTTTAATCAAAAATGAGAGTTAAAATTTATCACCTAATTTCTTTTGAGAAGGATCTAAGTTATAAAATATTTGAATAAGTCTCTTTTTGAGGTTTAAACCCCTTATTTCTGAAGGAACTGAGAGTATTATGACTTTATTGTTATATTTAGACTTAACAATAGGAATTCCCTTCTTAATAATACCACTTACATAGGTCCTAACACAACCAGAAGAGATTTTGAGTTCTTTGGATAAGGATTCGTAAGTTACAAGCTTAATTTGCTCTTCTTGCTGATATATTACAAGGAAAGTCATGAATTCTTGCCTTGAAAGCCTACTAAGTATATTTGAAAGATCTTCCTTAAAGGCCCTAATATCAAGTGAATAACTAGGAAGTGAATAACCAGGAAGTGAATAACCATCTAATGAAACCCCTCTATTTCCTATGGAGATATCATTGGAAAGTGATGAATCACTTAATTCAGAGCTTGTTTCAGGCTCTGAAGGAGAATCTAAATGAGAAACATCTACTGATTCAGAGTTAATATCTTGAGAAAATGAGAGTTTAGAGTCTTCTAATTCTTTAATTTTAGCTTCTAAAGCCTTAATTTGAGCGTTTAAAGATTCAATACTATTGTTTTGTTTAATAAGATAGTCTCTATTATGCCTAACTTCACCTTCTAACGCCTCAAAATGGCTCTTTACCCTACTAAAAGACTTCTTTACAGCTTCCTTAAGATCAGATACTATCATAAAGAATAGAAATAAAGTGAGATATAAATACATTTATGTGAATAATAAGTGAATAACCAAGTGCATAGTATGTACATAATGAAGGAATGAAAAAGAAAGAAATAGCTTAATTCTAAAGAATTCTTAAGAATTATATGTTTAATATGTGCATAATATGTTTAATGAATAAATAAAAAAAGAAAAATTTATCCTATATACTCTTCAGCCTTCTTATCCTTTGTAATAGGAGTTTTAGGACTGATTGTAGGAATTCTAATATGTGGTGGTAAACCTAAATCTTGAGCTAATGATAATGCTTTTATTTGACATCTAATTAAAACATTGTTCATCACTTGTTGCATCATCTCAGGAGGTAATTGTTTAGAATCTTTCCAACCTTTCATTAATTCATCAGTTTTACCATCAGGATCATGATAGACTAAATTTCCAGCAATTTCAATAATAGCTTGATCAGGTTGATAATCTACTTTATATTCATAAAAGAATCTTAAAACCTTTTCTTTCTTTCCACCAGTAATTGGTACGTCTTCTAATTTAAGATCAACAATAGTCATTCCATTATCTACTTTAATTGGAGCTTCTAATGTCTTTTTCTTTTCTATATTGATTTTATCAAAACTAAACGATATAACAGGCATCTTTTTTCACCAATCTTGAGAAAAGAAATAGCTTATTTAAAAGTTGTGGTTGTAGAATTACATCTCTTCAGGAGTAGAAATAGCTAATAATGATAAGCCCTCTTTTAAAATTTCTCTTGTCTTAGATATAAGATTTAATCTTGCTTTAGCTAATGATTTATCTTCTTCATTTAATACTGGACAAGATTGATAAAATTCATTAAACCTTTGAGCAATGCTAAGTAAATATTTGGCTAATACAGAAGGTTTATACTGCTGTGCAGCATTTTCTATTGTAGATTCAAAGTCTGAAATTAATTTAATTAATTCAGCTTCTTTAGGATTAGTTAATTTCTCATAAGAAGGTTTAGATTTATTCTTAGCCTTTCTTAATATTGAAGAAGCTCTAGCATATGTATATTGGATATAAGGTCCTGTTTCTCCACTAAAATCTAATATTAAATCCCATTCAAATTGTATATCTTTAACTCTATCATGTGAAAGATCCCAGAATATAATTGCTCCTATCCCTATTTGTTCTGCAATTTTATCTTTATTTTTCAATTTAGGGTTTTTTTCTTTGATTATTTTTTTAACCTTGTCTACAGATTTATCTAATACTTCTTCTAAGAATATTACCTTTCCTTTCCTAGTAGACATAATACCATCATTAAATTTCATAATACCAAAAGGAATATGTATACAATCTTTTGCCCAAGATAATTTAGCTAATTCTAATACTTTGAAGAATTGTTGAAAATGTAAATTTTGTCTATTATCTGTAACATATATATTCTTATGGAAATTATATTCTTTCTTTCTATAAATAGCTGCAGCAATATCTCTAGTAGCGTAGATAGTAGCACCATCAGATTTTTGTATCAAACAAGGTGCAAGATTATATTTGTCTAAATTAACAATTAATGCTCCTTCACTTTCTTCTAATAATTTATTTTTCTTTAGTAAAGAGATAGTATCTTTTAACATTGGCTCATAGAAAGCTTCTCCAGAAAAAGAATCAAAGGATACATTCAATCTTTTGTAAGTTTTATCATATTCTTTAAGAGATAAATCTCTGAATTTTTTCCAAAGAGATCTATATTTTTTATTTCCTGATTCTAAATCTGCAAATATTTTTCTTGCTTTATCGTCTAAAGAAGAGTCTTTTTCTGCTTCTTTATGGTATTTAACATAGAGTTTAAGCATATTTTTTATAGGTTCTTTTTCAATATCTTTAGGATTACCCCATTCTAAATAAGCATAAATCATTTTACCAAATTGGGTTCCCCAATCTCCTAAGTGATTAACCCTAATTACTTTGTATCCTAGGTGTTTATGTAAAAGATGAATAGAATTACCTATCATTGTAGATCTTAAGTGTGCTAAGCCAAATGGCTTCATAACATTAGGTGAAGAGAAATCAATAACTATGCTTTTATTTATTTTGTTTTTTTTAGTTTTAGATTCTATAATTGTTTTATTGTATATTTCTTTGTTAATGTAAAAGTTTAAGTAGGGGCCATTAGCTTCAACCTTCTCTAAAAATTTAGCTTTGAATTTAGGTTGTAAAGTTTTTGCTATCTCAACTGGAGATTTTTTTAATTGTTTTGCTAAAGGAAAACAAGGTAAAGCATAATCACCCATCTCAGGATTAGGTGGAGCTTGAAGAAGTTCAATTGGAATTTTTTCCTTCTTTAATAAATTTATAATTTCTTTTTTGAAATCCATGTTTGAAAATAATTGTCTTAAGTTCTTAAGTTTTTTGATTAATTTTGTAATTAGCGGTATAACGCAGTAATGTTTTTAAAGACAAATAATATTAAAATTAAGTATGAGTCGAATTTCAAAAGATAATATAGAGAAAATAAAAAGTAATGTTTTAAGAATATTATTTGATGAAGCACCGAGATCTTTAAGTGCTACTAATATAGCTAGTCAAGAAGCTAGAGATAAACAATTTATTTTGAAAATCTTAAAAGATTTAGAAACTAAGAAAATTGTAAAAAATGTTACAAAGGATTTTACAAGAAAAAGTTATTGGGTAATGCATGAAGAAGCATATAAAAGATATAAAGAATTGATTTAATAATTTTCTTGACCTTCTTCAATATATAATATGTCAATACCAGCTTTTTGGAAAACTTCTCTAGAATCTTGAGCTGCATGATATTTTCTTAAACATACAACTCTTACTATGCCTGCATTAACCATCATTTTTGCACAAATATAACAAGGTTCTAATTTACAATATAAAGTTGAGTTATTTATTGCTATACCATTCTTTGCAGCTTGACAGATAGCATTCTGTTCTCCATGAGAAGTTCTAACACAATGTTTTGATACGGAACCATCTTCATGTGTTGTTTTTTTAATTTGATGTCCAACTTCATCACAATGAGGTAAACCTTTAGGAGAACCAGCATATCCTGTAGCTAAGATTTGTTTATCTCTCACAATTAATACACCAGTTCTGCCTCTATCACATGTACTTCTTTTTCCTACTTCAAGAGCTAAGTTCATGAAGTATTCATCCCAGGAAGGTCTTTGATAATCAATTCTATCTATTATGGAATCTATCTGTGCATAAATTTCTTCTAATGATCCTTCATTCTTAATATTATAATCTGCTTTCTCAATTACTTTACCTAAACCTTTGAATAAAATATCTCTTTCATCTCTTTCAAAAAATTCTTCAGGACTTTGAGGATCATTATTAGATCTTCTATTGTATCTAATTTCTCTAGAAGCTTGTATTGAAATTAATTTGAATCTCTTAGTATTGGTTTGTAAAAAATCTAATTCTTCAGGACTTCTAATACCTGTAATAATAACTTTGTCATGATCTTGTGCTTTCTCTAATGTTTTTCTCATTACAATATCTTTACCATGAAGTTTTCTCCATTCATCTGCAAGAATAGACATATTCATTTTTGTTGGCTCTCTAGCTTGTTGGATTAATTCATCTTTAATTACATCAGACATATTTAATTGAACATAATTATATTTGTTGATAATATATTGAGCTACAAAATCTTTTCCAGAACGCATTAAGCCAGTAATACACAAAGTTGTTTGCATGTAATTTTATTTAGAAGTTTAGTTTATTAGTATTGTTGTATTTGATAATAAATAATATAATTAAAATACATAATCTTAATAAAAGCATAATTAAAAATAAGAAAAATGAAAAGAATAAATATGAATATTGAATATTCTACTTGGGATACAACTTATAATAGAGAATTAGAAAGAATGGAAACAAATGTGAGTAAGGATTCTGTAGGAAGAAAATTCCCTTTATTAGAAGATTTAACAAAACAAGAATTGGGAACTAAATTTGAAATAGATTTTATTAAACTGAATTATAGAGATGAAATAGTTGTACCTCTTATTGCAAGAGTTGATGGATATTTTGTAGGGTTTTTTAGACATGAATCAGAAAATGTTTCTCTTATGATTCAAAATAAAGGAGGATCTACTATGTCCACTCAAATTCCAATTGGAAGAAATAAAAATCCTAATGACTATAAAGGTGATAGAAAAGATTTAGTTCAAGAAGTATTAGAAATTAGAGATGTAGAAAGTAAAGAGATATTATATAGTCATTCTTTGGCAAGAGAACAATGGGAAGAATTTGAAAGTAGAAAATTTCCTGTGCCAAAAAGAGAATTTTAATTTATTTATTTTTTTAATTTTCCATTAAAAGATTTTAAGATTTTTTCTTTACCTTTCCAATCCATAGCTTCTTTGAAAACTTCTTCAATTCTAGTTACGGGAATAATTTTTACTTTGTTTAGTTTAGCTTTTGTGATAACAATATCTCTTTCATTTGATTTAGGAATTATAATTCTCTTTATTCCTGCATCGATAGCTGCTTCAATTTTTGCAGTTACACCACCAACAGCTAATACTTCTCCTCTAACAGATAAAGAACCAGTCATTGCAGTATCTTGTTTTACAGGTACTTGTTTTAATGCAGATATAATGGAGGTTGCTACAGCGATTGAAGCTGAGTCTCCTTCTACACCTTCAGTTGATTGAACAAATTGAATAAAAACATCATATTTTTCTCTCAAATCTTCTCCAAAATATTTTAGGACTAAAGCAGATACATTCTTTACAGCTTCTTTTGCAATCTCACCAAGTTTACCTGTTGCAACAAACTCAGTTTTTTTACCACCAGGAGTTACTTCAGATTCAATAGGTAAAACAATTCCTGAAAATGCAGTATCTCCACCAATAACTGCTAAACCATTTACTCTACCAACTCTATTACCAGTTGTAACAATTACTTCATATTTCTTTTTTGCTTCTATATATTTATCAGCCATTTGTTGTTCTAAAGTTCTTGAAAGTTTTTTAGCTTCAGTAACATGTATAGCTTCAACAAATTTGGATTTATGTTCTAAAGATATATCTCCAGCTGCTCTTACTAAACCACCTAACTCTCTTAATCTACAAGTTAATTTACCAGAAGTAGAAGCCATTTTTCTTGCCTCATGTATAATTAGTTCAACAGCTCCTTTTGTAAAATGAGGAATCTTTTTATCTTTAACAACTTCTTGTGCTACAAATATTGCTAACTTATTTCTATTCTCTGGAGTGTCATCCATTGTATCATTCATATATACTTCATAACCATAACCTCTGATTCTTGATCTTAATGCTGGATGCATATGTTTTACAGTTTCGTAATTTCCTGCAGCCATTAAAATAAAATCTGTAGGAACAGGTTCTGATCTTGTCATTGCTCCACTTGATCTCTCAGATTGTCCAGTAATAGGATATTTTTTTTCTTGTAACGCAGTTAATAACTCTTGTTGTGAATGTTGTGTTAATGTTGAAATTTCATCTATAAATAAAACTCCACCTGAAGCTCTATGAATCATTCCTGGAATTAATCTTTCATGAGGAGGAGTTCCAAGTCCACCTGATTGTAAAGGATCATGAAGTACATCTCCTAAAAGTGAACCAGCATGTGCACCAGTTGCATCAAAAAAAGGAGCTTTCTTTTTCTTTGAACTGTCTATTAATAATTTAGGTATAGTAGATTGTCCACCTAATTTTGAAGTTTTTTTACTAATGTTTAAGAACAACATAAACCCAATAATAAATATCATACTAGTAATCATAGAAGCTGCATAAATTATTGCAGAATCAAATGGAAATATTTGTTTTGAATAAAAATAATAAGGAAGTATAGTTGCAATTAATACAAAAATAAATAATAAAATATTTTGATTTCTAAAAGAACCCATTGCGTTTATTTTTGCTTGAGTAACTAAAGATTTACCTTTACTTCTAGGATATGTTTTTATTAAAGGAACATTATCATCAGCTGGATTTGGAAAAGAAAGTACATCTTTAAGTTTTTCTTGAGGTAATAATTCTGCTAAAGCTAGACCAAGCATACTTTTTCCAGTACCAGGAGAACCAATTAAAAGGATATTCCTTCTTTGATGTCCAGCTTTTTTAATTAAATTTACAGCACTATCTTGACCAATAACTTGGCTAACAATATCTTTAGGGATTTTTATATCACTTGTATTGTTATATTTAAGGTTAGACATGAGAACTAGAAAATATTGTTTAGTTTATATAATTTACTTATAATAAAAAAAAATTAAACTATGTCTTCTTCTGCTACTACAACAAAATCACCTACAGCAATTACCGCTGAAAAAGGAACTAACCATTGTCCATTTCTATCTTGCTCTATATCTAAATGATCGATATAAGAAGTAGGATTCTTTAAAATTATGTGCATAATTTCACCAGTTCTAGTTTCGAAAGCTAAATTTCCAACTTCACCAAACTTTTTTCCGGATTTTGTGACTACAGTTTTACTCATAAGAGATCTTGAATTTCTTTTTTCTTGCATATTAACTCCTCCTGTGATAAAGTTCTAGTTTTAAGGTTTATATAATTTTCTAGACTAAGATTCTAATATGTCCTTCAAAAATTCTTTTGTTTCTTCTTCTGCTGTCTCTAATATATTAAGATCAAACCAATCAATACTCTCAATATCTTCTTGTACATCTTCAGCTACAACTGAACCAGTTTTTGCAAAAGTATTATCTTGACTAAAAAAATCTCCTAAATCAAAAAAAGCTGCTAAAAACATTAATACTACAAGAAAGATTATACCAGTAATGAAATATCTGAATATATTTTTAGTAAGTTTGTGTTTTACTAGTTCTAATAAGAAGAAAGCTACTAAAAGTACAATTACTATTGCTAATAAACCCATGAATATGTTAAAGAGTTAATTGTTTTTATAATTTCCTGTTATAGAGATTTCTTATATACTGATTTAATACTATTATTAATTAAGAATAAGAAAATAAAGTATAAATTACTGATTTTCCATCCATAAAGTTTGAATTTTCTGGAGGTTGAATTTAATATTACTAATTGTGTAGCTATGACCTTCAATAGAATCACCTCTAACATTACCTTGTTTTTCCCTTTCAGCTATAAACTGACTTAATTTAGCTATTGCAATTAAAACTATTTTTTTAGATTTAATGAATTTAGAGTTATTAGAAATATTTTTTCCCTTTTCATCCATCCAAGGCTCAGCTTCTTTTATTATATCTTTAAAGAGAGAAAATAATTGTTCTATCTCTGGATTTTTTAAAGAATATAATCCCTCTTTAATTTCTTCAAGAGATTTTTTTTCAAACTTGGTTTCAAGTTCTTTAATAAGACTATAACAAATATTACTTTTTTCTAATACATTTTCCATAGTTTTCTTTAGAAGCTTAAAACTTTATAAAATTATCTCTATCTTAAAATAAGAATTACTATATTAGTAAAATTATTAAGATTATTATAAGTTCATTTTTTTCTACCCCCCCCTCAGACCTTGATTTCATATGGAAATGAATATTGAAATTAGTATGTTATGTGTTGTTTTGTTTGTTAGTTTTATTTCAAATGGAAGTAAGATAAAAATGTATTAAAATTATGTTGTTTAAAGAGGATAAATTGATTAAAAAAATTAAACATAAATTGTAAAAATAAAATTAAAGTTAAAAGTAAAGAATTTAATAGTTTTAGCTTTTAATTCTTTATTTTTTATTTTTCTATCTATTATTATATTTATATGTATTATTGTATTATTATTATTATTATAGGAAATCTATTTTGGAGTTGTTATTTTTTTGTTGTTGTCATTTTAGAGTTCTATTGGAAAGCTAGGGGTAAATTTATAAAGAAGAAAGGTAGTAGATACATTGAGATTGAGAAGAATTAGTTCCATAGGAAATAAGGGTCTCTGTCTCTATGTTTAACAAGATGAAAACTTAAATATGGTTTTTGTTAAAGGTGAAGTATGGCAAAAGAGGGATTAAATAAGTATTTTGAAGATTTTCTTAAGAAAGAACCTTTCTTTAAGGATAAATCAGTTTTACAGGCAAACTATTCTCCTGATATTCTATTACATAGGGAAGAAGAAGTAAATAAAGTTGCAGGGATCTTAGCTCCAGCATTAAGGAAAGAAAAACCTTCTAATATATTCTGTTATGGGAAAACAGGAACTGGTAAAACTTTAACTTCTAAACATGTTACTAATAGTATATTAGAAATTGCGAAAAAAAATGATTTACCTGTTAAATGTTTTTATATTAATTGTAAATTAAAAAGAGTTGCAGATACAGAATATAGATTAGTTGCAGAATTAGCTAGATTTTTAGGAGAAAAAATTCCAGCAACAGGATTACCTACAGATGAAGTGTATAAAGTTTTTATTAATGCTTTAGAAAGAGATGATATTCTTCTTATATTAATATTAGATGAGATAGATCAATTAGTTTCAAAAGCAGGAGATCAAATTTTGTATAATTTAACTAGGTTCAATTCAGAATTAAAAAATAGTCAAATTACTTTAGTAGGTATATCTAATGATTTAATGTTTACTAATTATTTAGATCCAAGAGTTGTTAGTTCATTATCTGAAGAAGAATTAGTTTTTCCACCTTATAATGCAATTCAATTACAAGGTATTTTGAAAAAAAGAGCTTCTGAAGCTTTTAGAGAAGGAGTAATTGAAGAAGGAGTTTTAGAAAAATGTGCAGCTTTTGCAGCAAGAGAACATGGAGATGCTCGACGAGCTTTAGAATTATTAAGAGTTTCTGCAGAATTAGCTGAAAGAAAGAACTTAAGTAAAATTAATTTAAGTTGTATTGATGAAGCTGAAGAAAAAATTGAAAGAGATAGAGTACATGATATTGTAACAACACAACCTAAACAATCACAAGTAACTTTGTTAGCAATATTTGCAACTGATAGAGTTGTTGGAAATAAAGCAATATTTACAGGAGATATTTATGAATTGTATAAAGAGCTATGTTCTAAGTCTAAAATAAGACCTTTAACTCAAAGAAGAATATCTGATATTATTGCTGAATTAGATATGTTAGGAATTATTAATGCTAAAGTAATTAGTAAAGGTAGGTATGGAAGAACAAGAAAAATAAGTTTAGGGATTCCTTCATCAGTAGTTCCTCGTTTAGAAAAATTGCTTAAGGAGGCTTTGAATATATGAGTAAAAAAAAGTTAGTTGGTTTTTTTTTTGAAAGGAATTATAGGGTAACTCCTCAATTATTAGAAGAAATTCCAAGTGATTTTAATTTTGAAAATTTTTTAGAGAAAAATAATAATATAAATAGGTCAGAAGAAGTTATTGTTTTAGATAATGAACTGTTTAAAAAATTATTTAATTTTGAAGAAGAAAGTATAGTTGAAGATAATATTACTGCAAGTGTTGAAGTTATTAGTTCTTATGTAGATAAACCCAAAAAAAGAGAAGTTAAAGATTTTGTAATATATATGAAAGTAAGATATAATGCATTGAAAAAGATTTTATTACAAAGATCAGAATTACAAAATGCAATTTCAATAAGTAGGCTTGCAAGTAAACAAGCAAAGGAATATGTTTCTATAATTGGATTTGTTAATTCAAAAGATCAAACAAGAAACGGACACTATATATTAGAACTAGAAGATCCAACAGGAATAACTAAAATTTTAATTTCTGCTAAAAATAAAGAGCTAATAGAATTAATGGATGAAGTTGTTTTGGATGAACTTGTTGGTATTAATGGAACACTTGGAGAAAATATTGTTTTTGCAAATGAATTTTATTTTCCAGATACTCCTTTGAAGGAATATAAAAAGTGTAAAGATGATGTTAGTGCAGTTTTTATTTCTGATTTACATATTGGAAGTACTCTTTTTGCAAAGAAAGAATTTGAAAATTTTATTATGTGGGTTAACGGAAATTATGGGAATGAAGAACAAAAAGAAGTTGCAAGAAAAGTAAAATATATAATATTACCTGGAGATTTAATTGCAGGTGTTGGGATACATCCTTTACAAGAAAAAGAATTGTTAATAAAAGATATTTACAAACAGTATGAAGAGGTTGCAAGGTATTTTAGTTTGATTAGAAAAGATATAAAAATTGTTGTTTGTGCAGGTAATCATGATGCATTAAGAATTGCAGAACCTCAACCAAAGTTAAGTGAAGATTTTGCAAAGTCATTGTATAATTTAAAGAATGTTATCGTCGTGAGTAACCCAGGTGTTGTAAAAATTCATAAGATGTTTGATGTGTTATTATATCATGGTTTTAGTTTTGATTATTATGTAAATAATGTAAGTTCATTAAGAGATGCAGGTGGTTATGAAAACAGTGTTGCAGTGATGGAATTTTTTTTGAAGAAGAGACATTTTGCACCAACACATATGTCAAGTTTGTATATTCCTGATATTGAAAAAGATCCTTTGATCATTGAAAATATTCCTGATTTTTTTGTAACAGGACATTTTCATTATGACATAAAAATTGGTTCTTATAAAAATGTTTCTTTGATTGGTTGTAGTTCTTTTGAGTACATGTCGGGGTTCCAAGAAAAGTTAGGACACACAAATATTTGTTGGGGAACTGCAGTTGTTGCAAACTTAAAAACAAGAGCAATGAGTATTGTAGATTTTAGAGAAAAAGAAAAAACTTTATAAATCCATTTTCTATTTTATTTTGTAAAGGGGAAAACTATTTTTTAAAAAAAGTAAGTGATCTATTATGAAAGGGAAAAATATAACTATCTTAACTATTGTTTTACTTGTCGCAATTTCAACTGTTGGTGCTTTTGGATTCTTAGGAATTGATATAGGAGATATTACTGGTGCTATAATCGGAATTAGTGAAGGAGGTCCGCCACCAGCGCTAGCAGATTTTTCAGAATCTTTTACTGGTACGGTTGTAAATCCTATGTTTTCTTTAGATAATTCGACGAATGGTATTGTTACCTTTCAAGATGATGTTTTATATTTTAATGGTACTTCTGATGGGCCAGGTGCATGGGCTCAGTTCTTAACTAATGGTGAACAAAATTATACTCGAATTTTTTCTAGTAATATAACTATCAATTTTACAGGTAGTTCCATAAGTAATAGTATAGATTTTTATATGAAAACTAATAATCAAAGTGGTGCGAATACTGGTTGTAAATTACAAATGTTAAATAATGGTGCTGTTGATATGTGTCTAATTATTTCTAATGGTAGTCAATATTGTCAAGTAGGAGTTCCAAGTTATGGTAATTTAAGTTTTAAATGGGATACTTCAACTAATGATGCTTCTTGTCTTTATGCAGGTGGTACATTAAAAGCAGCTGTAGATCCTTCTCCTACTACAGGTAGTATGATTTTAGAAATGATTGCTTCTGATGCTGGCGATGTTGTTAATATGACAACAATTGATGATTGGATTTATGTATCTACTGATCCACCTCCAACACCTGTAGCTTTAGTTGGTTTTAATGAAACTTTTGATGGAACTGTTGTTGGATCAGCTTTTATTAGGGAAGATTCTGGAAATGGATTAACTACTTTTCAAGATGATTTATTATATTTTAATGGGACTGCTACTGATAATGGAGCTTGGGCAATGTTTTCTACATTTGATTTTCAAGATTATACTGCTTCTTTTATGAGTAATATTTCAATAAATTTTACAGTAAGTGAAATTACAGGTGCTGCTGATTTTTCTATGAAAACTAATAATCAGAGTGGAGCGAATACAGGTTGTAGATTACAAGCACCACCAGGAGGTAATTATGATTTATGTGCAATGAATTCAAATAGTAGTTCAAATTGTTTAGGTGGAGTTAGTGGTGTTGGTAATTTAAGTTTTAGATATGATTTGCCAAGTAATGATGTAATCTGTTCAATTAATGAATTTACAATTAGTACAACTGATCTTAATCCTGTTACTAGTGGAAGTATAATTTTAGAAACAGTTACTGGAAATACTGAAGTAATTAATATGACAACAGTTGATGATTGGTACTATTATATACTTGCAGATCCAGAACCTCCTGTAGTTTCTCTTGCTGGATTTAATGATACTTTTACAGGAACGGAAATGAATGCAAGATATGCTCCTGCAGGTGGTGTTGGTGGTTTAACATTAACTCAAGATGATAAATTAAATTTTTCTGGAACAGCTTCGCAAGATGGTGCATTTATTGTTTTACAAACTACAAGTAATTTAGATTTTACACAATCTTTTAATACTAGTATAAATGTAAATTTTGCAAATCCTGGAAATGTTAATAGTACAATTGCTTTTGAATTATCAGGAAATAATGCTGGAGCTACTGGTTGTAAAATAAGATATCTTAATACTGGAGAATATCAGCTTTGTGCATATAAGAGAGATAATAGTAAAAAATGTAATTTTGTTTCAAGTGGTGAAGGAATATTAAATTTTGTTTGGAGTAATACAAGTGCAAATGTATTTTGTTATTTTGATGGAATAAGTTCAAATATAACAGAACTTGATCCAGCTACAGCAGGTTTAACTTTACAAGCTACAGCTGATGATGCACATCCAATAAATATGTTGGCAGATAATTTTTCTTTCAATTATTTAGGAACACCTTATGCAGTGGCAGAAACATTATTTGAAGCTAATGATTGTGGTTTATCATATCAAACAGAAGCAACTTGTACTGCAGATGCTTCTTGTAATTGGTGGTCAAATGATTGGGGAAGTTGGTGTGAAAATAAACATTGTTGGGATTTAACAGTTGAAAGTGAATGTACAAGTTCTGAGAGTACTATTGGTGCTGTTTGTGAATGGGACTCTGCTAGTGGTTCAAGTAGTGGTTGGTGTGAACAATCTGCATGTCAGAGTTTTGATGGAACTGATGAAAGTACTTGTGAAACAAATACTGCAGGTTTAACTTGTAGTTGGACTAATGGATGTAGTGGATGGAATTCGGAATGTAGTAGTATTGGTGTTGAAAATACATGTACTTCTACAACAGGTTGTGCATGGGGTAGTTGTGAATCACAAGGTTGTTGGGATAATTTTGCAGAAAATGATTGTACTGCAGCAACTGGTGAAACTGGAGGATCATGTTTGTGGAATAGTGATTATAATTATTGTTATGAAACTTCTTGTTGGGATTATTCAGGAACAAATGAATCAAATTGTGAAACTAATGGAATTGGTTTAAATTGTACATGGGTGAATAATTATTATACACAAGATTCTTGTGAATCATTTAGTTGTTATCATTTTGATTTTACAGATCAAACAACTTGTGAAACTAATACTTATGGTTTAGATTGTTCTTGGGATGGAACTAGTTATTGTTCATCACAAGGTTGTTGGAGTAATGCAGATTCTACAACTTGTGGAGCAGCTGATGGTTGTTCTTGGTCAAGTTCAAGTTCTGGTGGAGGTTCATGTGAAGAATTAAGTTGTTGGACTTATGATTCTTGGAAT
The DNA here is from genome assembly GCA_018692925.1 of archaeon. GTDB lineage: Archaea > Nanobdellota > Nanobdellia > SCGC-AAA011-G17 > GW2011-AR17 > BS150m-G60. The sequence continues at coordinate 16,071 of JABHLH010000012.1, forward strand.
GGTGGAACTCAAGAACAATGTGAAAGTTCTGGAAATAATTTAAATTGTCAATGGGTTAGTGATGGTGGAGCTGGAGGATGGTGTGAAAATTCTCTAAGTAGTTCATGTGGTGACTTTACTGATCAAAAGAATTGTATGGATACATATTATTGTTTCTGGGAATATACTGACTGGGATGATACAAGTTTAGGTGGTAGTTGTCAAGACCCTGTTGGATGGACTTCAGGATCAAATATTCATCAAGAATGGAATCCAAGTTGTTATATTTTTGATACTAACCAAACAAATTGTGATTTAATTAATGGTTGTGAATATGTAAATGATTTATGTAGGCCAGTTTCAGGTCATGCAAATGAACCTGCAATTACTTCAAATGGTTTGAATTGTACAATGGTAAATAGTTCACAATTGTGTAATAGTGTAGTTGTATTATCAAGTTGTTGTAGTTGGAGTGGTGGTGCTTGTACTACAGATTATTTAACAACAGCCTGTGTAGATAACATGCAAGATATTCCTGAAAATGTTGTATCTTGTGAAGATGTAAGTATGGTTACAACAGATGCACAGTCAGCTCAAACTTTATGTAATCAAATTGGTGGAGATCCTTGGTATTTACCTTGTACTTGGAATTCATCAATAAATACTTGTCATTTTAAAAGTTCTGATGTTTTTGGAACTGGAACACAAAGTATCACGTCGATAACTAGTGAGAAAAATTGTGAAGCTGCTGGTGGTTTATGGATACAAGATACTTATTGTGATCAAGATGATAGTGCTGATTGGATTGCAGTTCCTATTGGAAGATGTGAACAAAAATCTTCTGATGATGAAACTAATTGTGATAAAACTTGTTATGCATGTGAAACTAAATTTGATGGAACTAACCATAGTAGTTTAGCTATAGCAAAAAGTTATTGTGAAGATTCAGCTTTAGGTTATTGTGAATTTTCAACAAATACTTCAGCAGCAAATGAATATGGTTATTGTTCTGCAAAAGAAGTTTTCAAAAAAGGAACAGCTGGAGATTGTAAATCTGATTGTGGAAGTTGTACCTATTTAGGAAATGCTCAAGCTTCAAGTGAATATGATGGAACTACAAAAAGTTATGAAGCATGTAATACACCTGAATGTTATTGTGAACAAGCTTATGAATATACTAATGTAAAGTGTAAGTGGGTTGATGATACTTCAGCAGCAGAAAATGGTTATTGTGTTGATAGTAGTGAAAAAACTTGTGCTGATGCATGTGATAGATGTTATGAACAAACAGATTGTGCAAATACAGGAAGATCTTCTTTTAATGCAACTGGATCATGTTCTTGGGACGGTGAAGGAAGTGATGGAACTTGTAGTCAAGTTGGTCAAGCAGTTGAAGTTTGTTGGGATGCAATTGATAATGACGATGATGATTTAATTGATTGTGCTGATCCTAGTTGTTATTCTGATTCATCTTGTGGTTTTACTTCTGGAGATTGTTTCGGTTGGCAAACTGAAGGTGAATGTGATACTAACTCATGTACTTGGGTTTCAGATGCATGGGGTAGTTGGTGTGATTTTCCAGGAGCTGATTGTTGGAAATTAGATGGTAATCAAACAGGATGTGATGGAAGAACAGATTGTGATTGGTCTAATGGAATGGGTACTGGTTTTTGTGAACAAGATTGGTCTGTTGGTGAAACTTGTTATAATTTAGGTGAGTCTGCTTGTTTGACTGATGCAGATTGTGGATGGACAAATGATACTTGGTGTGCTGCAGATGGTTCAAGTACTGATTGGTGTACTGATTATGGTGGTTGGTGTGATCCAACTGCTTTTGCAAATAGTCCTGATTGTTGGTTATATGATACTGACTCATCAGTTTGTGCAAGCACAGATGGATGTAATTGGGAATCTTCAAATTGGGGTGGAAACTGTATGGTAGATTGGACAGCTGAATGTTGGCAATATGAAGATTCATCAAGTTGTGGTACAAATGATTGTGTATGGCAAACCGATACTTGGGGTAGTTGGTGTACAAGTGAATTTGATGCATGTTGGTCTTATTCTGATTCTGCTTCTTGTGATAGTTCTTCTTCTTGTGATTGGAATAGTGGTTGGAATAGTTGTGAACCAAGTTGTTATAATATGGATAATACAGAAGAATCTTGTAATGGTATAAGTGGATGTTTCTGGAGTGATGGTTGGTGTATGGAAGACTGGAGTTCAGGTGGAGTTGATTGTTGGAACTCAACATTAAGTGTAGATGAAACTTTATGTAATGCTGAAACAGAATGTACATGGCAAGGTGCTGGTTGGTGTAATCCAACTGGATTTGCTGGTGGAGATGCTGCTGGAGGTTACGGTGGTGGAGCAAATACTGGAATGGAATGTTGGAAGTATGATGGAGATGAAACAAATTGTTTAAATTCAACAGCAACAGGAATAACTTGTTCTTGGCTGTCAGAATCTTGGGCATTTTGTGAGCCAGATTGGAGTGTAGGTTGTTGGGAAAATAATAATGCAAGTACTTGTGGAATAAATCCTGGTTGTACTTGGGATACTGAAGGGAATTTTTGTAAAAATCAATTTGATGTTTGTTGGAATTCATCTAATATGATTGAAGGAAATTGTAATAATGAGGCATCTTGTGCATGGTCAGATTATGGTTGGGGTGGATTTTGTGAACCAAGTTGTTTTGGCTCAGCAGATGAAGCATCATGTGGAAGTGGATGTAAATGGATTGATGGTTGGTGTAATGCACCAGGAACTGGAGAAATGTTTGATGGAATGGATTCAGGTGCGCCAGTAATTATTGCAATGGATTTTTGTGATGGTGTAGAAGCAAGTGCTTATGCAGATTTATGTGGTATCGGAATGAAAGATATGGATGATGCATATGGTTTTGGAAGTAATGTATTTAGTTTATCAGATGCAGCAATTTGTAATCAAGAAAAAATTGGAATTAATAATGGATTTGGAAATGGACAAGAAAATTTAAGTTTCTATGTTTATTTAGATTCTGATGGAAGTGAAACTGGAGGATGTTCAGCAACAGATGATTCAACAGCAGTAGGTTATGAATTTTATTTTAAGTATGATACATATTGGGACAGTACTCAAGAAAAAGCTATAGAAGAAAAAACTTCATCTAAGTGTAGTTCAAGTGGATGGGAAATTGCTGATGTACAAATTGACTCAATGAAATCTAAAATGTGTGGAGAAATTGGAGGACCTTTAATTGCAGTTGATAAAAATGATCTTGCAAAGTTCCCTACATTGTATGATGAAACTCAAGACTTGAGAGTGTATGTAACAACAGCTGATTCAACTGGTAGTGCGGTATCACCTTCAGATATAGCTGGTCCAGGTTATGTAACACCAGGTGCAATTGATTTCCAAATTCAGAGCTCTTCAGATTATGGAGTAGGTGCTGGGTTTGAAGAAATGATGCAGTATGGATATGTAAAGTATGAGGATTGTTATGATGAAGTTGATAATGATGCGGACTATGCAGTAGATTGTGATGATTGGGATTGTGAATTTGCAACTCAGTGTGTAGGTATTGGAGTGAACGCTCCAACATATATAGATACAACTATGCCTCTTGTAACTGGAGTAAAAATCGAAGGTTATCCAGACTCAGCGTTAGTAATGTATGATACAAGTAAACCTACAAATGGAACTTTACAGTTCTGGTACAATGATTCAAGTTGTAGCTCAAGTACATACATGAGAAATATTCATGATGTAGGAATTACAAATGCAAATGTTAGAGAAATGAAAATGTGGCATGAAGCAGAAATTTATAATGATACAGGTATAGTATCTCTGAATTATACTTTAGATGAAGATACTGATTATTATTATAAATTGAAAGTTTGTGACTCAGGAAGTAAGTGTGCTATTAGTGCTTGTTCAAAAGTAAGAACAACATCTACAACAAGTTGTCCTTATTGTGATTTTGTAACTAGGATTAAAACTCCAGATACTTGGACAGTAAGTTATGACTTAAATCAAGATGGAGATTTTGAACATGTACAAGGAAAAATTTGTGGTGAAAGTGCAGGTATGAAAACAAATTATTCAGATGGAAGAGATGTTGATATCAAATTGAATAGTTCAGACGGTGGTGAAATGGTCTTTACAAGTGTAAGACTTTCAAGATTAGGTCTGACTACTCACACAAGAGATATTGAAACAGCTGGATCTTTAATTGTTGATGAAAGTTTAACAGATGCAAGTGGAGATACAGTTGGATTAGTTGGTATGCTTTCAGCTACAAGAGATAAAATTGTGAATAACTTACACCCTGAAGTTTGTCAAATTGTAATTCCAAGTGATGGAACTTGTACAGAGTTATGGCACTGTGATGATGTAGGTGGTAATTGTGTAGACATGGAAAGTGAAGCAACACTAATTACAACAGGTGCGACTTCATGTACATGGCAGCTACCTTATTGTGAGTTTTCCACATGGGCAACAGGGCAACCAGCAACAACTTTAGAAAGTAGTAGTTCAAGTTCTTCTTCCGGAAGTAGCGGAGGAAGTGGTGGAAGTGCTGAAGGTTCTAGAGATGATGTAGTTGAAGAAGAGGAAGAAGTAATAGTTGAAGAGGAAGAAAGTGGTTTAATAGAAAGTATACTTGAAAGTATTTTAGGTAGTGATGACAGTGAAGAAGAAATTGCTTATGCAGCTGAAAGTGAAGAAAGTGGAATACCTCTTGGGTTGTTTGTAATCTCTGGAATAGTAGGCTTAGCTTTGATCATAGGAATTAGTTTGTTCTTATATCTGAGAAAATAATTTTTTTTCTTTTTATTTTTTTAATATTTAACCATCAATAGCTACATAATTTAAATCTCTAAATAATTCTTTTTTAAGATTGTTATACCATTTTGTTTGTTCTGGTTTGTCTTTAACATATTGAATTTTTTCCCATCTTATAGGATCAAAAGGAATATCTTCTGAAGGATTTATTATGTGAATTGCTAATGTACTTGCACCGACAGTTTCACATAAAAAACATCTGTGTAATCCATCTAATAAAATTGGCCCTTCTTTATGATGTTCAATAATAGGAGGTACATACAAAGCTAAAACTTTTTCTCCTTCATTGTCTCTACCAAAAACTACACTTGGCATCATTTCCGAAACTCCCAAATTTGAATAACCTCTAAAACGTAAACCTAAATTACTTAGAATAGTATTTATTTTTCCTTGATATACAAAAGTTTGACCTACATGTAATCCTCTAGGTTGTATTCTGTATAAATCAATTTGAGAATTTTCATAAGGTTTATTATCTGTATCTTTGATTGGAACTGATCTTATTAAAGTTTTTAATAACTCTTCACGCATTAAAACAATTTCAGTAGCTTCAACAATATTTCTTAAAGGAACAATGGTTCTATATTTTTTTTTAGCAGAATTTACATTCAAATTGATTCTATCTTCTAATTGTCCTCTTGGTATTCTAAAACTTGTTATGTTCCTTGGTATTTTGCTCATCTATTACTTCACCTATTGCATTCAAATTGGTTATAATATGGTCAGGATCACAGTCTAAGAATTTTTTTCCACAGCCTGTTTGAACTAAAACTGTTTTTATTCCAGATCTTTTACCAGCAATAATATCTCGATCCATATCTCCAATAATTAATGATTTCTTTGGATCTCCTTTATATTTTTTTAGTGCTTCAAGAATAAGTTTGTTGTTAGGTTTTTTACATTCACAATGCATAGATCTTAAATGTGGACAGAAATAATATTCTTCAATATGTATATTGTATTCTTTTAATTGAGTTATTAAACTTTCAAATATTTGTTTTGTTCTTTCAATTGTATGTTTACCTTTTGATACCCAGGATTGATTTGATACAATTATTAATTTGTAACCTTGTTTTTGTAAATATTGTAAACCTTCAATTACATCGTTTTTTAGTAATTTATCAGAAGGTATTATTTCAGGATATTGGCTATTATCTACTAAAGTTCCATCTTTGTCAAGAAAACATATTTTGTTCATAGTGGGTTTTAATAAAGTTTAGTTTATAATCTTTTGTGTTGATTTTGAATATATATTTTCTAGACTTAGAAACCTTTAATTAATTGTATAATAAAGTAGTTCATTATGGCTGAATATAGTGAGAGAGTTGGAAAAATTTTTGAGGATATTGATAAAGAAGTTAAGAATTGTTATGATATTGCGAATAAAGCGAAAGCTTTAGGGTTTGACCCAGATAAAAGTGTAAAAATTCCTTTAGCAAGAAATATGGCTGAAAGAGTAGAAGGTTTAATTTCTTCCGTAGCTCCTGAAATTTTAGGTAAAGGTGTTTCAGAAAGAATTCAAGAATTAGAAAAAAAATATGGAAGTCAAGATTGGAGAGTTGCTTTAGTAATTGCAGAAGAAGTTGCTAAAGAAAAATTTTGTAAATTTGAAAGTAAAAAGAAAGCAATGGAAATCGGGATAAGAACTGGTTTTTCTTATGTTACTGTAGGAGTTGTATCTTCACCTTTAGAGGGTTTTATTGGAATTGATATTAGAAAGAGAGCAGATGGTCAAGAATATTTTGCTTTAGTTTATGGTGGACCAATTAGAAGTGCAGGAGGAACTGGTGCTTCTGTTTCAGTTTTGATTGCAGATTATGTTCGAAAGAAAATGGGTTATGCAACTTATGATGCTACAGAAAAAGAAGTGAAAAGAGCTTATACAGAATTGTGTGATTATCATGAAAGAGTTACTAACTTACAATATTTTCCTTCTGAAGAAGAAGTTACTTTTTTAGTTAATCATTTACCTGTACAATTAGATGGTGATCCTTCTGAGAAATGGGATGTGAGTAACTATAAAGATTTGTCGAGAAGAAATTCTAATAAAATTAGTAATGGGTTTTGTTTGATTACAGCTGAGTGTTTATCCTTGAAAGCTCCAAAAGTTTGGAAACAATTAAACAAGTGGGGTGGAGAAATGGATTTGGATCAATGGCAGTTTATGCTTGATTTTGTTAATTTGCAAAAAGAAATGAAAGCTAAAGGTGCAAAAGTTGACAAAGGTGCAAAAGAAGATAATGTAAAAGTAAAACCTGATGGAACTTTTATTAAAGATATTGTTGCTGGTAGACCTGTATTTACTTATCCTTTGAGAAATGGTGGTTTTAGATTAAGATATGGTAGAGGAAGAGTTTCTGGTTTTTCTGCTGATAGTGTTCATCCAGCGACTATGGTTGTTGTTGATAATTTTTTAGCAGTTGGTACACAATTGAAAACTGAAAGACCTGGAAAGTCAACAACTCTAAATGTTTGTGATCAAATTGAAGGACCTATTGTAAAATTGAAAGATGGAAATGTTTTACAATTAACTAGTTTTGAAATGGCGAAAGAGTATGTTAAAAAAGTTGATGAAATAATTTATTTGGGTGATATTTTAATTAATTATGGGGATTTTTTAGATAGAGCTCATAAATTGATTCCTTGTGGTTTTGTAGAAGAGTGGTGGGTGTATTATGCAAAAGAAGTTTTTGATAAAATAGATTTAGATAAAGATTATTTAGAAAAATTATATGCTTTTCCTTTGAAAACACCAGTTAGTTTAAGTTCAGCTTTGAAGTTTTCAGATTTAGGAGTTCCTTTGTATCCTAAGTTTATTTATTATTGGACTAGTTTAAATTTAGATCAGTTTAGACATTTATATTCTGTGTTAAGAAGTTCAGTTATTGAAGAAGAGAAAATAGTTGTTAGTGATTTGAAAGTTAAGAGAGCTTTAGAATTAATCGGATTGCCACATAAAATTGTTGGAGATGAATATATTTTAATTGAAGGAATTCATGTTAAAATTTTAAAAATTAATTTAGGGAATTTTGAAAAAGACCCTCAAGGAGATAATGTTTTAGAAATTGTAAATTATTTATGTAAATATGAAATAAGAGATAAGTGTGGTTATTTTATTGGCGCTAGAATGGGTCGACCTGAAAAAGCTAAAATGCGAAAAATGAAAGGAAGTCCTCATACATTGTTTCCTATTGGTGAAGAAGGTGGAAGATTTAAAAGTTTTCAAGCAGCTTTAGATAAAGGTAAGGTTACAGCAGAGTTTCCAAGATTTGATTGTGAAAAATGTAATAAAGAAACAATTTATGCAGTGTGTGAAACTTGTGGGTTAACTACAAAAAGGAAATGGTATTATCGAGCTATAAGTAAATATTTGTATCAAGATGAACATGAAGAACATGGTAAAGGAAAAAGTGCTACAAGAAAAGAAATTGATATCAAACATTATTTTTACAAAGCTTTAGAAAAAATAGGTTCAAGACAATATCCTGATTTAATCAAAGGTTTAGTTAAAATGATGAGTGTTGAACAAATTCCTGAACGATTATCTAAAGGGATAATAAGATCTAAACATAATATCCATGTGAATAAAGATGGTTCTATTAGATATGATATGACTGAATTACCTTGTACACATTTTAAAGCAAAAGAAGTTGGAACTCCTGTTGAAAAGTTAATCAAACTTGGATATACTAAAGATGTTTATGGAAAAGATTTAGTTAATGATGATCAAATTTTAGAACTGTTTGCGCAAGATGTTATTTTACCTTCATGCCCAGTAAGTTCTGAAGAAGGTGCTGATGCTATTCTTTTTAGAGTAACAAAATTTATTGATGAATGTTTAGAAAAATTATATCAACAAAAACCTTATTATGATTTACAAACTAAAAAAGATTTAGTTGGACATTTGATTGTTGCAATGAGTCCACACACTTCTGCAGGAATTATTTGTAGAATTGTAGGATTTTCTAAAGTTCAAGGACTTTATGCGCATCCTTTGTTACACAGTATTATGAGAAGAGATACTGATGGTGATGAAGCTGGATGTATGTTGTTGTTAGATACATTGTTAAATTTTTCTAGAAAGTTTTTACCAAATACAAGAGGAGTTACACAAGATGCTCCTTTAGTTTTGACAGGACAATTAATTCCAAGTGAAGTTGATGATATGGTATTTAATATGGATGTTTGTGATAGATATCCTCTAGAATTATATGAAGCTGCACAAGAATATAAAAATCCTTGGGATGTAAAAATTAATATTTTGGAGAATCATTTAGGAAAAGAAAGTCAATATGAAGGAATGATGTTTACACATGATACAGATGATTTTAATGCAGGTGTTCTTTGTAGTGCATATAAAATTTTGCCAACTATGAAAGATAAAGTTTTAGGGCAAATGGAAGTTGCAAGAAAATTGAGAGCTGTTGACACTGATGATGTTGCACGTTTAGTTATTGAAAGACATTTTTTAAGAGATATAAAAGGGAATTTAAGAAAGTTTTCACAACAAAGTTTTAGATGTGTAAAATGTAATACCATTTATAGGAGACCACCAATGACTGGGGTTTGTGCTTGTGGAGGAAAATTAATTTTTACAATTGCAGAAGGTTCTGTTAAAAAATATATGGGTCCTGCTTTAGAGTTAGCTACAAAATATAATTTGCCTCCTTATTTGAAACAAACTTTACTTTTGTTGAATGAGAGAATTGATAGTGTGTTTGGTAGAGAACCTGAAAAACAAGAAGGTTTGGGAAAATGGTTTTAAAAAAAATTAAAGAGTGTCTTTAAACCTTTCATAATTGAATAAAGATCCACTAATACTATGTCCAGTTAAAGTTGAATATATTGCTCCACCTATTAATCTGTGTAAAGGTACTATTTCTGTAGCTTCCCATTCTAAAGGAATTGATTCAGTTATAATAGGTTTAATATTTGCATCAAGTAAAGGTCTTATTCCTTTTGATAGAATTCCATGAACTGCGTATGCAACTACTTGAGGATTTGCTCCTCTTTTTATTAATTCAGCTGCAGAAGCTTTTATTGTTCCACAAGTTGCAAACATATCATCAACAAAAGTAACTTTTGTTCCTTCTATTGTAATGTTATCTTCTTTGTAAACTCTAATTCTTTCAATTGCACCTGCTGTTGGTCGATATTTATCACATAAACCTCCAAAAGGAATTCCAGTATCTCTTGCATATTCTTTTATTCTTTCTCCACCACCTAAGTCAGCACTCCAAAGAGATCTTTCATGTGGTTTTGGAAGAACTGTTAACATATGGTGATCAAATTCTACTCTTGCATCTAAACCTTCATATTTAAAAGTCCCAGGGAAACAAGCTTCAAATTGTTTAAAATGAGGAGTTACAGTAATTAATCTTTTAATTCCCATACTAACAATTGCATCTGCAACAACTCTTGCTGAAACTGGTTCTCTTAAAGGTTCTCCAGTTTTTTTATCAATAGATCTTCTATCTTGTCGTAAGTAAGGAAGATGTGGAGCAACTAAAGTAATTTCACTTGCACTTGCTCTAAGGCAAGCATCAACAATTGTTCTTAATTCAAAAAATCTATTTGGTTCATATTTACCATTTTTAACAAATGGGAAAAATAAAAATATATCTCTTCCTCTAACATTTCTAGTTATTCTTGGTAAATATTCTTGATCTGCAAAAGTTTTAATTGCTAAATCTGTTTGGTGAAATTTGTGAATTCCTCCAGAAGGTGTTCTACCTTTTTCTTCATCACAATGTAAGATATGTCTAAAAGTTCTTTCAGCTAAGTCATGAAATGGACCTTCAGCAAGAAGTATTGTTTTTCTGAATTCTGCCATAAATATTAAGTTAAAAATAGAAGTTAAAAAAGATTATCATATATTGGAATATATGTTTTAGTTATATTTGAAGAGGTTTCATACCTAAAATCTCTTCTTTATAACTTATTTCTGGAATATTGTTTAGCAAAAATATAGGTTTGTTTAAATGAAATGCTAATCCCATTTCCATTAATGTGTTTGCTCCAATGTAATCTTTGATTTCTTTTTTGGTATAATTTAATATTAAAACAGAATCAGAGTTTTGAATTTTGTCAAAGTGTAATCTCATTGCTTCTTGCTTTTTCTCCCAAATCCAAGCCATGTCATCAGATGCAGCTTTTCTAATTTGATAATATTCCATTACTGGGATCATTTCACCTTCTTCATTTCTAATATGAGTTGGAGGCATTTGAACTTCATGTCCTAATAATTCTAATTCTTCTTTTGCTTCTGACATTTCTTTGAAGAAAGCAATACTTCCACAAATTGTAATTTTTTGTCTTTCTTGGTTTCTAAAGAAATTGCTAATTCTTTTTTGTTCTTGAGATTTAATCCTAAAACCAGTATCTTGTAATAATTCTATTACTTCTTCTGTAGGTATTCCTCTAAGAACATTGTTATAACTTCCAATTATGTTCTTTATGAAAGTAGAACTGTAATTATTTAATGTATCAAATCCTATTGCAAATGTATTAAAGTTTGGATCTTCGTCTAAGTATTTGTTGATTTCATTTTCTGAAATTTTTCTAATGTTAAGAATGGATTTGTTTACTTTGGATAAAATTTGTTTGTTTTCAAAGTTAATTATGTGAATACCTGTAAAATATTGAACTTGATCATCAGAGATATTTATTAGTCTGTTGAATGCTTCTTCTCTTGATTTTGGTTTTTCTAGAATTTGATTATTATGGTAAGCAATTGTGTCGAATCCAATTGTAATTCCTTCTGATTTATTTCTTGCAACTTCTTCAGCTTTTAATTTTGCTAATAATAAACATAGTTCTTCTGGATTAGTTGGTCTGTTTTCAAATTGTTCATTTATGTTACTTGCTTCAACAGAAAAAGGAATGTTTAATTGTTTGAATGCTTCGTGTCTATAAGGTGAACTTGTTGCTAGGATTATTTTTGTCATGCAGATGTTTGAAGAATTTGAGTTTATAAAAATATAGACAGCCTAAAATAACTAAAAATGTATTTATTAAAAAAATAAATAAAAAAGAACTAAAGGATAGTCCTAATTTTTTCAATATGTTCTGCTACTCTATTACCTGTTTCAGTTAACTCAATAGTTTTTATTCTACCCATTTTTTTGAAACTAACTAATGCAGATTTTTCCATTTCCTGTAAAATTTTTACAGCATGGGAATAAGTACAATCAACTTCTTTTGCTAGTACACTCCCATATCTATTCCTTTTATTTTGCCTTAGTGCAACTAATATCATTGCAGGCTTTCTTCTAAAGAAGACTTCGAATATTTCTTTTTCTTTTTTCATTTTTCTCTCCCTGTGTGTACACCTCTAATATTTTCCTCTTTTACAATAATGGAAAACTAACGTTTCTATTTAAACCTTGTGTTGTAATTATTGGAAAGTAGTCTTTAGAGAAATGTTTTTATATCATAAGGTTATTTTTATAGATATGATAGACATCAAGTTAGTTAGGGAGAGGCCTGAACTCTTTAAGGACAGTTATAAGAGAATGAAAAAGCCAAAACTGTTGACGCAATTAAACGAATTGATTGAAAAAGATGTTCTATCCAGATCTATTAAGATTCAAATTGATAATTTAAGGGCAGAAAGGAATACTCTTTCAAAAAAAGTTAGTGCATTGAAGAAAGAAGGAAAAGATGCTTCAAAAGTTCTTAAGAAAGTTAGGGATTTACCGGAACAGTTGAAAAGAGTAGAGCAAAAGTATGAGAAAGTGAATAATGAAATGAATGAGCTTCTATATACATTGCCTAATATTGTTCATAAAGATGTTCCATATGGAAAAAGCGATAAAGATAATGTTGAGTTTAAGAAATGGGGAAAGAAAGCTAAGTTTAGTTTCCCTGTAAAAAATCATGTGGAACTTTTAGAAAATTTAGATGCTGTAGATTTTGAAGCTTCAGCGAAATCTTCTGGAAATGGTTTTTATTATTTGAAAGGAGACTTTGCAAGATTAAATCAAGCCTTGTTAAGATATGCAATGGATATTATGGAGAAAAATAAGTATATGTATATTGAACCTCCTTTGATGTTGTGGAAAGATGTTTTAGCTGCTGCGGTTGATGTTGAAGAATTTAAGAATACAATCTATACTGTTGATGGTGAAGATACTTGTTTGATTGGAACTAGTGAGCATGCAATTTTAGGAATGCATAAAGGTAAAGTTATTGATGTGCCAAAAAAATATTATGCATATACTATGTGTTTTAGAAAAGAAATTGGAGCTCATGGAATTAATGAGAAGGGTTTGTGGAGAACACATCAGTTTAACAAAGTTGAACAGTTTGTGTTTTGTTCTGAAGAAGATTCATGGAAATATTATGATGAGATGTTAAGTGTTTCTGAAAAAATATTTCAAGGTTTAGAACTACCTTATAGAATTGTTGAACTTTGTACAGGTGATTTGGCAAGGTGGAAAGCAAAAAGTTGTGATATGGAAGTTTGGAGACCAACAACTGAAGATTATGGTGAAATAACTTCTTTGAGTAACTGTACAGACTATCAAGCAAGAAAGTTGAATATGAGATATGAAGATAAAGATGGAAATAGAAAAGTTGTAAGTACTTTGAATAATACAGCTTTGGCAACATCTAGGATCTTAGTAGCAATTGCAGAAACATATCAACAAAAAGATGGTTCTATTAAAGTGCCTAAAGTTTTGGTGCCTTATATGAATGGTTTGAAAGTTATTAAAAAATAATTTTTTTCTTATTTTTGGAAAAGTTTATAACTTTAAAATATTTATTATTCTTATGAAGAAATTATTATTGTTATTTTTAGTTTTATTATTAATTAGTTCTTGTACTCCAGAAGAGGATATTGATTTTGGTGTTGGTAGTTCAGATACAGATGAAGATTCAAATGGCGTTGCTGGAGATACTGATGATGAAGAAAATATTGATGATGTATATGGATTTAGTGTTGATGATTTTTTAGGAGCAGATAATATTGTTGGGTATACTGGAAGTATTTCTGAGAATTATCAATTGATGGAAAGTTCAATAAGTGAATACTGGGATTATGAAGAAGATTCTATGAAAAGTGAAAGTTATGATTTTAAAGCAGTAAGAGTTTATTTTGGAGATATGTCTGTATTTTATTTAGTAGATTTATCTGGATCACAATCTTGGACTTATACTGAAAGACAAGAACAAATTTCTTCTGGCGATACAACTACAACAACAATTACTGATAATAGTGCTGTTAGTGGTGCTCCGGATGGTAATATTAAAATAGGTCAAGCAGATGCAGATGGTGAATTCTATTTGAGTGTTTATGGTTATTATGTAGGTGATCATACAAGTATGGCAACAAAAACTATTACTTACTCTGATGGTCAAACTCAAACTTCAGAAGTTGCTAATGATTTTCAAATTTTATCTGCTGGTGGAGGAAATACAGAACCCTGTACTGCAGATTCAAGCGATAGGTCTCTTGTAGGCCCTGGTATTTGTAAAATTTATTTAGCGCAAGATGGTTCAAGTTCAGGAACATTTACTGATATAATTTCTTCTGAAGATGAAGATGGTTCTGAGACAATTATTAAAACAACCATTTGGAATTTTAATGCTATTGAAGAGATCGAAGAACCTTTTTATACCTTAGGTTAGTTTTATAAAGAGTGAGTAAACTTTTCTTTTTATGGCAGGACATTCAGAATTTACACTAGATCATTTAGCTAAAGAAGCTTCTTTTGTTTTATTAGATAATTCAGTTTTTAGTGAAGATTTGAATGTGACTGATGATAGATATATAGAAGATAGCTGGCAAAGTTTTAGTAGATATATATATGATGTAAGAAATGTTGCATCTTTAGATTTAGATAGATTAAATTTACAGTTAAGCCATGTTGAAAAAATGTGGGACTTAATTAAGAATTTTGAAAATGTTAAATCTCTTGATTCTGTAGTTAATGAATATTCAGATTATATTCATCATTTATTTGTAGGGAAATATAAATTTAGTAAAAATAAAGGGAGATCTAAATCAGATATAAATAAATTTAGGATTTATGAAGACATTTGTTTGAAACATGGAAAGGTTTTAAAATCTTTAGAATCTCAGCAATTATTGTCTACTGTTTTAAGACCTAGTGTTCCTTTGGCACAAATTAGAAAATATATGGAGAAAGAAAAGTTACATCAGTCTCGAAATCGATATTTTATAAAATCTTATAGAAAAAATGGTGTGTCTGAAGTTGATTTAAATTTGGCAGCAAAAACTTATAATTTAGCTTTATATCCTGGTAAAGGAGTTGTTGTACTAAGTGGTGATAAAGATATTATTAATTTAATTTATAATTTTGGAGTAGATTTCCAATCTGGTAAAATTAATGGTGGATTACAAAGTTATAGATTGTTACAAAGAGTTTCAGTTTTTTCTCCTGCAGAAAGAGGATGGAGAGAAAATTTGAATTGTAGATTTCAAGCAAATTCAGATGGTAAAGTTTATACACATCGAGAAGGGCCTTGGTTTTAGTTAGTTTTATAAAGAGTGAGTAAACTTTTCTTTTTATGGAAAAGGTTACAGAACATACAATTGAACATTTAGCTAAAAATACTTCTCATGTTTTGTTGGATAATGGGGTAATGACTCTGGATTGTGATTATAAAAAAGTTGCTGGTGAAGGAAAAATAAGGTTTGATTTTAGTTATTATTTAGGTAGAATAAGAGATGTTCAGGAATTTGATTTAGAAAGATTGAAATCTCAATTGCAACATAGTTCAGATCTTAGTTTTTTAATTCATAGTTTAGATAATATTACTATGGTGGATTCTACTTTGGAAGAACATTCTATATTTGTAAATCATTTATTCAATAATAAAAAAAGGTTCCGTCAAATTAAAAAAAGATCAAAAGAGAAGTTAAAGAGGAGTGCTAAACAAAAAACTAATCTCTTTGTTGAAATTTGTGATACATATATGGGTATTTATGATTGTTTAAGTTGGAGAACTATCCCTTCGCTTAGTGATGAGTCTTCTTTTGTTAAAATTAGAAAATATATGGAAGAAAGAAGATTACATATTCCAAGAGGAAGAAAATTTGTAAAAAATTCTGGTCGGACTCATGTTTCAAAAGCAGATTTAGATATAGTTGCTCAAAGTTATAACTTAGCTTTAGAATCAGGTAATGGAGTAGTTGTTATATCTAATGATATGGATGTAATAAATTTAGTTTATAATTTTGGAGCAGATTATAATCATAGAAGATCTCAAATTGATTTAAATGGTCAAAGTTTACAACAAAGAGTTTCTGTTTATTATCCTGCTAATGAAGGTTGGGTGGGAAATTTAAATTGTAAATTTAAAGCAAACTCTGATGGTTTAACTAATGGTGCTTTAAGAGGTCCTTGGTTTTAGTTTGCATAAGTAAATAATTAATATTTTCTATATCCTTGGAATGCAGCTGAAAATATTTTGTCTTTTGAATGATTAATTTGATGAGCTGTAGCTAAAATAATAGTACTTCGATCTTCAGGAGTTATATCAGAATCTTCTAATTTTCTTAATCTGACATATTCTTCTTCTAAAATTTTGTATGTTTCTCCAAAGTGTTCTGCTAGAAGATAATTTCCAAGAATAGCAGCTGCTTCAAATACAACTCTTTCTTTTTGTTTTACTGGTAATGGAACTTCTCTTAATTCTTCAAGTATTTTTTCATAAGATCCTAAAATATTCTTTTTCCCTCTATTTAAATCATTATTAATCATATCTTCTAATTTTTGGTCTAATATTGCCTTTGTCATGAAAATAGAAAAATTAAGTTTAGTATTTAAGTTTTATTGGCTTTGTATTAATATAAAGAAAAGTTCCTAAATTCTTTTAAATTCTTTTAAGATTTTTTTATAGATGAATATAGAAAATCTAAGTCCAGCTATGAGACAGTATGCTGAATTGAAAAATAAGCACCCTGATTGTGTAATAATGTTTAGGATGGGTGATTTTTATGAAATGTTTTATGAAGATGCTATTACTGCTGCAAAGGAATTAGAAATCACATTAACATCAAGAGGAAAAGGAGAAAGAAAGGCACCATTAGCAGGTTTACCTTATCATGCTTTAGAACCATATTTAAAAAAATTAGTAAAGAAAGGATATAAAGTTGCAATTTGTGAACAATTAGAAGATCCAAAGAAAGCTAAAGGATTAGTAAAAAGAGGGGTTGTTAGAATTGTTACTCCTGGAACTTTATATGAACAGGAAGGTAAACAAAATAATTATATTATGAGTTTGTTTGTTCATGGTGATAATTTTTATTCTGCAGTATGTGATGTTTCAACAGGTGAGTTTTTTGTTTCTGAAGGAAAAGATTATGTTAATGTTGAAGAATGTGTTATTCCATCAAGTTTGTTAGTGAATAAAGAAATAGTTTCTGAGTTGAAGAAAAAAGGCTTGTTTTTATCTGAAGTTGAAGATAGATATTTTTCACAAGATTACTCTTATAGAACTTTAACTGATCATTTTAAAGTTTTATCATTAGAAGGTTTTGGTTTAAGCAATAATGATTCTAAAGTTAAAGCAGCTGGTGCATTGTTAGCATATTTGAGAGATACACAAATGAATGCTTTATCTCATATTAAAAAAATTAAAGTTATTTTTGAAAAAGAAGAAATGATTTTAGATAATGTTGCTGTAAGAAATTTGGAACTTTTCAAAAATGTTTTAGATAATTCTAGTAAAGGCTCATTGATTTCTATTTTAGATAAAACTCATACTTCTATGGGTGCAAGAATGATTAGAAAATGGTTAGCTAAACCTTTGTTAGATGTTAATAAAATAAATTCTCGTCTGGAAAAAGTTGAATTTTTGATTAAAAATTTATTAGTTAGAGAAGAATTGAAAAAGATTTTGAAAGAAGTTAGTGATTTAGAAAGATTAATGGGAAAAGTAAATTTAGGTAGTATTAATCCTAGAGATTTGTTAGCTTTGAAACATTCTTTGAAATCTATTGAAGGAATTAATATTGAAGAGTTTGGAGATTTGGCAAAGTTTGAAGGTTTTTCTGAGTTGATTAGTTTAATTCAAAAAGGAATAAGAGAGGATGCTTCAGTTTCTATAAAAGATGGAGGAGTTATTAATTTAGAACATAATGAAAATCTAAAAGAATTGCATGATATTAGAAAAAATAGTAGAAGTTATTTATCTAATTTGGAAATGCAAGAAAGAGAAAAAACTGGAATTAAAAATTTAAGAATTGGTTTCAATAGAGTCTTTGGATATTACTTTGAAGTTTCTGCAGGAAATTTATCTTTAGTGCCAGATTATTTTATTAGAAAACAAACTTTGACAAATTATGAAAGATTTGTAACTGAAGATTTGAAAAGAGAAGAAGAAAAAATCCTAAGTGCTCAAGAGAAAATTGGTGAATTAGAACAAGATTTATTTTCAAAAATTATTGAAGAAGTAAAAGAATTTACAGAGGTTGTACAAGATGTAGCTATTAGAGTTGGAGAAATTGATGTTTTGGTTTCTTTTGCAATTGTTTCTATTGAGAATAATTATTGTAAACCTGTCATAGAAGATTCTGAAATTTTAGAAGTTGAAGAAGGTAGACATCCGGTTATTGAATTGAGTACTGACTATATTCCTAATTATGTTTCGTTTAATGGATTTGAAGTTATGATTATTACAGGGCCAAATTTTTCTGGGAAAAGTTGTTATATGAAACAAGTTGCTTTGTCAGTTATTATGGCACAAATGGGATGCTTTGTTCCTGCAAAAAGTGCGAAGGTTGGAATTGTTGATAGAATTTTTACAAGGATAGGAGCTTATGATGATATGATTTCTGGACAAAGTACATTTATGGTTGAGATGAATGAAACTTCAAATATTTTGAATAATGCTACGTCTAAAAGTTTAATTTTATTAGATGAAGTTGGAAGAGGGACTAGTACTTATGATGGAGTCTCTATTGCATGGGCAGTTGTAGAATATATTTACAATAGAATAAAAGCTAAAACTTTGTTTGCAACACATTATCATGTTTTGAATAAATTAGAAGGGAGTTTTGAAAATATTTATAATTATAATATTGCAGTGAAAGAAGAAGGTGAAGAAATTGTTTTCTTGAGAACATTATTGAAAGGTGGAACTGATAAAAGTTTTGGAGTTTATGTTGCGAAGTTAGCAGGCTTGCCAGATGAAGTTATTGAAAGAGCAAAAGAAGTTCAAAGTAAATTAGAAGGTAGTGATACTAGTCATAAGGTAGATGCCAAGAAATTAGAAGAGCAAAAAAGACTATTTTGAGCTTATTTTGGTTAAATAGGGTTAAATTACTAAATAGAAAGGTTTATATATTAGTATCTATACAGTAGTAACATGAGAGATAAAATAAAATTGGTTCCATTGGTTTTAGGTTTATCCAGTGGTTGTTTAGGACATCAGAATCTTGAAGTTAGCCCTAATTATGGTACTGAATATACTCAAGAACATTTACAAAGTGACATTGAAAGAGAATTAGGTAAACATGATCCAGTTTCTTTAAGTGTATTAGAAAGAGATTATACAAGTGATGAAAAAAGTGATTTAACTCGTTTACAATTTATTACTAATAATGAAGGCAATAGTTTTATTGCTGCATATAATCCTATTACAAATGAATTAATTTTACCACATTATTCTGATAATTTTGAATCTAATGAAGAAGTTTTAGGTGCTTTAGATCACGAACTTTGGCATAGTATATATAATCAGATTTTTGAAAGAAAAAATTTAAGTGGATATGATGGACCAAGTTTAGAAGATGCTGAATTATATTGTTATGATAGTGTAAGAACTGATAGATTTCAAGGAGTTAGAGATGAAGTTGAATTTAATACTCAATTTAGAGTAGCTATGGTAAATTATGAAACTAATCTTAAAAAATATAGTAAATTAAAAGACAAATTAGATCACTTAAGGCCTTTATTAGGAAGACTAAATTTTGAAGATTATAGTAGTTATGTTGAGGATGATTATATTGAAAAAGTTCAAGAAGATTGTGAAAATTTTGAAAGAGAATATTTTCCTGATGAGTTTGATGATATTATTGAGAATAGTATGTTAATGAGAAAAATTGAAGCTGAATTTGAAGCTATTCAAGCTAAAAAAGGAATTTCACAAACTTTAGAAGGACAAGAGAGAGAAGAATTTTTGGAAGATCTTTTAGAAGATTTTGAAAGTTTTAATAATTATTTTGAAGGAGAGGATTTTGTAGAAGAATATCTTGCTGCAAAAAAAATCGAAGATGATTTATTAGAATTTGCTAATCAATATCAAATGGGAAGATTTGAAGTTGGAATCTCCTCTTTAGATTTGGAAATTAGTCAATTGGAAGAAGGAAGTTCTGAAAGAAGTGAGTTAGAGTTAAAAAAATTAAGATTAGAGACAAGATATACTCATTTTAAATTTGAAAAAAATATTTATGCAGATCTTGAATTTGAAGGAGGTATTGATGATATTATGGGGTTTTTTCAAAGTACAATTACTCAAGGTAAAAGTAATGATACTATTTATGATTGTAATGAATTTTTAGCAAGAGAATTTAATGAAATGTATAGTTTGGATTTTGATGAAATGAATGAACAAGGCTGGCCTTTAACAAGAGAAAGTTTAGATTTTTGGAGTCAATTTACTGTGGAGGGTGAACCAATGTTTAGAAAAGGAATTGAGAGATATACTATAGCTTTAGATTTAATTGAAAAAGGTAAGGATCCTGAAAAAGTTAAGGAAAGATTAGAATTTGCTGAAAATTATAGACATCAAGGAAATAGTTTTGATTGGGCAAGCGAGGATTTTCAAATACAAGGTGAAGTAGAAAGCCTTGAAGATAAAAGGGAAATGCTTGATAGTATGATTGAAGACTTAATGGAATAAATTATTTTGATTTAGTCATTTCTGTTTTTTCTTTTTCTTTTTTACTTCTTTGATAAAAATTTTAATTAAAGGTTTTTAGTATTTGTTTGATATTCTTATTATTCATGGGAGCTAAAACAAGAACTGTTGAAATGTCTGAAGAAGACTATTTGAGATATATTTTTCATAAAACTTTGAGTGAAACTAGGCGAAAAACAAATCAAAAGATTTCTTATGAAGATTTACAAAGAAAAGTTTTGGCTGCTGCTCAAGAAATCGGTGTCGAAGGATTGATTGTTAAGGAATGGGATCCAAATACAATTTATTCTTTTGGAACCTGTGCTGTTGTTAGAGAAGAACAATTTGATGAAAAGTTAGGAAGAAGAAGTGATACAGATCTGGATTTAGGATATTTTAGAAAAAAAAGAAAGGGTTATACAGCGGATTCTTTTGAATATAATCACTGGGTTTTTACAGCTGAATGTGAAGAGAGATTTACTCAAGCATTAGAAAAACAAGGTTTAGAAATTAATGCTTATAGATGTTTAAGTACAATAACTGTAAGTAAGCAAGAACATGCAAGAAGGGATAGACGAGATGAACTAGCTCTGTATAGGTAAATAGTCTGAATAAAATATATTCTTTTAAATCCTTTTATTATTTTCTTTTATATGATTAAAGTATTAGATGAAAAACTTGTAAATAAAATTGCAGCTGGAGAAGTAATTGAAAAACCTCTAAATGTTGTGAAAGAGTTAGTTGAGAATTCTTTGGATGCTGGAGCTCAAAATATTTTTGTTGAAATTAATGAGGATTTAATTCGAGTTGAAGATGATGGAAATGGTATGAGTAAAGAAGATTTGGAGAAATGTGTTCTGAGGCACGCTACTAGTAAAATAAATGATTTTGAGGATTTAATTAATGTTGGAAGTTTTGGATTTAGAGGAGAAGCTTTGTCAAGTATTGCAGCTGTCTCTGATTTGACTATTATTAGTAAATTTAAAGATTCTTTAGAAGGAAATGAGTTAAGAGTTGAAGGAGGAGTTCTTAGGAATTTGAGAAGTTTGGGCTGTTCAAAGGGTACAATTATTATTTTGAAAGATTTGTTTTTTAACACACCAGTAAGAAAGAAATTTTTAGATTTAAGAGAGAATGAAAGGATTGTTGATTTTTTGGAAAGATTTGTTTTGTTGAATTCTGTAAGATTGAAATTGAAGTTAAATGGTAAAGTTGTTTTAGATGTTAATGCTGAAAATTTGAAAGATAGAATTGCTCAAGTTTATGGTTTAGAAGTTGTAAAACATTTGGAAGAAATAAATCATGAGGAATTAGGTGTTAAAATTTCAGGTTATGTTTCAAATCCTAGCTTTGTTAGGAGTGATAGAAAAATGCAAAGTTTTTTTGTGAATAATAGATTAGTGGAAAGTGATGAAATTAAGAAAGGATTATATGATGCTTACAAGAGTATTTTGTTTGTAAATAAACACCCCTTTGCAGTTTTGAATTTAGAAATGAGTGGAGTTGATGTTAATGTACATCCTGCTAAAAAAATTGTGAATTTTAGTTTACCTGATATAGTTTATAGCTCTGTGTTTAATGCTGTAAGAGAAAATTTTAAAGAGAAGAATGTTGAGTTTGAAGTAAAACAAGAAGTTTTTAGTCAAGTTTTTAAGAAAGAGAAAAAGGTAGAATTTAAAGAGAGATTTCAGAAAGATAAACAAGTTGAGTTTGTTGAAAATAAAGAAGAAGGATTTTCTAAATTGCCAGAAATGAGGATTTTGGGTGTTGTGAATAAAACCTATTTTTTAGCTGAAGTTGAAGATGGATTAATGGTAATTGATCAACATGTAGTCGAAGAAAGAATTAATTATGAAAAATTTATGAAAGAATTTATGGAGAAAAAAGTTGAAGTTCAAGAATTGTTAAGTCCTGAGTTGATAGAGTTTAGTTTAAGTGAAAGTTTGAAAGTAAAACAGAATTTAGAAAAATTGAAAGGGTTTGGTTTCTATTTAGAAGAGTTTGGAGAAAATAATTTTAGGTTGAGAAAAGTGCCTTTGTTGTTTGGTATAGTTAAAGGTGAAGAGTTGTTGAAAGAAATTTTGGTTGATTTTAAAGAAAATAAAAAAGAAGAGATTATTACTAGGATGTCTTGTAGAAGTTCAATTAAAGCAGGAGATTTAATGAGTGTTTCTGAAATGTATGCTAAGTTAAAAATTTTAGATAAATGTGAATTACCTTATACTTGTCCACATGGAAGACCTATAATGGTAAAATTAAGTGTTGATGATTTAGAAAAAATGTTTAGAAGAAAAGGATTTTAGTTTTTCTTATGTGATAAAATTAATTCATGAATCTTTTTTTCCATTTTAACAGGATTTTTTATGTATAAAAGTTTAATAATACCTTCCTCTGATTGTTCTGCAGTGAATAAATAAATATCTCCACAATTTACTATTCTGTCCCATAAACTTATCTCTGCATTAATATTAGTTATTTTGCTGTAAGGAACAGTGCTTTTTTTAATTCCAAATATTTTTTTAATTACAACTATGTGTGTTTTGTAAAATTTGTATGAAGTTCTATAAACGTCAAGTATCATTTTTATTTCTATTATTATTGGAATTAAAATTAAAGCTAAAGTAATTATTGAAAAAATGATTATTAATGTGGAAAAAGCAATTGGAAGAAAATAATGGAATATGAAAAGTAATAGTAAAATAGGAATTAATATTAAAATTAGATAAAAGAGATTTTTTAGGAAACCTGGTAATAATGCGTTTAATGCATTTGGGTCAAGTTCAAATAATAATTTCTCATCTTTCATATTTGATCTAAAGTTTTGTTTTTTTATATAGTTTTTTGTATTATATTGATGAGAGAAAAGCTTTTATATGATGGTTTAAGTAGAAATATTAATTCTTTTTGGGGAAAGAGTGATATTTAGGGAAAGGGAATGTTTTAGGCGAGTTTGTCTGAGCATTTGGTGATAAATTGAGGTACAAAAAATATGAAAAAAATAATATTATTAATAATAGCAATGAGTATTTTATTAGCTGTAAGTGTTAGTGCAGTTGATATAGATGCTTGTCAAGCTTTAGACGTAGCTGGTGAGACTTATACTTTAACAGCAGATTTAGAAGGAACTTATGATACTTCAACTTGTTTTAGAATTATTGAAGATAATATCACTTTAGATTGTGATGATCATTCTATTTCTTCTGGTGAAGATTTTGATTTAGTACTTGAAAATGTTGAAGGTTCAATGATTCAGAGTTGTAATTTTTTAGGACCTGGTGTATCATTAGAAGAATCTGATGGAAATTATTTTGATAGTTCAGTTTTTAGTGGACCTGGAAGATTTTCAATTGGAAGAAATTCTGATAATAATGAAGTGTATAATAGTTATTTTTCTGTGCCTATGACTATTGATGGAGATAGTAATGCCTTTTATAATAATTATTTTTACTATACAGATGAAGTTGAAGTGAGATATAATGCTGAAGGAACAAGTTCTTTTAGTTTGAGTTCAACTACAGATTCTACTAATATTATTGGTGGAAATTACGTTAGTGGAAATTATTGGGCAAATGCTGAAGGAACAGGTTTTAGTGAAATTTGTGTTGATGTAGATTTGAATGGACTTTGTGATGAAAGTTATGATGTATCTGGTGAAGGAGATTTTGATGATTTTGCTTTGACTGATAACTATTATGTTAGTAGCTGTGTAGAATTAAACGAAGAAGGACAAACTTATACTTTAACTGAAGATATTGGTTCAGATGCAAGTGGAACAGCTTGTATTGAAATTAGTGCAGAGAGTATTACTTTAGAAGGAAATGGTTTTTCAATTAGTGGTACTGGAGCAGGATATGGTGTTTTTTCAAGTGCAGAATATACTGTTGTTCAAAACGTTGTTTTTAGTGAATGGACTTCTGGTTTAGGTTTTTCTGGAACAAATAGTGCTGTTCATGGTTCTACTTTTGAAGATTTAAGTTTATCTGGGATTTTTTTAATCTCTGATGAAAATACTGTTGAAGGAAATACTTTTTCAAATATATTATATGGAATTAGTATTGAAGCAAGTGATAATAATTTAATTTATAATAATCATTTTGATCTAGAATATCCTATAACTATAAATATGGGTTCTGCTGAATTTAGTATTGAAAAAACTTTAGGAACAAATATTTTAGGTGGAGATTATTTAGGTGGAAATTATTGGACTAATTCTGGAGAAGGTTATAGTGAAACTTGTTTAGATAATGATGGAGATGATCTTTGTGATGTTAGTTATGATGCTTCAGGTTTTGGAGATATGGATGAATCCCCTTTGACAAATACTTTTACAACAGAAGTTAATGATTGTAGAGAATTAGTAAAAGAAGGAACAACTTATACTTTAAGTGAAGATATTGTTGCATGGCATGATTATTGTATTATAATTAGTGCTGATGATATTATTTTTGATGGACAAGAATTTAGTATTAGTGGAAATGAAACTTGGAAAGAAGGAATTTTAATTACTGATACAAGTAATGTTAGTATTAATGATATTAGTTTAAGTGGTTTTGTTGATATTGTTGATGCTAGTGAAACTGATGTTGAAGAAGATAGAGTAGATACAGCTTTACATGTAATTAATTCTGTTGATTTAATTTTAGAAAGAATTACTATTGAAAATAATACCGGAATGGCATTAGTTATTGAATCTAGTGATAATTTTTCAATAATTGATTCTGTGTTAAGTTCAAATTATGGTGGAATTTATTTAGTCGGTTCTGAAGGTGGTTTGATTTCAAATGTTGAAATTAATGATAATACCGAATTTGGAATTTATGATGTAGGTGTTGGTTTAGATTCTATGACTATTGAAGATTTAAGTATGAGTTCAAATTTAGGAGGAGCTATTTCTCTTTTAGGAGATTATCTTGCTTGGAATGTTGGTAGTTTAGAATATTTCTTAGATAATGATATTGTTATCGGAGATAGTACAACAAATACTAATTTGAATTTTGGTGATGATGGAATTTTAAGTTTAGTAAATTCTTATTTGACAATTGATGGAGTTTATGTTTCTAATCAAGGAAATTTAACTTCATATGATTATGCAACAAGCTTAGTTAGAGAAGAATTAATGGAAGATGTTTTAGAACATGTGTTAGATTTAGGAGATCTAAGTTTAAGTATAGTTTTCTCTGAAATTTTATCTGAAGATCCAAATGTAAATTTAGAAGTTGTAGCTACTGGAGAAATTCCTAATGAGACAAGTAGTGTTGGTTATTACTTTTTGAAAGCTATTGATGTTGATGTTTTGGATGATGAAGATTATACAATTGGAAGTGCAAGCTTAATCATTAGTTATACTGAAGATGAAATTGCTGTAGATAATTTAGATGAGTCAACTTTGTCTGTGTATTCTTATAATGAAACAAGCTCTGAATGGGAAGCACTTGAAGGAACAGTAATTGATACAGATGCAAATACAGTTTCAGTAAGTGTAAGTGATTTTGCTTTGTTTGGAATCTTTGGTTCACAAGTACAAAGCTCCGGTGATGGTGGAAGTGATGGTGGATCCTCTGGTGGAGGAGGCGGAGGAGGTTCAAGTTCCTCAAGTAGTAGTTCCACTGATGAAGAAGAAGAAATAATTGAAGAGCCTGAAGGTTTAAGCGATGACGAAGAAGAAGTTGTAGAAGAAGTTGTAGAAGAAGTTGTTGAAGAAGTTGTAGAAGAAGAAGCTGAAGAAGAAGTTGTTGAAGAAACAGTTGAAGAAAGCAGTGGCTTTGATGCGATTACAGGATTCTTTTCTTTAGATAAATTAAAATCAGATCCAGTTAGAACAGGGGTAGGTGTTAGCATCATTGTTCTTGGTTTAGGATTAGGTTTTGTATTCAGAAGAAAAATAAAACTTCTTTTTATTTAATTTTTTTATTTCTTTATAGTAGTAGCAATAGAAAGTTTTATAAACAGTTAGAGAGGCAAAATAAATATGAGAATTTTAGCAGCAGGAGACATTCATGGAGATATAGGTTTAGCTAGAGAATTGGCTAAAAGAGCAGAAGATGAAGAAGTAGATGCTGTTATCTTATGTGGTGATTTAACTAATAATGATGAAGATGTTAATGGTATTGTGGGGATTTTTAATAAGCCTGTTTTTTTAGTTCCTGGAAATCATGATTCTGAAGCAACAATTGATTTTTTATCTGAAAGATATTATCATGCTAAAAATTTACAAGGTTATGGTTTTAAGAAAGATGGGATTGGATTTATTGGATGTAGTTCTGTAAATTTAGGGTTGTGGCAAATGCCTGAAAGTGATATTTTTGGAATGATTAAAAATGCAAGCGAATATGTAAAAGATTGTCAAAAAAGAATTATTGTAAGTCATGTACATCCTGATAAAAGTAAAATGGCAACACTCTCTGGGTTTGCTGGAAGTGAAGGTTTGAGAAAAGCTATTGATGAATTAAAACCAGAAATAGTTTTATGTTCACATGTTCATGAAGCTGATGGTATTGAAGAAAAAATTGGTGACACAAAAGTTATAAATGTTGGAAGAAAAGGAAAAGTGATTGAGGTTTAAAATGAAAATAACAAAAGATATGGGTATAGGAGAGGTTTTAGAAAAACATCCTAAAGTTGCAGAAGTGTTTAAAGAGTTACAAATACATTGTGTTGGTTGTATGGCTTCACATTTTGAAAGTATTGAAGAAGGTTTTACAGCTCATGGAATGAGTGAAGAAGAAATTGATGCTGCAGTTAAAAAAATGAATGCAGCGATTAGTGAAGAGTAAGTCTTTTAAAGCATAAATTCTTTTTTTTGTTTATGGATAATAGAATAAAAACAGTAATACTTTTGGGACTATTAACAGGTATAATTTTAGGAATAGGTTCTTATTGGGGATATTCTGGTTTAGTTATAGCTTTTGTATTTGTTGTAGTTATGAACTTCTTTTCGTATTTCTTTTCTGATAAGATTGTTTTGAAAATGTATAGAGCAAAAGAAGTTACAGAAAATGATCAAAAAGATTTATTTAAAATTGTTAGAGAAGTTGCAAGCTTAGCAGGAATACCAATGCCAAAAGTTTATGTTGTACCTTCAAGTAATCCAAATGCTTTTGCAACAGGAAGAAATCCAAAACATGCAGCAGTAGCAGTAACAACTGGAATTATGGATTTGTTAGAAAAGGATGAGTTGAAAGGAGTTATCGCACATGAAATTTCTCATGTAAAAAATAGAGATATTTTAATTTCTTCAATTGCAGCAACAATTGCAGGAGTTATTTCAATGGTTGGAGTTATGACAAGATGGGGAGCTTTGTTTGGAGGCTTTGGTGGAAGAGATGGAGATAATAATATTGTTACATTTTTAGTTTTAGGAATTGTTACACCTATAATGGCATTTTTAATTCAGATGGCAATTTCAAGAAGTAGAGAATTTATGGCTGATGAAAGTGCTGCAAGAATTTTACATAGTCCACATGGTTTAATTAAAGCTTTAGAAAAGTTGGAAAGTGGTGTTAAGAAACATCCTTTGAAGTTTGGATCTAAAGCAGGAGCTTCATTGTTTATTGTAAATCCATTTAGTATGCGTGGGTTAACTAAGTTTTTGAGTACACACCCACCAATGGAAGAAAGAATTCGAAAATTGAAATCTTTGCATGTATAAATACTATTTTTCTTATTATATTAGTATAATTAATTAAAAAAATAATAATTCTTATAAATAGAAAGAGACTATTTAGAGTTAACCCACAACTTTTCACCAGGTTGTAAAAAGAGGACATGCATAAAAAAGTAATAAAGGGGAGAGAATATTACTACACTACTTTGAGGGAGGGGAGTAAAACTAAAACAATCTATCTAGGTAGTACTCTGTCCGATGCTAAGAAAAAAGAATCTGAATTGAAAGGTGATGATGGGAATAAGTTATTTGTATATTCTATGGTGTTCTTATTAATTTTTTGTGGGTTAACTACTTTGTTTGTAGCTAATTTTGCTAATGTTGGTGACATTGGTATAGATTTTGATAAAATTGGTTTTACTGTTGCAGAAGAAAGTTCTGATAGTTCTGGTGAAAGTGTTGCGTCTGCTCCAAGTAGTGATAGTTCTGATAGTTCAAGTGATTCTTCTTCTGATAGTTCTGGTGATAGTTCTGGTGATTCAAGTTCCGATAGTTCAAGTGATAGTTCTTCTGATTCTAGTTCTGATAGTTCTGGTGAAAGTGTAGCTGAAACTCCTGCTGAAGAAACAGTAGAAGAAACAGTAGAAGAAACAACAGAAGAAGTAGTAGAAGAAACAGTAGAAGAAATAGTTGAAGAAGTAGTAGAAGAAATAGTAGAAGAAGTTGTTGAAGAAGTAGTAGAAGAAACTGTTGAAAGTGGTTCTGGTGGAAGTAGCCCTTCAATTCCTGAAGAAACTGTTGAAGAAATTGTAAATGAAACAATTGAAGATACAATTGAAGAAACTATAAACGAAACTATTGTCGATGTACCAACAAATGAAAGTATTGAAATTGTAAATGAAACTGTAGAAGAAATTGTAAATGAAAGTATTGATCTGATTAATGAAACTGTTGTTGATCTTATTGTAAATGAGAGTGTTGAAATTATTATTGATATTAATATAACAAGTAATCTTACAATTGGTAATGTAAGTTTAGTTAATGTTACTAATTCTACTTTGCTAAATGTTTCTGTAAGTACAAATACAAGTATTTATGGGGTTAATGGAAGTGAAGAAACAACACAGTATGGTGCAGTTGTTGGACAACCAGTAATGTGGAAGAAAAAAATTGTTTTAACAGAAGAAGTAGATATCTTAGAAATTGAATTACCTCCTAATGCCGAAAATTTAAGTTTTGTTGAAATTGAAAATGAAGTAGAAGTAGAAGTTGATTTAGATTTAGTTTATATTAATCAATCAGGAATAATTGAAAATATTCAAGATACTGAATTAGTTGAACCTGAAGTAATGTCTTTAGGTTTCATTTGGGAAATTTTTGATTATTTATTTTCAATAACTGGGATGGTTGTTCTTGAAGAAAATGTTACAGTAGAAGAAAATTTAAATTTGCCTGAAAATGTAACTGTGATTGTAGAAGAGAATGTAAGCGAATTAGAAATTGAATATTATACTGAAGCACCTCAAGCATTTGAAGTAAATACAAGTACAGGAAAAATTGTAACAATTAGTTCTGAAACACATTATGAAAATATTTTGAGTTTTGCTTTTGTAGAAGATACAGAATTAAGTGGAATAAAATTATATTGGTTAGTTAATGGAACAAGATTAGAATTTGAATTTGATGCTTACGATACAAATGAAAATAATTTAGTAGATTATATAGAATGGGTTACACCACACTTGTCAAATGAAAGTTTTGAAATTTCATTAAGTGTTTTAAATATTCAATCTTATCCTGCTGTGGGTGGTGATTGGATAGTTGAGTTTAATACAACAGGAAGTGCGAACTTAACAATTACTCCCTATAATGGAACTCTTTTTGGAGTTGATCTTAATTTTACAGAATTAGGTTGTGGTGATGATTTAGTAAATTATACTTTGAATGAAACCGCAGTGTTTGTAGAAAATTATACTTGTAATAATTTAACAAGTCATGAAATGTCTAAAGTATTAACAGAAGGACCTCATACTATAGAATTTACTTTTGGTAACTTAACAGGGTATGCATATAATGATGCAACAAATGGACCAACACAAAGTATTCCTATTTTGAACTCTACATCTGGCACAAATTCTACAACAGATAATTTAACTTTGTATAATCAAAGTACAGCAGAAGCAGATGGAGATAATGTAAAAAACATTTATGCTTGGAAAGTTAATGGTGCTCCTTTTGAAATTTTAAATTTACCTTTTGAAGGAGAATCAACAACTTCACTTACACAAGATTATTCTTATTTGAATCATACTGTAACAGCTGAAAGTGCACCGACTTGGTATAATACTGGAGGCCATGATAATTGGGGATATTATGCCTTCAAAGATAATCCTGATGCAATTAGGGTCCCTTATTTTGAAACTACTGGAAATAGTGGTGAACAAATATCTGCATTTATGTGGATGAAAAAAGATTTTAATGATCAACCTTATAATCAAAATTTACTTGCACATAATGATTGGGGGAATAGTCAAAGAAGTTGGGCTATAGGATTAAGTGAATCTACAGATCTTCTTGTACAAGTAATTTTATTTGAAGATGGTGCAGGTGCTGCAAAAAAACAGTTTTATGGTGATACAATTGTTTCAGATCTTGATTGGCACCATGTAGGGTTTGTTTGGGATACAGGTGTTCTTAAGTTATATGTGGACGGTGAGGAAGAAACAGTTACAGCTGTTACTAATGATACTTTTACAACTGTACATCTTTCTACTGCTGATGTAATTGTTGGAAGTCAATTAAGTAATAATGGTGCAACAAATGGATTTAATGGTTCAATTGATGATGTTAGAGTTTACAATAGAAGCTTAAATATTGATCAAATTAGATTGTTGTATAATAATCAAACGAATGTTATCCATAATACTATGACTGAAGTTGGTGATGTGTGGATTGGAAATGTTACACCTAATGATGGATATGTTTCTGGTGGTAGTAATGAGAGTGTAAGTTTAACTGTTATTAATGGAAAACCTATAATTGATAGTTTAATTTTGAATTCAAGTTCTTTAACAAATACTTATCTTGAAAATTTAACTGCAAATGTTGTTGTTAGTGATGTTGATGGAAATGCAACAAAAGTTATTTATGATTGGAGAAAAAGTGGAAGTTCGGTTGCAGTTGTGAATATGCCTTTTGAAGCTGGAAGTAATACTAGTCAAGACTATTCAACTAATAGTCTTAATGCTACTGTTATAGGAGATAGTGCTTGGAATTCTACTGAGGGGCATGATGGCTTTGGTGCTCAAAGTTTTAGTGGAAGTACACCTGCTTTATATCTTGGTGATTCGTTTTTAGATGGATTTACAGAAGCAACTTTTTCTACTTGGGTTTATCATTATACTCTGACTACTGATGATGATATTTTTGCTGTTGGTTCACATGGAAGTTCTTCTCCATTTATTTTTTGGAGAGATGAGGCATCTCCTGATCACTATGGGTTTTTGATTAATGATAATAGCGCAACTTATTCAGGAGCTTTTTATTCTTCCTTTGTTCCAGTTATAAATAATTGGACTCATCTTGCTTTGACGTTTACGGGGAATGATAATGTTAGATTGTTTATTAATGGTGAAGAAGATGCAAATAGTCCATTTGATATTACTGGAGTTGATGATATTTTAGATAGTACAGATCTTTTTTTAATTGGTAATGATGATAATCATGCTAAACCTTTTGATGGAATAATAGATGATGTTTTAATTTTTAATAGTACTTTATCTGAACAACAAATTATTGCTTTGTATCAAAATAGAACTGATTTAATTGTTTCACAAGAAACTAATGAAAATGATAATTGGAGTGTTGCAGCGACTGCTACGGATGGGACTGATGCTAGTGAGTTAAGTATAACTGATGACCTAATAATTCTTTCTTTGCCTCCAGGACCTTATCTTGATTGTCCTGATACTTATGGGAATTATACTATGACTTCAGATTTATTTTGGGGTAATAGTTCAATGGTATGTAATCAAATAACTATCTCTACAGGTACTATTTTAACTTTAAATTCAACAGCAGTAGGTAGGGCTGTTAATATCACAGCAAATGATTTAACAATTGAAAGTGGTGGTGTTTTGAGTGTTGTTGATATGGGTTTTGCTAAACAAGAAGGTCCAGGATATTTAGGGGCAAATGATAATTATGCTTCTCATTATGCTGGTTATGGTGCAGGTATAATACATAGCACAAAGAAAATTTATGGTAGTGTAACAAAACCTATGGATTTAGGTAGTGGTTCAGATAGAGAACCTGGAGCTGGTGCAGTATTTTTGAACATTTCAAATACTTTAACAGTTGATGGTTTTATTTCTGCTAATAGTAGTTCTGGATCTTATACTCGTGGGACTGGTGGGAGTATTTATATTAATACAAGTGTTTTTAGTGGTTCTGGAAATATTAGTGCAAATAGTGGAGCGTGTACAAATGGATATCCCACAAGCTCTGCTGGAAGAATTGCAATTTATTATACTACAAATAGTTTTACAGGTTTTATTTCTGCAACACCTGGTAAAGCTACAACAGTTGCTAATCAAGGTAGTGCTGGGACAATTTATCTTAAAGATGTAGTCAATAATTATAGTAACTTAACTATTTGGGGAAATGATTTATCTAGTAGAAAAACTTATTTGAATGAAAGTATTTTGGATGAATCTACATTAAATAATTTGAATGTTTATGGTGGAGCTGATCTTGATATCGATATGAACTTATCTGTTTTGAGTGATAAATTATATGTTGAATCTGGTTCTGTTCTTAATCAAACTGGAATGTTTGCAATGAATAATATTTCAAATTTAACTATTGCGGGAACTTTAATTTTATCAAACTATAGTTTTAATAAAAGTATGAATGTTCATATGTATGGAGATTCTACATTAACTACTCATAAAAATAATAATTCTAAAGATTATTTAATTAATATTAGTGCTGTAAATTTTACAATTGAAAATAATGCTTTTCTTGAAGTTTTAGATAAAGGTTATGCTTTAATGGAAGGTCTGGGATATATGGGAAATAATGATTATTATGGTGCTCAATATACTGGTTATGCTGGTGATACACGACAGAACACAGACAAAATTTATGGTAGTGTAACAAAACCTATGGATTTAGGTAGTGGTTCTAATAGAGAATCTGGAGCAGGTGCAATTTTTTTAAATATTTCTGATACTTTAACAGTTGATGGATCTATTTCTGCTAATAGTAGTTCAGGAAGCTATACTCATGGAGCAGGTGGAAGTATTTATTTAATTTCTGATAGTTTTACAGGTTTAGGAAATATTAGTGCAAATAGTGGGGCGTCTACAAATGGTTATAGTTCAAGTTCTGCTGGAAGAATTGCAATTTATTATACTACAAATAGTTTTACAGGTTTTATTTCTGCAACACCTGGTAAAGCTTCAATTGGTTATAGACATGGTTCTGCAGGAACAATTTATCTTAAGGATTCTTTAAAAGATTATGGGAATTTAACTATTTGGGGAAATGATTTATCTGGTAAAAAAACTTATTTGAATGAAAGTATTTTGGATGAATCTATATTAAATAATTTGAATGTTTATGGTGGTGCTGATCTTGATATTGATATGAACTTATCTGTTTTGAGTGATAAATTATATGTTGAATCTGGTACCGTTCTTAATCAAACTGGAATGTTTGCAATGAATAATATTTCAAATTTAACTATTGGAGGGACTTTAATTTTATCCAATTATAGTTTTAATAAAAGTATGAATGTTCATATGTATGGAGATTCTTCATTAACTACTAATGTAAATAATAATTCTATAGATTATTTAATTAATATTAGTGCTGTAAATTTTACAATTGAAAAGAATGCTATTCTTGAAGTTTTAGATAAAGGGTATGCTAGATTTGAAGGTCCTGGATATATGGGAAATAATAATTATTATGGTGCTCAATATGCTGGTTACGGTGGTGATACACAACAGAACACAGATAAAATTTATGGTAGTGTAACAAAACCTCTGGATTTAGGTAGTGGTTCTAATAATTATCAAGGAGCTGGTATTATATTTTTAAATATTTCTGATACTTTAACAGTTGATGGATCCATTTCTGCTAATAGTAGTTCAGGATCTAATACTCATGGGGCAGCAGGAAGTATTTATTTAATCTCAAATAGTATTATAGGTTCTGGAAATATTAGTGCAAATAGTGGAGCGAGCACAAATGGTTATAGTTCAAGTTCTGCTGGAAGAATTGCAATTTATTATACTACAAATAGTTTTACTGGTTTTATTTCTGCAACACCTGGTAAAGCTACAGTTAATTATAGACATGGTTCTGCAGGAACAATTTATCTTAAAGATGTAATCAATGATTATAGTAATTTAACTATTTGGGGAAATGATTTATCTGTTAAAAAAACTTATTTGAATGAAAGTATTTTTGATGAATCCACATTAAATAATTTGAATATTTATGGGAATGCAAGTCTCGATATTGATATGAATTTATCTGTTTTGAGTGATAAATTATATGTTGAATCTGGTTCTGTTCTTAATCAAACTGGAATGTTTGCAATGAATAATATTTCAAATCTAACTCTTGCAGGAACTTTAATTTTATCCAATTATAGTTTTAATCAAAGTATGGTTGTTCGATTGTTAAGTCAGTCCGTTTTATCACATAAAAAAAATAATGATACTAATTTGTATGTTATTAATATTAGTGCGGTAAATTTTACAATTGAAAACCAAGCAGTAGTTAGTGGTGTTGATAGAGGATATAAAAGTAGTTTTGGACCAGGAGCTCCAAAAA
This sequence comes from archaeon, assembly GCA_018692925.1. Classification (GTDB taxonomy): domain Archaea; phylum Nanobdellota; class Nanobdellia; order SCGC-AAA011-G17; family GW2011-AR17; genus BS150m-G60. Next base: position 51,196 of record JABHLH010000012.1, read on the forward strand.
TTAGTGATATGGGTGGATCTCATGGTGGGTTTTCTCCTAGAAATCATAGGTGGCCTTATGGAAGTGTGACAGCTCCTCTTGATTTAGGTAGTGGTGCTCAAGGAATTGGTGCTGGTGCTGGTGCTGGTGCTATTTATCTTAACATTTCAAATAATTTAACTGTTGATGGCTATATTAGTGTTAATGCTACAAGTATAACAGGTAATGGTGCTGGTGCTGGTGGTAGTATT
>JABHLH010000013.1 GCA_018692925.1 archaeon
ATATAGAAAACAATGAATATTCATCAAGAATAATTCTAAAAAACAAAAATTTAGAAAATTTTTATAATGAAGTTCAAATAAAATCTCTTACAAATAATAATAATATGTATGTGTTTCCAGGTAATGCAAATGGTAGGATTTCAGAGGATTTTATTTTAACTCTAAACAAAGATGACCTAGTAACAATAAATCTTCTTGAAGATGAGGAAAAAGGCGAATATGCAACTGCAAAAATTGAAATAAATGAAGATGAAAAAGATAAAGGACAAATAAAGGCCTGTTTGTTTCCTAAAGAAATACAATTCAACGAAAATGATGAATCAACTCTTGGAAAAGATACAACAATTGAACTTTTACATTATGTAAATGAAGAAGAAAGTTCAATTTGTGAGGCAACATCTTGCTACTTTTCAAAAAATGAAGAAACTGAAGGTTCATATTATAATCTAAGATGTAAAAAAGACTATCCAAAATTTGAAATTCAAACAGACAACATGGACGACTTATCATACTCTGAAAATACTTGGGAATGTCAAACTGCTGATTGTTTCAACTTATTATATGAATATGGTATGCCTTTTGTAACAATGTGGAATTTTAACAGACAAGATTCAAAAAGCTTATTTAATTTGAGATTAGCTGAAGATTTAACAGTTAATACAATTATTAATTTTGACGAACTTATTGAAGAAGTAGAAGATTCTTTATTAAGCAAACAGTTTACAGAAACAAATATTTTTACATTAAAAGCAGCAACATTTAGAGTTGAAGACTTTTATTTTTTACCTGATAGAAACACTGCAAATATAATAGATGCTATTGACCAAGGGAAATATATTTCTATGTCTGGTGGACAAGTTTATAGTAAAAATAAAAATAAAAGATATTCTTTAAAAAATGGAAATAATAATCAATATTTAATTGCTATAAATCAAAATTATATTATGTGTAATCCGGATTGTTATGATAAGAACACATATGAAGTAGCAGAATATGCAGAAATGACAACATATGGTTGTAAAGAATTAAAAGGTAGAAAAACAGGATCTTATACAGTTGAAGATGCTTTTTCTAAATTAGAACCTTCAGAAACTTGTGATCCAAGTTTAGAAACAGAAGAAGAAACAGAATCTGTTGAATCTGAAACTGGAGAAATTGTTGAAGAAGGTACTACTGAAGATTTAGAAAAGATTGTTGCTGAAAAAGATAAAGCATGTAATGAAAAAAATGAAGGATGGTCATGTCAATGTACATGGGATAGCACCAATTCTGGCACTGCAAAAACAATCTCAAGTACAGAATGTAAAAATAATGCAGAATGTGAAACAAACTTATGTACAGATCCAGGAGCTTATGATTACATGTGTTGTTCTGACACATTAAAAACTGAGTTAAATCAAAAAGATACATCAACTAGATCTAGTGATGATGGTACAACAACTATAGATGATGAAGAAGAAATATCCCCATCAAATTGTAATGAAAAAGATGTAAACAAATATAGATGTAGCGATGAAGAACATGTAAGCCAATGTACAAAAACAGAAGATTATTATTCTTGGAAATTTATAGCATATTGTAATTCTAAATGTATTCAAAATAAAATAGGTACAAGAGATGAAATCTGTACAGAATTTGATTCCTCAAACTTAAGAACTACTACTAAATGTTCTGAAGCTAATAGTAATGATTATGCTTGTAAAATAGATACAACTAATAAAGGAACAGGAGCAATTTGGACATGTAATTATGTATCAGGAGATTGGTATTGGTCACCTTCTGGTGCTTGTAATAAAATTTGTAAGGAAGATTTAATCAGTGGAAGTAAAAGTGATGTTTGTATTGAAGAAGATACAGAAAAAATAGAAGAAGAAATTCATGAATGTTACCAATTTGACTTTGAATATTTTGAAGGAGCAGTAAGATATAATTATGATGAATGTTGGTCTTATAGTTATAATTTTCAAAGTAATTTATGGACTGAACCTATATGTACATATGATATTGAAGATGAAGTATATAAGGAGTATAGTATAAATCATCAAGATATAATCAATAGTTTAAGTCTTATTAGTGATAAAGAAAGAGGAATAACTAGATTAGAAACATATAAAAATGATATTTCAGGCTTCGAAGGTTACTGTAACTAATAAACTTTATAAACTCTTTTTCTCTCTTTTTATCAATGCAGGAACAAATTTATGACATGCTTCTAAAAGAAAGTGAAGTTACTTGGAAAGATATCATCTACAACCTTGTAAAAACAGAACAAATGAACCCTTGGGATGTTGATCTAAGTAAATTAACTGCTAAATATATCCAAACTGTAAAAGACATGAAAGAAATGAACTACCAACTTTCAGGTAAAGTCCTTTTAGCTTCAGCAGTCTTACTAAAAATAAAATCACAGAGATTAGTTTCTGAGGACATCAACAATTTCGATTCATATTTATTTCACACTGAAGAAGAGTTTGAAGAACTTGGAGATTTTTTACCTTTCCATGAACACAAAGTTGAAATTCCTAAATTAGGTATCAGAACACCTCAGGCTAGAAAAAGAAAAGTTTCTGTAGCAGATTTAATTGGTGCTTTAGAAAAAGCATTAAAAGTTGACAACAGAAGAAAATTAAGATTAAGAAGATTTTTAACAATAAACAAACCAGAGATTCCAGAAAGAAAAGTTGACATTCACGATTTAATTGACAAACTCCAACAAAAGCTTATGGGTATGTTCACTAAAAAACCAAAAACCACATTTTCAGAAATTCTTCCAAGTGAGAATAAAGAAGACAAAATTTACACATTTATGCCCCTCCTTTATTTACACCACCAAAAACTAATAAATTTAGAACAAGAAGAACACTTTGGTGAAATACACATTCATCATTATATTAATTAATTATAGAAACTATTATAAAATAAAAGCTCTCAATCCTATATATGAGGTATAAACTTATATTTATATTAATTATATTAACCTTAATTATAATACCCTCAACTTTTTCTGATAACAAAGAAATAGAAACTCAAGTATTAGAAGCTCTTGAAGAATCAGAAGAAATCAGTGTAATCATTGAACTTGAAAAAGATCCTGAAGATTTAAACTTCATTGAAAAGTTCCAAGCTGCAGATTTAGAAATGGAAGAACTTGCAGACAATTATTTTGTTACAGAAATTAACGAAGAAGAACTTGATGAATTACTCTCAGATCCAAATGTTATTTCTATTGAAGAAGACGAAATTGCTTCTTTATTTCTTGATGGCACAATCCCTATAATAAATGCTGATGATACTTGGATAAAACAAAAAACTTCAATTAACATTACAGGAAATGGTGAAACTGTTTGTGTTATTGATACTGGTATTAATGCTTCTCATCCTGCTTTAGCAAACAGAGTATTAGCAGAGAAATGTTTTTGTGATGTTACTAATTTAGGATCAGGTGGATGTTGTCCTGATAATACAAACGAAGATACATCAGCAAAAGATGATCATAGTCATGGAACTCATGTTGCAGGTATTGTAGCAAGTAATGATACTACATATACAGGTGTTGCTCCAGCTGTAAACATTGTTGCAGTAAAAGTTACAAACTCTTCTGGTGCTGCTTTATTTTCTGATATTGAACAAGGTATAAATTATTGTAGAACAAATGCTGAAACTTACAACATTTCTGTTATTACATTAAGTTTAGGTGGTGGAACTTATTCAGCAGATTGTGATGCATCTTATTCTTCATTAACTACAGAAGTTGACACAGCTACTGCAAATAATATAACAGTTGTTGCAGCTACAGGAAACGCAGGATCAACTACAACAATTTCATCTCCAGCTTGTATAGATAATGTTATTGCTGTATCTTCTTCAGATGCAAATGCTGTACCTTCTTATGCTGATAGAAACTCTATAACAGATATATTGGCTCCAGGTGGAGACACAGTTAATTACATAAAATCAACAGACTATGATGGCTCTGGAACAAGAAGTAAATACGGAACTTCAATGGCTACTCCTCATGTTGCTGCAGCTATTGCTTTATTACAACAATACAAAACTAACTTTGAGGGAAGAAATTTAACAGTTTCAGAAATTAAAAATACAATCACTGGAAATGGTACAACAATATCAGATTCAGGTACAGGAATTGATTTCATAAGATTAGATGTTCTTTTATCTATCCAACAAATTGACGAACTAATTCCAAACATGAAAAATCCAAACACAACAGAACAAACTCACTATGATTATAATAACATTTCTTTTAGAGTAAATGCAACAGACTTAAATTTAAACTCAGTTTGGCTTGAAGGAAATTGGTCTGGTTCTTACACAAATAACTCAATGACAAATTCTTATGGAGATCTTTACATGTTAAATATAACTAACTCTAGTTTTTCAGCTGGTGACACATTCCAATGGAGAATATCTTCAAATGATTCTAGAAATAATATGAACACAACAGACTGGTTCAATATTACAATTTTAACAGGTGCTCCTCTAATTACTCTTTCATCACCAGGAGACAATTCTTACACAGACTCTGAGAACACAACCTTTAACTTTACAGCAACTGATGATGTTGACACAAGGTTCAATTGTAGCCTTTACTTAAACTCTGTATACAACCAAACAAATGACACTACAAACAATGGAACATTAACACAATTCACAGTAAACTTAGCTGAAGGAACTCACAATTACTACATTTCTTGTAATGACTCATCTGATTTATCAAGAAACTCTGACACTTACACATTTACAATAGATGCAACAACACCAAATATAAAATCTGAATCTTATGCAACAACATTAGAACTTGGTGACACTTTTTCTTATTCATCAAACATAACTGACACACATTTAACTTATGCAAACATTTCCTATGACACATCAAATTTTACTATGTCTAATTCATCAACAAATTTCACTTATTCAATAATAACTTACATCAACGGAACAAACAATGAAAATATTTATGCTTTGGATGAATCTGGAAATATAAACTACACAAACATTTCTTATACTGTATCTGACACAATTTCAGGTCCAAGATTAGTTAATTTACTTTACACATCTTCTTTAGACCAAGGAGCAACACAAACTGTAACAGGATATTTAGTAAACTCTTTACCAATTTCTACAGCAACATTCACAGTTGACGATACAAATTACACAATGACTAACAACACTTACTACAATTTCACTTATGAATTTACAACAGACACTTGTGCTGAAACAAACTTTACAATTTGGTCAAATGATTCTTTAGGACAATCTTATACTAACACAAGTTCTTTTACAGTAACAGAATGTTGTGGTAACTCTGTATGTGATGCTTCAGAAGACTGTAGTTCATGTTCAGAAGATTGTGGTGCTTGTTCTACTACTACAACTTCTTCTACCTCAGGTGGAGGCGGAGGAGGCGGAGGTGGTGGATCTTCTACTGGAGAGAGTTCAAGAGCAATAAAATCCTTTGAATCTGCAACCCCACAAGATACATTAACTTTTGAAATTCCAAGTACACTAATTCCCGTTTCAAATTTAGAAGTTTATGTAAACAAAGAGCTTTCAAACATAAAAATAACAGTTGAATCTTTAGCTTCACAACCAACAGAAATAACAACTCCAGAAGGAACAACTTATGATTATATGCAAATTACTTTATCAAACTTTGAAAATGAAGATTTAGATTCTGTTGACCTTTCTTTTGAAGTTACAAAAACTTGGGTTGAAGAAAACAACATTGATTATAGAACTATAATCTTACAAAGATACAATGAAGGATGGGAAGAATTAGAAACATCAGGTTCAGGATCTTCAGAAGATTATTATCTTTACACAGCAGAATCTCCAGGTTTTTCATACTTTGTAATTACTGGTGAAGAAAAAGAAGATATTGAAGAAGATATTACTGAAGAAGAAGGCGAAGAAATTGCTTATATTTCAGATGAATTAACTGGTGATCTTATTGCATCTCAAGCTCCAGAGGAAGAAACTAACTATTTAAGATTAATAAAAATTGGAATTATAATCATTTTCTTCACATTAATGATTATTGCTTTCTTTATTTATGAAAAGAAACATGACAAGATTTAAATAATAAGAAATCAATTTTTCTTTATGGAATTTATTGGTGGTCAAGCTGTTATTGAAGGAGTCTTAATTAAAGGCCCAAAAAAATTAGCAATTGCAGTAAGAAATCCGCAAGGTGAGATTGTAACAAAAGAAGAAGAATCAATTAGTGTAACTAAAAAAAACAAACTTCTAAATTTACCAATTATTAGAGGTCCTATCATTTTAGCTGAAACTATGGTGATGGGAATTAAAGCTTTAAACTATTCAGCAAATGTTTCAATTGAAGAAGAAGGTGAAGATGAAAAACTAAGCACAGGTTCACTTTTAGTAACTTTGTTTATTTCCTTAGGTCTAGCAATATTTTTATTCAAATTACTTCCTTTATTCATTGCAGAATCTGCATCAACTTACATTTCTTTTATAGCAAACAAATATTTTTTCAATTTAACTGAAGGAATCACAAAAATAATAATTCTTATTGGATACATTTATTTTATTTCATTAATGCCTGATGTTAGAAGAGTTTTTCAATATCATGGTGCAGAACACAAAGTTGTAAATGCTTACGAACACAAAGATTTAGAGAATCCTAAAAAGTATTCAAGAATTCATGTAAGATGTGGAACAAGTTTTATCCTTTTCGTTTTAGCTTTAAGTATTTTAGTTTACTTATTCATTCCTCTTGACTATAATTTTGCAATCAAATTATTAATTAGATTAGCATTACTTCCTTTAATTGCAGGAATAGCTTATGAGTTAATTAAAATAAGTGGAAAATATGATAAAAAACTTTGGTTCAAAATAATTATTTCTCCAGGTTTATTTTTACAAAAGTTAACAACAAAAGAACCTAATGAAAAACAATTAGAAGTTGCAATGACTGCACTAAAGTCAGTTATTTAAAGGCTTACAAACATCAAAGAAATCACACTGTCCTGTTTTCCATTTACAAAGTGGAGTAACAGTTCTATGATAATCAAATTTATTAGCAGTATTTGTAGTATGTTGATGTACAGCAATAATATCTCTCTTTGCTCTTTCTACCATTGCCATATTTGTTTCTAACATTTTCAATCTATCTCTCATAAAAAACACACCAACTTTTCCTGGAATTTTCCCATGTTTCTCATGATATAATAAAGAATAAATTGCAAGTTGTAATTGTATACTATCTTTAATTTCGCTTCTTTTATTTGTTTTATAATCAATAATATGGATCTCTCCATCTCTTTCTTGAATTGCATCTATGAAACCTCTCACCATATGCTTCTCAGAATGATATTCCTGCTCTCTAATCGGTGTTAATACTTTAAATGCATCTTGAACACTCAATCCTTTTTTCAGCTCTAAACTAAATTCATCAAGAAAATGATCACTCCAATTCAAAACCATCATTAAACTTTCTTCAAAATAAAAAGCCAATTGATCTTTACTCATATTCAACTCTTCTAACTTTTCTTTATAATTTCCCCATTGTCTAACAAACTCTTTTTGCAACATCATTTTAAAACCTTGCATATAATTCTCAGAATTTATTCCTTCAATACTTAGATCATAAAAATCTTCTAAAGTTGAGTGCACAATATTTCCTCTAACTAAATGTATACTTCCTTTAGTAGGTAATTTCTCAATATATTGATAATAATATTTTCTTTTACACTGTCTAAAAGTGTTAATTGACGACGGTGATTCTAATCTACTTGCCATTCACATTCATATTAGAATACTCTTTATAAACTTTTATATTAAAAAATAGAAAAACTTACAAATTCATACAAATTTGGTAAGCCATAAGCACATCAAAAGCATGAAAATCTCCAATCATAATATCTTGAGGTGTAATAACAACATAATTTCCTTTTCTTTCAAGAACAAAATATGGATCTTGACATTGATCAAAAATATTTCCAACTAAATATTTCTCACCATCTTGCCTCATATCAGAACAAACTTCATCTCCAAATAAATCAATCGATTCATCTAAACTATCAGCAACTTCAAATATAAAATCATCATCTTGTGGAAAAAGTTCTATAACTTTTTTTCTAATAGAAATAGGTTTTCCTCTATTAACTTCAGATTTTAAAAGATAAAAATTATTAGGTCTTGGTTTACCTATAATATCTACTATTGCTTGTAAAGTCATTTTTATTGTTTTTCCAACTTAGATAATACTGCATTTCTTCTCATATTATAATCTAAATCTATAGGATTTGATTGAATATTACAATATTTATTAGCTCCTTCTTGACAAACCCAAAGTTGATCTCTAACAACATGTCCAGTAGCATACTTAATTGATTTTGGATTTGAATAAACTTGATTTTCATCAGAATCAATAAATTTTACTTCAGAATCATTAAGATCTAAAGTATAAGTATTACCATCAACTTTTGTATTTGGATTATTTACAACCAATTCTACTAATTTCTTCTCTTCAAGAAGATCTATATCTCTACTATCTTTACTACATGCACCTAATACCAATGCACCTACTAATCCTAATATTTTTCTTTTCATTTTTCTTTACCTCAACCTATTCAAATAAGTTAAAATTAACAAAATAACAAAAACTGCAAAAGCTCCACCAACTGCTAAAGGCCAAAAGTTACTTTCTTCATCAACATCTGTATTGAACAATTTCTGTTCAACAACACCATCTTCTGAACTAACTTCTACTAAAACACTTTGGTAACCACTTTCTTCTGGACTCAAAGTATAATATAATTCGCTACTTGAACCAGCTGGTACTGTTACACTTTCTGTATAATCTGCATCCATTCCACTTACTGTTAAATAAAATGTTTTTGAACTTTCACCTAAGTTACTAACTTGAACTTTGAAACTACTATCTTCATTAACTTCTAAATCTTTAATTGTTTGAAATGAAACCACAGCATTTTCATCATAAACTGTTGCATCACTATTAATTCTCAAATAGTTTGAATCTTCAACTTCTGTATTTCCATCATTATATTCAACTTCAACTTTAATTTCATAAACTCCTTCACTTACTCCTTCAGGAATAGTCAAATAAACTGTACTTACATCTGCTTCTTCATCAACTTCTAAATCATCTAAATATTCTCTATTTGAAATACCTAATTCTGGAATTGAAACTGTAACTCTCAGATCTTCTTCATCCATTTCACCTTGATTATCTAATCTAACTTTAACACCTAAATAGTCTCCTTCACTTACTGAACTTGAAGACAAAATAATATCTTTCACTAAAATATTATGTCTTTCAGCTTCGAAAAACAAACTATATTCTTCAGTTTCTCTTTCTTGTGAATCATAAACTTCTACATGTAAAGTATATTCATTACTTGAAACATCTAGATCTTCAGGAATGTCTAAATACAAAGTTTTTCTATATGAAACTCCATTTTCAATATCAAAAGTTTCTGTATATTCTTCTATAGTATCAAATTCATATCCACCAATCCAGGTTTTAATTTTTACATCAGTTGTATCACCAGTACCTTCTAAGTGTACAGTAATTTGAGCAGAATCTCCTCTCTCAACTTGTACCATTTGATCAGCACTTGGACTAATTCCATTAATGTAAACTTTACTAATTTCATAATTATCTGAGTCTGCATTTACAATTGGCACAAAAGCCAACATTATCATAAATAAACACATTATTTTTTTTATCATCTTTTTATAAATCTCCACAAGCATCTCTAAACATAACTGTATAAATTAATCTTTGACCAGCTAAATCTTTATGATCTGGATCAAATCTATCAATTCTTTCACCAGCTCTATAAACATCTAACATAGTACCATCATTATCATTATAATTCAAAACAAATCTTTCTTCACCTTTCTCACATTCCATTTCAGTTCTACCTTGACCTAACATTAAACCAAAATAACTATCAGTACCTTTTTCTAATCTTTTAATTAAAGTACTTGAAATATTACTCCAATCATCTTTTGTGATATAACCATTATCTGACCCAATTTCTTCTAATTGATTATCAGTTCCTTCATCCCAAGCTCCAAAAACAACTAAGGATCCATCAATACTTTCACCTAATCTTTCATTATCAACACAACTAACTGTTAAATCATTATTTTGATATTTCAAAAAACAATCTTCAAAAGCTAAAACTCCACCATCTTCATCTTCATAATGAACATCTTGTAAAAAAGCATAACTTGCACCATCTCTAGTAACTCCATGTTCTTGCATAGCTTTTACTAACTTCATTGAATCTGTATCTGCTTTACTTGTACCTAATAGAATTGGTACTAGTCCTGTTAATATTAATCTTTTATTCATTTTTGCACCTTACCTTCCCAATAACATCTAGGACAATAACTAGTTTTTGTTTCAGAATCATATACTAATTCTTTTTCACAACTTCTTGGGCATAAACTCATAATTATACCCATCTAGAACTTCTTTATAAATCTTTCGGTTTTTTAGTTACTTAGAAGTAATAACAAAAAGAAAAAGATTATTCTATATATACACTCATTTGACCAATCCAAAATTCATCTGACCAAGCACCTTCAGGAGTATATACTATACAATCCACTAAATCACCTTGTTTTGTATAATTACTATTCAAAATACTTTCTTCCCCAGTACTATTATGAACCTCTTCATGATTAACTTGCCAATAGAAGTCAAAAATCCCATCATAATCCACACTACAAGTTACATTATCACTTGAGCTTGGAGTTTCAGGACTTATCCAAATCTCTGGAGAATACCCAGTACAAGATTGATTTCCACATCCTAATAAAGGAATAAATGCGCCTAACATCACCATTTTTTCTAATTTTTTCATAATAACTAGAATATTAAAAAAGAAGATTAATCTAATCCCTATAAATTATATAATTTTTTAGAAAAGCAAAGATTTATATCTATACAATAGACAAAATTTATTATGGAATTAATAAAAGAAATAAAAGACAAAGAAATTCCAAGTAATGATTCTAATTTAAAAATAAGAGAAGCCTCAAGAGCTATTCTTTTTGAAGAAAATAATTTAATTCCATTATTATTTGTTTCAAAATATGATTACCATAAACTTCCAGGTGGAGGAATTGATGAAGGAGAAAATAAAACAGAAGCCCTTATAAGAGAATGTTTAGAAGAAGTAGGAAGTACCATAAAGATAAATGGAGAAGTTGGAAAAATTATTGAATTCAGATCAAAATGGGATTTAAAACAAACATCTTATTGTTTTTATGGAAATATTATTTCTAAAGGAAAGCCAGATTTTACAGAAAAAGAATTAAGTCAAGGTTTCAAAATAATTTGGTTACCATTAAAAGAAGCAATTTCACAAATTGAAAATGATACGCCTAAAAATTATGAAGGTGAATTTATACAAAAAAGAGATTTAGAATTTCTAAAAAAACTTGAACAAATATTAAAAAAAAATTAAAAAATAGATTTAAGAAAATCCATTAGATTATCCCAAAATGTTTTTACAACTGGATCATCGCTTACAGTATTATATTCAACTAAATCACCTAAACTTGTAATTTCTAAGTTGATTACTTCACTATAATCTAGATCTTCATTTTCAATTGAAACTTCCAATCCATATTTTCCTGTTTCTAAACCTTCTGGAATTTCTACTGTATAAACAGCATATCCTTTTTCATTTCTATCTAAGTCACTAAAGCTTGCAAAACATTCTTCACCAGCGATAATAAAACTAATATCTAAGTTTTGAGCATCGAAACTATTTTTATTTAACATTTCAATATAAACTTTAATTTCATTATCTCCAGAGTCAGTTTCTAGATAACCATTTTCAACAAAGTAAGCACCACTGATTTCTAAGCTTAAACCAGAAACATCATAAGCAGAGTACAAATTGTTTGCATTCATAACTAATACTTCTGAAACACTTAAGTCAGTACCTTCATAGTTACTTCCATCAGCATCATTACCATCATCGTCACCATCATTGTCACCATCATCATCTCCGTCATCATCGCCATCATCATCAGCTTCTGAAACAAAGATTCTAAAGTATGTTGAATCACTTAATTCACCATCACTTACAGTAACGAAAACAATATATTCACCAGCATCTCCTTCTTCAGTTGTCCATGTAAACTGATTATCATTAACATCAGCTTCATCTACACCTTCAAAGGTATAACTTAGATCATCTCCATCAGCATCACTAGCAGAAGCTTCAACTTCAACAGTTTCACCTTCTTCTACATACTGATCTTCAATGTCATCTAATTCAGGTGCTTGATTATCATCAACAACTTCTTCAGCTAAAACTATAACTAAAAATGTATCAATAATTTCACACTCATTATCAGTAACTGTAATAGTAACTTCATAAACACCAGCATCTCCTTCTTCAGTTTGCCACAGACCATTATTTTCCATTGGCTCACTAAATGATGTAATTAAAATATCTCCATCAGCATCTGAAACTGTGTAATCAGCAACAGCTAATTCACCTTCATAAACTGTAATATCTTCTACACTTACAACAGGACAAGTATTTTCAACTTCAACATCTTCAGCTAAAACTGTAACTAAAAAGGTATCTGTAATTTCACACTCATTATCAGTAACTGTAATAGTAACTTCATAAACACCAGCATCGCCTTCTTCAGTTTGCCACTGACCGTTATTTTCCATTGGCTCACTAAATGATGTAATTAAAATATCTCCATCAGCATCTGAAACTATGTAATCAGCAACAGCTAATTCACCTTCATAAACTGTAATATCTTCTGCACTAACAACAGGACAAATATTTTCAATTTCCACTTCTTCTTCATTTACAGTAATTGTAATATTTCCAATTGAAATGTTTGAATCAGTATCCATAACTCTCATACTTGTTTCATAAACACCAGCATCGCCAACAACAGTTTGCCATTCACCAATTAAATCTGCTAAAGGTAAACCAAATTCATATCTTAATTCATCTTCTAAAGAATCAGAATCGTAAACATAAATTGTTTGACTTTCCATTAAATCAGTCATGCTACTATAAAAAAAGTAAGTCATAAAATTATTTGTATAAACAACATCAACATTTACAAATTCTCCTTCATCAACTGAAAAGAAAATATCTGTAACTGCAGGTGCATAAGTTTCATCTTCTTCAATTACTACATCATCACAACTATCAATTGTAACACTAGCACTTCCGATTTCAAAACTATCATACCATGCACTTTCAGGAACCCAAACAGATAATATCCATGTATCATCAACTGCTGTATAAGAATCATCTAAAACAGATTCATTATCAGTTTCTGATAAATAAACACTTCCATCTCTCATCCAATAAAAATCAAATGTAGTATCTTCATAACCTTCAACATAACCTGTTAAATTATCTTCATCACAAGGCTCAGAAGGATCAATAACTACATTACCATAATCAAATGTTGGTACATCTCCTTCGATTGTAACACTAGCACTTCCATATTCAAAACTATCATACCAAGCACTTTCAGGCACCCAAACAGAAACTGTCCAGATTTCACCAGCGTCAGTAACTGAGCTACCTAAACTAGATGAACTACCTGTACTTGATTTATAAGTTGCTCCATCTTTAATCCAATAGAAATCGAAGCTTGTACTTTCTTCTCCTTCAACAAATGCATTAAGTGTATCTTCTGTACTTGGACTTGTTGGATCAATTACAACAGTTCCAGCACTAGCTACACTCATTGCTAGGATTAAAAACAATAAGATTAAAATTGTTTTTTTCATCATTTTATTTTTGTCCTCCATCTACCTCAATTAAAAGTTAACTTTAACTCCAGCTTTTCCTACATGTGAATAACTTGTATTTCCACCACTTGCACCATTACCCATATTTAGTAATTCATAACCTACTCCTAATTCAACAGGACCTAAGTTTAAACCTAAACCTAAATTTGGATTAACATATGCATCAACATCAGAAATTTGACCTGCATCTTGTGAAGTTTTTGTACCAGTATATTTACTTAGAACTAAACCAGCTTCTAAATCAACAGGACCAACTGAATAAATTAAACCAGCTTCTGCACCAAGTACAGTTGTTGGATCCACTGTCATATTATAATTTTCTAAATCAACATCAGTTCTAACATTACCAACTCCACCATAAACACCAAAGCCTAAATCAACATTTTCAGTATCTAAAGTAATTCCAGCTTCAACTGCAACAGTTTTTCTTGAAGTATTAGCATCCACACCAGCGTAATGAACATCTGCAAATCTTGCATCAGCTCTTCCACCAACTAATAAAGCTAAATTTCCATTCATTGGAATTGCATAAGCAACTAAACCTGTAGCATCAATTAAACCAACTTTGTTTAATCTTGCATCGTCATAGTTAATTTTTGCACCTAAAACATCAGCTTGAATAACTAAAGCACCAATACCTGTAGGAATAGCTAATCCACCAACAAATTCTAAACCACTTCCAGATAAGTTTGCACCACTGTCTTGTCTACTATTTTCTTTTAAGTAAACAGCACTTAATCCAAAGTTACCAAAAACACTTCTAGCTTCTTCGTATTTTACAACAGGAGCAGCTTCAGGAATAACAACAACATTAGGTGCTGTTCCAGGAACAACAATAACATTATTTGTTTCATTAGTAGTTTGTCCAGTATAATTTAATTCTAATTTTGTAATTCTTTCTTCATGATCTACAATTGTAACTTCTAAAGCAAGAACTCTTCCAGTTAAACCAGTTAATTCTTCTTCGTCAATACATCCATCATCTTCAGCAGCTTCTTTAGCTTCTTCACCTAACATATCTTTAGGCATTAAGAATGAGCTAACATTGTCGAAGTAAATTCCATCTTCACCATTTCTAGTTCTAAACATTAATTCTGGAATAAGATTTCCATCGTCATCAAATCTTGTTTTAGTTGTTCTAATCATTGAGAAACTTCCCCAATCTATATCATAACCATAATCAACCCATTGTGTATCTGAACCTAAATACAATTCTTTTGTAGCTTCATCAGCACAAGCCATATTTAATTCATAAATTCTTCCACCTTTCATCAAAGCTTCAGCAATTTCTTGAGTTTCTTCTAAATTTTGTTCAATTCCATCGTAGTGACCCACTAAAGCAACTGCAGTTTTACCCCAAACAGTTTGACCTTCAGGTACTTCTACTCTAATTGCGTCTTCACACATATCATCCGCTCTAGCAACATTTGCAGCTAACAAACTAGCAGCTAAAATTGGACTTAATAACATATTTCTATTCATTTTTTATAACCTCGCGAGTTTAATTACCACTAGAAAATAACAAACCCTTTATAAACCTTTGTTTTTAACACCACTTAAGAGTAGCACTCAAAAGCTTTATAAAGGCCAATAAATAACTCCAACCCATGGTTAAAGTACACACAAGAGCTAAGAGAAGAAATGGTTCAGCTACAGGTCTAAGATTAAAAAGACCACAAAATAGAATAAGAAAAACTAGACCAAAAACTTTCAAAAGCGAAGAAATTGCAAAGAAATGGGCAGAATCTCAAGGAATTAAAGCTTATACTCTAAAGAACTTAAGAATTGGAGAAAAAGATAAAAAAATTGCTGTTATTCCAAATTAAGTTCGTCTTCATCTTCTAAATCTTCTTTTTTTGGACTTAACAAGTTTGCTATTACTAAAACTATTACTATAAATAACATCAACCAAAAGAATAATTCTGCACTTGATTTTGAACAAACACTAGCCCATTCATCATAACTAGGACAACTACTTCCTTCTTCAGAATTTTCTTCAACTACATTACCTTCTAATTCATCATCAGTATTATCATCAGTACTTTCATCAGAACCATCATCATTACCACAACAACATCTTTCTAGATCTTCACAATACTCAAAACCAAAGACATCATCATCATCATTACCGTCACAAAAACCCTCTTCTGTAGTTTCTTTACAAGAACCATAATCATAACTTTCATCTTGACAGTAATCATCACAATCACTTGCCAAAGCTACTTGAAAACTTAACAAAAGAACCAAAACCAAAACTAAAATTTTTATTTTTTTCATATATGCCACTCTCCCATTTTTACATCACCTACTAAAAAGAAAACTCTTTCAACATTCCTATCTTGAGTCATAAAAAAATCTTCATAATCATAAGAATCTTCACTTAAAACTTCATTAGAATATACTGCTTCCAAACTTATTAACAGAGTTAACACGACTATAATTATTAAAAATAATTTTTTATCCATATAAGTCTTTTTTGTAATAATCTTTATAATCATTCATATACTCACACCTATCTATTAAAAAGTAAGCTTTAATAAACAACTAATATTAGTTTTAAGCATGAAAAATTTTTGGGACATCATTAAACGTGTAATAAAAGATTCAGATATCCTTTTATTAGTCTTAGATGCAAGGTTTCCAGAATTATCTTCAAACAAAGAATTAAGAGAAAAAACTAGCCACAGACCAATCATTTACATATTAAATAAATGTGATTTAGTTGAAAAAGCGGAATTAGAAAAGTGGAAAAAGAAATTAGGAAATTGTATTTTTGTTTCTTCAAGAGAAAAATTTGGAACAACAATTCTTAAGAAAAAGATCCTATCATTAGCAAGAAAAGAGAAAGTTACCGTCGGTGTACTAGGTTATCCTAACACTGGAAAAAGTTCTTTAATCAATACATTAAAGGGAAGAAAATCTGCAAAAACTTCTTCAATTTCAGGTTACACAAAAAGAAGACAAACATTAAAGATTTCAGAAAGAATTTATTTAGTTGACACACCAGGAGTTCTTCCATATATGGAAAAAGATGAAACAAAATTAGCTTTAATCAATGCTTTAGATTTTAACAAAGTAAAAGATCCTGATCTTGTTGCTCTAGAATTAATAGAAACTAAGAAAAGAACAATTTGTTCATATTACAGAGTAGAAGAACTTGAAGATTCTTATGATATTCTTGAATCAATTGCAATAAAATACAATAAATTACAAAAAGGTGGTGTACCTGACATTATATCAACTGCTAAAATGATTTTAAAAGACTGGCAACAAGGAAAAACTAAAGTTCGTCCATAATCATTTTATTAATTGTATTCTCTCTCTCGACGGAACTTTTCCCACAATAAGGACAAATATAGCTATCCCAATCTTTTTTTCTTCTAAATTTATACCTGCAATTATTACAGATAAATCGAATTTGCTCATCAACCATGCTATATGCTATAGTTTTAGACTTTAAAACTGTTTATCCAGCAGAGTTAATATATTGCTTAAGCTAGTAATGCTTATATATTATAAATCACCATATAATATACATATGACAGACTTAATATGTTGCTTAAGTACTGGTAAGGGTACATGGATTGAAGTTGCTCGTTTAATTAATAATCATGCATGGGATAATATTCATTTAATTACAAATGATTTTGGTAAAGAAAAGTTCACATCAAATAAAAAAGTTAATTTTATTCTAGTCGACGTAAATAAAGGTATGGAAGTTATGAGAAATGAAATTCAGAATGAATTAAAGGATAAACTTTCAGGTGAAATTGCTGTTAACTTTACATCAGGTTCTGGAAAAGAACATATGGCTTTACTTTCTGCTTTAATGAAAATGGGTATGGGTATGAGATTTGTAGTTCCAGTAGATTCTGAAATTAAAGAAATATAATTAAAAAATTAAAAAAAATTTATCTTAGATAAGTTCGTGTTTTCTTTGCATTAGCTTCTGAAATTGCTTTTCTTCCACCAATTTTTCCAAAAGGAATTTTCAAAGATTCACCGTCACAACCATAAACAACTAAACCAATATCTGCTCTCTTATCTGTTGGAAAACTAAATCCACTTAAATCTCTTAAATTTAAATCATTTCTTCCATCGATTTGAACATTTGGTAGACTGTATAAAGCATCTGTTCCTAAAAATCCAGCATCTCTAAATGCATAAATTCCTACAGATCTAATACCTTGTTTATCTGTAACTACACCTTCTAATAATAGATGTCCACCGCTAATATAAGCTTGAGGTTTACTATCATAAGTAGGTCCTTCTCTGTCTCTTTTAGCTCCAGCACAAACATCATCAACTGTTACGATTACTCTTTTAGGTTTTTCCTTTTCCTCAACAGGTTCATCTGTTTCTGGAACAACAGGAATAACTAAAATTTCTTCAGTTGCTTCAGGTTCTGTAGCTTCTGTATCATTACATCCAGGCATAAAATATCCACCTAAAAGACCAGCACCAACTAATGCAGCTCCTACTCCAGCAAATTTTCCATTCCTTTTATTTACCCAACTTGGCATTGTTACCATTTTTTTTTTATTTCCCACGATACAAGTATCGTATAAAAACAGAAAGAGAACTAATATATAAAGCTTTCGATTCTGTAATAACTACACAGGGACAACAACTAACCTAAAAATCTATAAATATCCTTAAAAGAGGCCTTTTGTAACTTTGTTTGATCACCATCTAAAGGAACATAAGTATGTAACCTATTAAAACCAATAACAACTGGCTTTTCCTTAACATTAAATGAAAGTAAATTAATTTCTAATTTAGGTTTAACTCTATCTTGTCTACAAATATAATAACTTGAAACACCTGAAATAGGATGAAAATGTTGAAACCCATTATATTCATCTTCAAATAATTTATCAAAATTTAACCCTAAACTCATAAAATTACTAAATATTACATATTCATCTGAATAAGGATTATGAATTCTAGAAATTTCAGCATTACCATCTTTGAGTTCCGAAAAAAATGGCACACCCCACTCTTTTTTCTCTTTATCAGAAGTTCTTTTTAACATTGCTTCTAAACCAAACGAATCACTAATTATAACTTCATCAACATGTTGTAAAGGGAAATTATCAACATCAGATTTAATCTTAGTAAGAGATTTTAAACCTATTTTGTCATCACCTTTTAGATCAGATTTTCTTAATACAGATTGTATGAATGTATAACCAGCAAAAGGTATAAGATTAACGAGAAAAAGACCACTTGAAACAACATTACCTTGAATAAGATTAAAAACCAATGATGCAGAATTTAATAAAGTTACTCCCATACTTGTATAGTATACATCTGAAAAAATTAGTCCACTTCCCAAATATTTTAATTGTTCTTTATTCATAATAAAAAAACGACAACAAGTTAATTATAAAACTTCCTATTCCAAAACTTTACAATAACCTTCACCTTTACACTTAACAGAATAATTCCGAGTATTTCTTGAACAATCCCTTAGACCAATATTGATTTTATAACTTCTATAATCTCCAAATTCAACTTCTCTTAAATAAGACTCATCTAATTCAAATTCATTAATCCCATTCAAATCATCCATATAAGAAGCTTGAAGAGTATCTCTCTTAAAAACACTAACAGAAGCATAACTTAAACCAGATCCCTCATCACTCACTCGACCATAAAAATACGCATTATCTCCTTTTTTTATCACTTTCAAACCAATAATTTCAGGAGCTTTCACATCACTAGAATCAGCTAAACAATTACCATCATCAATTTCTTCAATAACTAATTCTTCTAAATCTCCAGTAGAAATAACTTTAATTTCATCTCCACTAGTCCAAGTAGAAGGATGACCTATTTCAAGAAAATGATCTTTATCATCACCAGTTTTAACTTCTTCTTCAGCTTCAACATATACAGACCTATAACTCCTTTCTTCTAAATTATTATCTTCAACAAAATCAGAATTTAAATCATCTTTAACATCTAAAATACAATTACCACATAAGCTTGCAGTAAATAAGCTACCAGTACCTATAAGAAAATATCTATGTTTTATAATTTCAAATAATGCTTCAAACATTTTTTACCTCAATAAGATTAAACAAACTCAATACCCAATTCACTTTCAATTTCCTTTTTTTGTTTGTCAGTTTTTGGTACATGTCCTAAAATCTGTGGACTATTAACTCCTGTAACAATCAATAAAACCTTCAAACCACTACCAAGATCTTCAGAAATTTGAGCTCCCCAAATAATTCTTGCATCGTCATCCAATTTACCTGAAATTGACTCAACAACTTGCTTAGCTTCCTCCAAAGTCATATCGTTTCCACCAAGAACATTAACTAAAGCACCAGAAGCACCAGTAATATCAACATCTAACAAAGGATTATTAATTGCTTTTTCTACAGCATCCATAGCTCTATTATCCGAATCAGCTTCTCCAATTCCAATCATAGAAACTCCACCATTTCCCATAACTGCTCTAATATCAGCAAAATCTAAATTTACTAAACCTGTTTTTGTAACTAATTCAGCAATTCCTTTAACAGCATTTGTTAAAATTTCATCAGCAACCTTAAAAGCAGTTTGCAATGGCAAATCAGGAGCCAATTCTAGTAATTTATCGTTAGGAATAACAATTAAAGTATCAACATTTTTTTCTAATTTTTCTAAACCAATCATAGCATTCTCGTATCTTCTTTGTCCTTCCATTTCAAAAGGAATAGTAACAATAGCAACTGTTAATGCTCCACCTTTCTTAGCAATTTCTGCAACCACAGGAGCTGTACCAGTTCCAGTACCACCTCCTAAACCACAAGTAATGAATAACATATCTGCACCAGCTATCTTTTGTTTAATCTCTGCCTCGGACTCTCTAGCTGCATCCTCACCAACTTTTGGATTAGAACCAGCACCTAGACCTTGAGTCAACTCTTTTCCTACCAAGATCTTAACATCTGCATTAGTATACAATAAATCCTGAGCATCAGTATTAATAGCCAATGTTTCTGTACCAATAATACCTACATCACTCATTCTAGTAATAGAATTATTTCCTCCACCACCACAGCCAACAACCTTAATTTTAGACTTCTGTCTAGCTATAATAGCTTCAAGTTCTTCATCAATAGCATGAACTTTTCTTCCCTTTTCTTCTTCAGCTCTATCACTTGCTTGTTGAAAAATAGTATCCATAGAACTAACTTTTACTATAAGAAATTTATAAACTTAATTATGCTTAAGTTACTATATTGAATTTTATTTGTTCCTATAAGCTAAATTAAAACCTGAATTCCTTAAACTTTCAACAAAATCCTGTATTTGATGTATTTCTTTATCTAACAAACCCTCTTTTTTAACAAAATCATGAAAATCAACATAAGAAATCTTAATAAAAACTTTTTTTGGATCAAATAAATCAACAATTTTTGAACTAGATAATTCAAATTTTTTAAATGGAACAAAATTTAAAGTTACTTTTTGATTTTCATCATACCAATTTTCTACAACTTCAGAAATTTCTTCCAAAGAAAACATATCTAATCTTGGACTCAAAATTCTTCTCTGTTCATTATCAGTAGTATGACAAGAAAATTGTAATCTGATCTCTATATCTTCATCTCTCACTTTTTTCAATTCTTCAAACAAAGAATAATTTTTTACACCAGAACTTGAAACAACATATAATAAATTTAAAAATTTATCATTCAAAATTCTTATTGCACCACAAACCCCATCTACATTCAAAGCTGGATCACCCATCTCTTTCATTTCAATTTTAACTTCATCAATTTGTTTATCTGAAAAATTATTTTGATCATAAACAAAACTTGCTTGTTCAACAATTTCTTCTACACTTAAAGGCCTATAAAAATCTAAATTTCTAGTAAAACAATAAATACAACCAACATCACATCCAGTCGATAAACTTACACCAATTTTCCATTTATTTTGTTTTTCAAAAGAATCTTCTAAAAAATTACTTGTTGACAATACAGGCCTCCCATCAAAAGTTCTAAATACATAACCAAAACCTTTTCTTATTTCCTTCTTTTCAACTAATCTTAAATATTTCATATTAAAATAAAAAAATAAAAATTTATCCCTTTAACAATCTCTGACTTTTTTTCCTTCCATCAGGTAATTGATTAACAGTTCTAGCAGTAGCTGCCCCAATCAATGGCATAGCTCTAGCATCTAACAATCTTTGATCAATTCCTTCTCTAGCTCTTAATTTTTGCAAGAAAATATTATGCATAAATCTAACAGAAGTATAAGCACTTTCTAAAGCTCCAAAAGCCATATTATCTAATTCTCCAATAGCCTCAGCTTGATCTTGTGCCATACCTAAAAATTTAGTTGCAAAATCTAATCCTGTTTTCTGTGCTTGAGCTTCATACTTAGTATGTAACTGCTGAAGGAAAAAGTGACTAGTAACATGAACAACTCGTCCTTGTCCTACTGGAAACTTAACCGCAATTGGTGCATCATTATATTTCCTACCCATCTCACTACTTGAAAGCAAAATATCAACTTCACTTTCTCTTGTAATCTTTATAGGATAACTACTACTTTCTAACCACCAAACAGGTCTTAAAGATCCTCCACCTAAACCTTTTGTATAAGGTGAACCTTCTGCTACTAAATCTACTTCAACAAGATCATTACTTGTATCTCTACTTCCCCTTTTAATATAACCTTCAAATCCTCTCATAATTACTGACTGTAAAGCCCAATCTGTTGTTACTAAAAAACCACCATCTTCAACAAAAGATCTCAAAGCTTCTACATTAGATCTACCCTTATAATTAAACCTAAATTCATTTCCAGGACAATTAACTAAAACAATTTGATTAGGGTTTAAATCTATAGACCTATTCACCATTGTGTAAAGTGTACCTACAGCATCTAAAACTTTTTCAGCGCTATCATATCGTCCATTTGTAATCAATATATCATCTTTACCTAAATGACTTAACAATTCCATCTCTGGAGCTGTTAAACCTGCATCCATAACCACCTTTGATTTTTCATACGCCTGACTCATATCATTATTCAACTTTGGCCCAGTAGCAGTTTTTGGATTTTTAACATAAGCTTTACTTGCATCATATTCTTGTTCAGCTTCTCCATAATCAAAACCACCTTTATCTCCAGTCCATTGTTGTGTTGTATCTGATCCCCAACTATATCCCATTTTCTTATTTTCTCCTATAACATTATTTTTCTTGGTTGATAAGTTTCACTAATAGCATTAATAATATTTAATGCACCAAGCAAACTATTTTCTTTAAAACAAATATCATCTCCAACCATAAAACGATCATAACCAATTTCTAATAAAAATCCTAAATCTGAAATATCTTGAGCTGAAGGAGTATAACCTCTTCTCAAAGAAGGCAAAATTCTTGATGCTACTATTGCTTCAGAATCAGCTTCAACAATATCTCTCATTGCATTCAAAATTAAATGTGGTCTTCTAACTTCAACATAAAGATCACCTCTTGCTGCCATTAATCTTAAACCACCAGCTAACTGAGCATAATCATTATTAACAAAACCTAAACCTTTCTCAGATTCTATCTTTGCTACAACTTCTGCATTAGGATTAATTTCAAGAAGATCATTCAAATCTTCTGCCCCTTCAAAAAAAGACAACATAACTGTATTAACACCAACTTTTTTTCCTGCTTCAATATATTCTCTATCTAAATCAGTAAGATAACCTTTAATTTTCAAACTAGGATGCATAATATTTAATGACTCACCACCACCAACAAGTTTCTCTGGTCCATCTAACATAACTAATTCTCTTCCATTTCTAACTCCAACAATTAATGCCCTATCTAAACCATCATTCATATAACATTTTACAGGTTTACTTGTATCTAACTCAATTTCATGATCTAATTCTAAAACAGCCCAAGGTGGAGTTCTTAAATCACCATAAGCTTTAGGATTTGAAGGATCTAAAATAACTTTTTTTCCTTCAACTTCTATTACAGTAGGGTTTTTAGGTACATCAAAAAAACGTCCTCTTGATACTCTCAATTGTCTACATTTAAGATCTATCCACAAAGGTTTAGGTGCTGCAATTTCTTTTAATCTTCCTAATAAATTTTCTACATTCTCTCCATCTCTCAAAGGCATTACTGTATTCAATCTAAAACCTTCAACAACTGGATGATTTGCAATTTTTTCTAAAAAAGGTGCATACGGAGGAACAGTTACAATTACTCTTGCCATTTTTTATACCACCAACTCCAAACTTGATTGTGATCTACCAAAAATACTTTTTCTTAAAGTAGATATTTTTTTAACTAAATCAACTTTATCCCAAACAGGTCTCTTCAAAGGAACAGGATTTAAAAATTCATTAAAAAATTCTTGCATTGGTTTAGGAACACTATCTGGATACCAATGTGTAGCTGGATTACCACCTAAAGCATAAATCATAGTAACACCTAAGGAATATAAATCTGATTGTCTCAAAGGAGGTTTTAAACTTAAAATTTCAGGTGCTGCAAAAACTTCAGTATACCCTTCAGGCTTAACACCTTTTTTTGGTCTTAAAGTTGAAAAACCAAAATCTACCAAAATAGCATTATGTTCTCTTGCTTTAATCATTATATTTGCTGGTTTTACATCTCCATGTACAATTCCATGATAATGCATATAATTTAAAGCATTAAGAAGTCTTTGAGTCATCCAAGCAGCGTGTTCAGGTTCTAAAACTTTTCCTTCAGTTCTTCTTTTTTCAACAATTTTATCTAAAGAAAATCCTTCCACATAAGACATTGCTAAAACACAGCTTCCATCTTCAAGTCTAAAAAAAGATCTATATCCAGGTAAAGAATGATGATGAAGTCTACTTAATATTTCTGATTCTCTTTCCATAATTACAATATCATCTGAAGAGATATGAATATTTTGTTTCAAACAAGCCAATGCTCCTGAAGTAACTTCTCTCGCTTTGTAAGTTACACCAAATCCACCTTCTCCAATTTGTTCTAAAACTTGATAATTACCAATTTGAGTTTCATTTTGCTTTCTCCATGCTTTATCATATGCAGCTCTATTAACAGGATCTAAAAGAACTTCTTTTGCTTTATTGAAAGAAACACCTTTAGAAAAACTACCACCAACATCCTCATGACCACCATTTAACATATGTGCTCTATAAGCTGCTTTAACAACAAAATCTGGAGCTTTAGGATCAACCCCTAACAATTGATATAAATTTTTTAGATTACTCATATAAAAAAAGATTCAAATTAACTATATATAAAACTTACGAATCTATATAAAAAAAAAAATTATTTCTCAAATTTGACACTTTTAACTTCTTTTACCCTTTTCTTCACTTGTTCTTCAACTGCTCCATGCAATTGATCAGGTAAAGCTAATTTTACACTAACATTTCCTTCATTTTCTTTAACATCTAACTCTTTTAAATTCAAACTCAATTTTAGAAAACTTTCAACCTTTTCTTTAATATCAGTAACTTCTCTTTTCATTAAAACTTCATAATGCACATTTTTTCCAGCTAAAGCATGATTAAAATCTACCATAACTCTTCCACCAGAAACAATTTTTATAATACCAACCATATTATCAATATTTAATCTTAAACCAGGAACAGGATTAATTTTTTGCTCTTTAAATTTACTTACAGGAACCATTTGGATTAAATCAGCTTCTTTTTTTCCAAAAGCTTCTTCTGCTTTCAAATCAACTTTTAACTTTTCACCAATCTCTTTATCTATCAAAAAATTATCTAATCCAGGAACTAAATCTTTTTCACCTAAACAAGCAATTGTTTTTGGTGCTAAAGCTTTCTGATCTAAATTTTCTTTTTCAGCAACTTCTCTATCATTCAAATCAAAGATATGTCCATCATCTAATCTGCCAGTATAAACAACTTCTACAAAATCACCTTTCTTAGCTTTCATAGAATAAGAATTAAATTATTAGTATATAAAACTTATTATTGTAATTCAAGATGATCAAACAAATATCCTAATAATCTTTTAGCATCTTCAGAAAAATCACTAATTGCATCCTGATTTTTTGCTAAAGCCTCTAAACCACTTAATTCCCTACCTCTTGATTTTTGACCTGTAGTTATAGAGTAAATCCCATTACCATTATCTTGTTCAGAAATAGAACAATCATTAAGAAAAGGATTACCTAATTCTCTAACACATAATCTTGTATAAGGCAGATCACCCATTTGATGAATGGAATAAGAAATTTGTAATTGAAAAAATCCATCCTTATGTAATTCTAAAGGAACTTCAATTCTCATTACATATTTTTCTTGCAATGTTCTTTGCTTTTTTAAACATGATACACTTGACATAATTCTCCATTTTTTAACCTCTATTTAAATAACTTCCGATTATAAAACAATAATCAATATAAAAGCATTTAACAAAATTTTAGAAGATGTGGAGAGATAATTTAGATCCAAAAATAAAAGAACACTTTGAAGCCTTTATCAAAGAAGTTTCAAAAGAAAAATCTCTTTACAAAGAATCTTCTAAAGCTCAACTTTGGATAGCAATTGCAATTCTAAATAAAAAAGTTTCAGACTTAGAATTAAAAATCAAATCCTTAGAGAAAAAAAACAAACCAAATAAAAAATTAAAAAAAGATTTAGAAAAGTTCTAAAATAAATAACTCACAGCAACACAAAATCCTCTTTGCCCTCTAGGAGTCCGAGAATAATTTCTACCAGCTCTCATAGGACTTAATTTAACTGCTTGGATTTCGCCATAAGCCTTTGAAATATTTTTAGCATCTACTTTTACTTGTTCTTCAAGCCTTGCTCTAAAAACACCTTGAACTAATTCATATGACCAATTGGCTTTTCCTTCAAATCTTACTTCATCACCACTAGGTCTACTTTCATAAATTCTAACTTGAACATCTTTTCCAAATGGATCTTTTTTAATATTAAAATTCACTCCAGTTTCAAGATCATATCCAAATGCTCTATCTTTTGAAAAAACACCATCTTCTAAAAAACTAGAACTTCCTTCAAAACCTTTACTCAAAAATTGAACACCTAGTCTATATACTATAAAACCCCTATCTTGATTTCTTCTAATTGAGGTATTAACAATTGAAAAAGGACTAATTACAACTGAATCTACAAAGGGAGCAACATTAAATTTTAAACTATCAGCAGCATCCTTCAACATAATTTCCCTAAATTTTTCATCAAAGAAAGATTTATTTCTTGCATGTCTATAAGGAACAGCTCTTAGATCCATTAATTTTTCTACATAAACAGGTTTACTTACAACTACAAAATCACCCTCATTTTTATTTTCATTTAATAATAATTCAACAACCCCACCAGTTTTAACCATATCATATCTTGGATTCCGACCCATAAATCTTCTAAAACCTTCTAAAATTAAATCTACCATAAAAACAAAAATCTTCTTTTTCTTTATATATCTTATTACTTTTCTTTCCTATTACATCAAAAGGTTTATAAAGCTCTTAAATTTTTTACATTCTATGGGAGAAGTTAAGCAAATTCACGCAACAGATGCAAAACCAGGAAGATATGTAGTCTTTGATGGTAAAGCATGTGTAGTAAAAAATCTTGATATTTCAAGACCAGGAAAACACGGACATGCAAAATGTCGTATTGAAGCTGTTTCCTTAATTGATGGGAAGAAAACAGTAAAACTTATGCCTGGACATGATAAATTAGATTCACCAATTATAGGTAAAAAAACAGCACAAATACTTTCAGTTACTGGAGACAAAGCAAATGTAATGGATATGGAAACATATGAAACATTTGATTTAGAAATTCCAAGTGAATTAAAAGAGAAAGTTAAAGAAGGTGTAACTGTACTTTATTGGATTATACTTGAAGATAAAGTTATGAAGGAAGTTAGAGATTAAAAATGGCAAGATTCGATGCAACTATGGGTAGACTTTTCAAAAGAGTCTTTGTATGTAAGAAGTGTAAAGCAAAAATCAGAACTGATATTATGAGAGTACTTTCTGGTAAAGTAAAATGTAGAAAGTGTAACGCTAAAGCATTTAGACCTATCAAAAGTAAAAAATAAAAGAGGATTTTAAAAGGTGGTGAACTGGGACTTAATTTCAATTATAATATTTTATTCTATTATTTTAATCTTCTATTTCACTCATAAAAATAAATTTATTGTTCAAGCAAAAATATTTGCACTCTATAAAACTAAGCTAGGATTAAAAACTATGGAAAAGATAGCAAATGCTTTCCCAAGATTTTTAAAATATTTATCTTACACTGGAATTGGTGTAGGTTTTATGGGAATGGTTTTTATGCTCTATATATTAGTTAAAGAAACTTTAGCTTTAATTTTTATTCCTGGAACTCAACCTGCAATTGCACCTGTTCTTCCTGGGATTGATATTCCTGGAGCACCTGCACTTTCTTTTTGGCATTGGGTTATTGCAATTTTCATAACTGCTGTTATTCACGAATTTTCTCATGGAGTTATTGCTAAATTACATAAAGTTAAAGTTAAAAGTTCTGGCTTTGCATTTATGGGACCTATACTAGCAGCTTTTGTAGAACCTAATGAAAAAACTTTAGCTAAAAAAACACCAGCTCAACAACTTTCAATTTTTGCAGCAGGACCTTTTTCAAATATACTTCTAGGTATTTTGATATTATTATTTTCATTATTCATCTTTTCACCTTTAGTCTCAGATATTTATGATGGACAAGGAATTACTGTTAATGAATTAATGGAAGATTACCCTGTATATGAATTAGATGTAGAAACCCCTTTTACTATTACTGAAATTAATGGAGAAGAAACTTTAGATGCTTTATCTTTTTCTGAAGTTGTACTCACTTTAAAGCCTGGAGAAGAAGTCACTTTTACAACAGACCAAGGTGATATATTAGTTACTCCAGCAGAACATCCTGAAAATTCTTCAATAGCTTTCTTTGGAATTTCAGGTTTAGAACAAGAACAAGAATTAAAAGAAAATTATTCTTATTTAGCACCATTTGAAAATACTATCTCTTGGTTTGCACTATTATTATTATGGTTATTCATAATTAACATAGGTATTGGTTTATTCAATTTATTACCTTTAGGTCCAGTTGATGGTGGAAGAATGTTATACACAGCTTCATTATTTTTCTTCAAAGATGAAATCAAAGCTAAAAAATTATTAACAATAGTTTCATTTTTTGTACTTGCAATAATTATAATAAATATGATCCCTTGGTTAAGTAAATTCTTTGTTTGGATTTGGAGCATTTCAACTTTAATTTTAGCTTTATTTATTTAGAACAACAATCCTTCTTGTCAACGAAGCATGAACATAATCTTCAGTTTCAAACATAACTTTATACTTTGTTTTTACTTCTAAATTATTAGGAATCATCAAAACAACTGTATCTACAAACTCATATACATTTTTTAAAAAATCTTCATACAAATTTTCTATAACTACTTTTTTCAAAGAAGCTCTTCTCCCATATGGAGGATCGGTAACAATTGCATCACATTCAACTTTTGCTTTTCTAGAATCTTTGACTTCTAACTTACAATCAATATTGTACTTCTTAAAATTATCCTTAGCAGCTCTAATCATCAATTCATCAACATCACTTCCTTCAACTTCTAAACCAACTAAAGCAGCTTCAATTAAAATTCCACCAGTTCCACAAAAAGGATCCCAAATTTTCCCTTTCTTAACTCCAGCTAAATTAACTAAAGCTCTTGCCAACTTAGGCTTCAAAGATACAGGAAAAAAACCAGGTCTTAAATCAGGTCTTCTCAAATGAAACTTTTCTTCTCTCTGATAAATTTTTCTCCCACAAATAATTTTATCCTGAACATAAAAAAAATGAAACTCGCTTTTACTTCCTCTCAATTTTACTTTAGGTTCTTTTAAAGAATTCCAAACTATTTTCGCCAACTCTTTTTCTTTACTTGTAATATTACACCTAATACAAAAATCTCCGGTATAATATTTTTCCCAATCAATATCCTCAATTTTATCAGAAACAAAAATATTTTCAAAAACATTATTTGTAAAAGCTAATCTTTTATAATCAACTCCCTCACAAATTAAAAAATTTTTAATGATCTCAAATTCTTTATTTACACAAAGAGCTAAAACTTCTTCTCTTGCTAAATCTACATTTTCCTTGGATAATTCATATATCATTTTATTTTCTTCATAAAACCAAATAAGATTGTAATCTCTCTCTTAGTTAAATTTCTTTTCCCTATTAACTTTTTCCACACTGTTCTTTGTGTGTTTTTTTTCTCTTCATCAATAAAATCCATTTCATTCAACTTTTCATCTAACAATTTCATAAAACTATCTTTCTCTTCTCTTGAAGCATAGCTTGTATCATTTCCAACTCTATTTTCAGAAGTTTTAAACAGTTCATACATTATAATTCCTGCAGCATGTGAAACATTCAAAGCAGAATAATCTTTAGAAGAAGGAATACAAACAATAATATCACACATCTCTAAATCTTCATTACTCATCCCATCACCTTCTCTTCCAATCATCAAAGCAACTTTTCCTTTCAAATCCATTTTACTTAATTCTTCAGGACTAATTGCACATCTCCTTGGACTATAAGTCATCCCAACAATAGAACTAGTTCCAATAATAGTATCATAATTTAATTTATCAACAACCTTTGCACTTTCTAAAACATCTCTTGCATTTGTACTTCTATGAATAGCTTCATCTTCCAAATGATTACATTTAGGATTCAACAAAACTAAATCCTTAAAACCAAAGTTTTTCATAACTCTAGCTAAAGCACCTATATTCCCTGGAGTCTTAAATTCTTGCGCAACAATATCCATAAAGAAAAAGTAAAATAAGTTATTTATAAAAGCTTCCCAAACAACAAATATTATAAACTTCTAATAAAATATTATTTGGATGGAGAAAAAAGTATTAATCTGGCCAGATGTAGTTGTTAAAAAAATTATTGCTGAAAAAGGTGATAAAAAGAAATATGTTTGTGCAGCTGGAATTACTCCATCAGGAACAGTACACATAGGAAATTTTAGAGAAATTATGACAGTAGAATTAGTTGTAAGAGCTTTAAGAGAGGCTGGCAAGGAAGTTAGATTTATTTATTCTTGGGATGATTATGATGTATTTAGAAAGGTTCCAAAAAATATGCCTAAACAAGAAATGTTAGAAAAACATCTAAGACATCCAATTGTTGACATTCCAGATCCATATGACAAAGAAGATAGTTATGCACGACATCATGAAATTGAAGTAGAAGAAGATGTTATCAGAGTTGGAATTAAACCAGAATATTTATACCAATCAAAAAAATATAGAAATAAAGAATATGTTGAAGGTATGATAAAAGCATTACAAAATAAAGATAAAATTAAAGAAATTCTTGATAATTATAGAACAGAAGCTCTTTCAGAAGATTGGTTACCAATTTCAGGTTATTGTCCAGATTGTAATACGGATGAAGTTACATTTTCAGATTATGATGGAGATTCAAAAATAAAAATGCTTTGTACATCTTGTAAAAAAGAATTTGATACTGATATTAAAAAAGCTTCTTACATAAAATTACCATGGAGAGTAGATTGGCCAATGAGGTGGGCTCATGAACAAGTTGACTTTGAACCAGGTGGTAAAGATCATTCAACACATGGTGGATCATTCATGACTGGTAAAGAGATTGTTAAAGAGGTTTACAATTGGACTGCTCCAACATACCAAAGATATGACTTCATCGGGATAAAAGGAGGAAGTGGAAAAATTTCTTCTTCAACAGGAAATGTAATTACTCTTGGTAGTTGTTTAGAAATTTATGAACCAGTAATTGTTAGATGGTTATTTGTTGGAACAAGGCCTAATGCTGAATTTTCAATTTCATTCGACACAGATGTAATAAAAATCTACGAAGATTTCGATAGAGTTGAAAGAGCTTATTTTGGAAAAGAAAAAATTAAAGATTTAGAAAAACAAAAAAGAATCTATCAACTAAGTTGTGTAAACAAACCTTCAAAAAAATTACCTTTCCAACCATCATTTAGACATTTAACCAATTTTTTACAAATAAATGAAATGGACATTGAAAAAACAATAGCATCATATCCAGAAGCAAAAACAAAAGCTGACAAAGATAGAATTAAGTTAAGAGCGACATGTGCAAAGAACTGGTTAGAAAATCATGCACCTGAAGAATTTAAATTCACAATACAAAATGAAGTTTCAAAAGAATTAAAATTATCAAAAGAAATGAAAGAAATATTCAAACAGCTTTCAAAAGATCTAAAAGAAAAAGAATGGACAGATAAAGAATTACACAACCATTTCTATACTTTAGTAAAAGCTAATGAAGTTCCTACAGCAGAATTTTTCAAAGCAGCTTATCAAATATTAGTAAACAAAGAAAAAGGACCACAATTAGCACATTTTATTTTAATAATTGGTAAAGAAAGAGTTGCAGAATTATTTGATAAAATTTAATTTCTTTTAATTTTACCATAAATTCCTGCAGCAATTGCAGATTTAATTAAAGGTTCTGTAAAATAAGCAAAATTTAGAGGTAGTTTATCTAAAATTACTTTATTTTTACCTTCATTAAATCTAAAATACAATAAGTTATCTCTATCTCTAAATACAGAAGGATGATCAACCCATTCTCCGTCAACACAAGCCTCAATTCCCATAGGAACTCTATATTCTCCTAACATAGGAATACCCAAAGTAACAGTATCTTCGCCTCTTCTAAATTTAATTACATCTTCAGGCTCTAAACCTTCAAACCTAAAAGTTGTTTTTCCTCTTACTTTAACATAACTCATTTTCTATATCACCTAAATTAATTAATGGAACATTAAAATCATCTTCAAAAATTCTAATACAAGCTGTATTAACCCAACATTCAATATCATTAAAATCTTCTAAATTTTTAATTTCATTACACATAAAAATATAAGCTTCTTTTCCACATTTTTCTTTAAACTCTAAAGCTTTCTTCATATTATTCTGTCCAGGTTTTGAAGAAACTAAAATACCAATTTTTTTAGAAGTAATATATTTCAACAACATTCCCTTTTTTCTTTTCTCAAATTTTTCTAGATATTTTTCATCTAACTCTTTAAATTCTTTTGACATAGGGTTTAAAATATAAATTTTTTTCTTAGTTTGAAAAGCTAAATTTAATGGATGAAACATTCCTGTACCAATATACAAAAAAGCTTCAGCATCAGAATTTTTCACACATTTAATATTACACCCTAGAATTTGTCCTAAGAAATGATCTAATTCTTTAACTTCATCTAAATATTGTATAGTAGTAACTATCCCATATTTCTCTTTAATATCAAATTTATTCATTAATTCCTTTATTCCAGCACCTTTAACTTTAACTGGTATGTAAACAACCTTTGCCATAGAATCAATTTGGATCTTACTCTCTTTTTAAAACTTTCTAAAAAAAAATAAAAAAAATTAAAGAAAAAGTGCATACAATGCCCAAAGCATCAAAGCAGTCCAAATCACAATAGGTAACATAGCTCTTCTTAACATATGCTTATCTTTCAACATCTTTGTAACCATTTGCATTAACTCCTTTGAATAAGCTGCAAAAGTCATCAAGTATAAGAACATCACAAATAGAATTACACCAAATATTTGTACAATACTAAATGTTTGAAGCAAGAACCATAATGTCACAACTGCTAATACTGCAGAAACCCACATAGTTATTTTTGGTTTTTTAAAAAAGAAATTTACTACACCCATCCAAGATTTTGGATTCTTAAAAATAACTATCATTTTTACTAAACCTAATACCACAACAATAAGGGCCATAATTTCAATAGCGTTCATATTTCACCTCCTTTATTTTTAACAAAGTGTTTGCATTTATAAAAATAACGAATTCAAAACTCTTTTAAAGTCTCTATTTTTCTTTAAATAAATGTCATTATCAATAATAATCCCTGCATACAATGAAGAAAAATATATTGAAGAAACCTTAAAGACAATTACTAAAGGTGAAATCATTGTTGTCTGTAATGCTTGTACTGATAACACTGCAGACATTGCAAGAAAATATACTAACAAGGTTATCGAGCTTCCAATTAAAGGAGTATCTAGGGCAAGAAACATTGGCGCACAATATGCTTCTAATAACAGATTAATTTTCTTAGATGCTGACATAAAAATGGATAACAAAATTTTAGACAAAATTGAAAAAACAAAATATAACATTGGAACTTCAAAAGTAAAATCACAAACAAACAAATTCATTTACAATTTTTCAATGAAAATAAAATCCTTAGCACACAATTTTGGTGTTTGTACAGGCTTAATATTCTGTGACAAATTAATTTTTGACAGAGTTGGTGGTTTTGATGAAACTCTTTCTAAAAAAGAAGATGGAAAATTTTTAAGAGTTGCAAGAAAAAAAGGAGATTTTGGAATTGTTAATGCTTATGTTTACAACAACATGAGAAGATTTGAAAAATTAGGATTAAAAAATGTTTGTTTATACTGGATAAAACAATACACTTTTCCAGATAAAAAAGAATATGAGACTATAAGATGAAAGCAATTGAAGAGATTTATAATAAAGATTACACATTTGTTGATGTTCGTTCTCCTAAGGAATTTGAAGAAGACCATATACCTGGTGCTATAAACATTCCTTTATTTTCAAATGAAGAGAGAGCAATAGTTGGAACAATTTACAAAAAAGAATCTAAAGATCTTGCAATTGAAAAGGGATTAGAAATTATGTCTGAAAAACTTCCAGCAATGGTAAAAAAATACAAAGAAATTGAAGGAAAGGTTTGTATTTATTGTTGGAGAGGTGGAATGAGATCTGGTTCAATAACTTCTTTACTAAAATCTATGAAATTCAATGTTATCAAATTAGAAAATGGCTACAAAGATTACAGAAGATATGTTAGGGAAGAATTAGATAAAATAGAATTACCAGAATTTATAGTAATTTATGGACTAACAGGTTCAGGTAAAACAGAATTATTAAACAAAGTTTCAAATTCCTTAGATCTAGAAGGTTTGGCACAACACAGAGGAAGTATTTTTGGAGATATAAATTTAAAACCAAATTCTCAAAAAAGGTTTGAATCCTTATTACTAAAAAGATTATTAGAATTACAAAAAGAAAAGATTGTTTTTGTAGAAGGAGAAAGTAGAAGAGTGGGTAGAATTCTAATTCACGAAAAAGTTTGGAAACACATGCAAGAAGCAAAAAAAGCAAAATTAATTTGTCCTGATGAAGAAAGAGTTGAAAGAATTTACAAAGAATACTGTAATGATTTAGATAAAAAATTATTCAAAGAAAAAATATTACTCATAGAAAAATATTTAGGAAAGCAAAAAGCTCAAGAACTAATCCAACTTTTAGATGAAGATAAAATCAAAGAAGTAATTAAGATAATTTTATTAGATTACTATGACAATTTATATGCACATACAATAGACAGTAAAGAATACATTGCAGAGATTCATTCACTTCAAGAGCTTAAAGAACTATGCCCTAGTAAATCTTGAATTTTTCTTAATAAATCAATTGGAGTAAATACCTTTTGTAAAAATCCATCAGCTTCGTTACTAGGAGAATTATATCCACTAACTAGTAAAGTCCGAGCTTGAGGCCTTGTTTTTTTTGAGAATATAATTAAATCTAAACCAGAAACCTTAGGATCTTCTAAACATAAATCAGCTACTAATATATCATAAGCAGGATTATCTTTAATATAATCATAAGCATCATTTGCATCACCTTCACATAATAAAGAATAACCTTCTTTTTTAAAATAATCTTCAAAACAATTAGCAAGAAATTTTTCTTTTAAAAACAAATCATCTACAAAATATATTTTAGCTCTCCAGTTTTCCATAATCTGAAAAATAAACAACTCATATTTAAATCTTGTTTATCACAAGAATCTTAATAAACTCACTACACTGAAAAGAAATTTAATGATTTTGGGAAAAATTATAGGAAAAAGTACTACTAGAGATTTTCAATTTAAGCTAGAAAATAAAGCTAAGAAGTTTGATTATTTACAAATTATGCACTCTTCAGGTAATTTCACCTTAGCTCAAATTGAAGAAATAGAGAAAGATCATGAAAAAACTATTGCTTTTTGTTCAATTATAGGTTTCAAAGACGAAAATAACCAATTAAAAGCTCTCAGATACCCTTTAGAACCTGGTATTGAAGTTCTAAAAGCAAATGATGAGTTCATCCAAGAAACACTTAAGTTAGAAAACAAAACAAATACAGCTTACATGGGGACCTTAGATGGACATACAAATATTCCTGTTTTCTTAGATCTAAACAAAGCACTAACTAAACATGTGTCAGTTCTAGCAAAATCTGGATCAGGAAAATCTTACAGTGTTGCAGTTTTACTTGAAGAATTATTAGAAAGAAAAATTCCAGTAATTGTAATTGACCCTCATGGAGAATATCCTTCATTAAAATATCCTAATTCAAAAGATAAAGAACTAATGATAAAGTTTGGAATTGAACCAAAATCTTTTCTAAAACAAGTAGTAGAATTTTCTCCAGACATAAAAATAAATCCTGATGCAAAACCATTAAAATTAAACTCAAGAAATATGAATTCTTCTGAGCTAATCCACATTTTACCAACAAAACTTTCTTCTTCTCAAATGGGTTTAGTTTACTCAGCTCTAAAAAATCTAGGTGGCCAAGTAAATTTTAACGATTTATTAATTGAACTTGAACTTACAGAAGACAACAACAGTAAATGGACATTAATCAACATTTTTGAATATGTAAAAAAACTAAACTTATTTTCAGAATCTCCAACATTAATGAACGAACTTGTTCAACATGGAAAAATGTCAATAATTAACTTAAGAGGTATTGCTCCTGATATTCAAGGAATGGTAGCTTACAAATTAATTAACGATTTATTTACTGAAAGAAAAAAGAATAATATCCCACCATTTTTCTTAGTAATTGAAGAATGCCACAATTTTATTCCTGAAAGAAGTTTTGGGGAAGCAAAATCTTCTGCAATTATTAGACAAGTTGCAGCTGAGGGTAGAAAATTTGGTTTAGGTTTATGTTTAATTTCCCAAAGACCATCTCGAGTAGAAAAATCGGCATTATCACAATGTTCAACACAAATCATATTAAAAGTTACAAATCCAAACGATGTAAAAGCAATTTCAAATTCTGTTGAAGGTATCACAAAAAATACAGAGAAAGATATTCCAAACTTACAAATAGGATCTGCAATGATCGCAGGACTTATTGATATACCATTAATAGTAAATATTAGACCAAGAAAAACTAAACATGGAGGAGAGGCTATAACTTCTTTTGTTCAAGAAACTGTAATTGAAGAAAAAGAATTTTCAGAAATTCAAGAAGAATACACTCAAGAGGGAGAATCTTTTCCAATCATCAAACAAAGATTTACTTTAAAGGATGTAAAAATTATGCATGGAGATGACACAAAAATAGATCACGAACTTATTCCAGCCGTTTTAATGACATGTGATAATGATGGTGAAGAATTCAAAATTTTAATTGATTTAATGAATTTACAAATTATTGACAATTTAGAAGAAGTCTCAGGTGAATCATTATTAAAACTAAATCTACAAGAGATTAATTCTAACCAAGAAAAGATTTTAGATGTTGCAGTAAAATTAAAAGAATTCAAAGCAGCAGATATATTTTCAAAATCGGGTTTACAATTCTCAGAGCTTTACGACACTATGAACATTCTTACAAGAAAAGGATATTTAATCAAAAATGAAAATGACTACACATTAAGTCCACAAATGGATTTTATAGCAAACATTAACAAAAAAGAATTTTATCAACCAATACAATTCTCAAGAACAAATGCAAAAGAACAAAAAGCAAAATATGAATACACAGTTGTCAAAGATTTCATTAATAAATTCTTTCAAGTTAAAGAAATCAAAGAATGTTTTGTTGAAAAATTTAGTGTTCAATCTTAAATTCTTTGAACTCACCAGAATAACTTTCTTCAGTTACATCAATAGAACTAACTTTTGCACCTTCAGGTCCAATTGCACAAAACTCTAAAATATCGCTAACTTTTTCATCTTCACCTTCGAAAACAGCCTCTACACCTTTAGAAACATTTTTCACATAACCTTTCAATCCTAAAGCTAAAGCTTTCTTTTCAGTATTTGCTCTAAAGAAAACACCTTGCACTTTCCCTTTAATTAAAACACTAACTTTCCTCATCTTTCTTATACTTTGGATAAACTCCTCTGTTCATAAATATTTTCAAATTTCCAATAACTAAACCTTTTTCTTTTTGCATTAAATTTTGCACATTTATTTTTGCTGGACCAAAACCAATCAACTCATTCTTCAAAGTCATAACTGCAACTTTATCTCCAACATTAATATCTTCATGTAATTTAACAACTCCTGGAACAGAAAGAAAAGCTCCATGACATAATGAATCTACTGCAGAATCTTGCACCCAAATCTTAGGCATATGTTCAACAATTTCTTCAATAGGCCTTACAACTTTTCGAATTTCTTCTTCATTACCATCTTCTTTCCATTTTACATAAGCATCTTTAAGATCATGTAAACTAACCCAATTCTTATCTTCGAAGTGCGCAACTTTAGTTCTAACTAATTCTTGCATATGAGCTTTTATTCCCATTTCTTTTCCCATATCAGTACAAAGTTTTCTAATATAAGTTCCAGCTTGACACCCAACCTTAAACAAAACTTCTTGATCCTTAATCTCTAAAATATCTAAATAATAAATTTCTCTAAATCTCCACTGTCTTTTAACTGCACTTTTCTTTGGAGGCAACTGTTCAATTTCTCCAACAAACTTCCCCATAACTTCTCTTAACTTACTTTCTTCAACTTTTTCATGTAATTTCATCAAACAAACATACTCTTTACCTGATTTTAATAAAACATCAACAGCTCTAGTTCCTCTACCTAAGGCTACAACTAAAATTCCAGTTACATTAGGATCTAAAGTACCAGAATGACCACATTTCTTAACACCAATAACATGTTTAACAGAATCTGCAACTTGATGACTTGTTGGACCTTGAGGTTTATTCAATATTACCAAACCTAAATCTAATAATTCTTCAACAGACCTATCCTCAGGTTTACAACCATATTCAGGATTTGTTTGAACCTCAATTCTATTTACAATTTTTTGCTCTTTAACTTTCACAACCATAAACTAAAATAAAAACTAAGAATTTATAAAACTAACTTATTGCTTAACACTCTTCTTGTCATCTTTTTTAACAATTTTTTCTGTTCTCTTTGCTTCTAAAACTTCTTTTTTCTCATCTTTCACTTCTTGAACTTTCTCTGCTTTCTTATCTTCACCTTTCTCTAAAACTTCTTTCTTCACTTTCTTTTCATCTTCTTTTTTAGGATCTTTCTTTGTACCAACTACACTCTCTAACTTACCTGCTAATCCTTCTTTTTTCACTACTTTCTCAAATTTCAATTGTTCTTTCTCAATACCAACTAACTCAGCATAAGCATAATCTCCATCTTCTTTATCTTTAATCAATTCAACATTAACTTCAACTTTATGAGGTGGATTTCTTGGACCATTTTTCCAAAGTTCCATATTAAGATGTCTTCCTAACTTTACATTTTCAACTTTCATGTGTTTAATTAAGAATTTTTTTGTTGCACTAACTGCTTTCTCAGCTTTCCTATAAGTAGGTACTTTTTGAAATGCTCTTCTTAGGGGTATTACGTAGTTTCTTTCCATTTTTAAGCCTTAGTTTTAGTTCTTCTCCAACTTCTTTTAATAGTTGTTAATCTACCAGGATGAACTCTTCTTCCTTTACCATATACTTTAGGTACTAACCAAAAGGGTGCCCATCTTGTTTGCCTGCCTTTCTTTGCAAGTCTTAATTTTTTTGCTAAATTTATGTATCTACTCATTTTCTTTTAACCTTAAACTCTTTTTTCTTTGGCCTCATCTGCACAAGCAAAGCTTTATACTGGGAATCACTTATCCTAGCATTTAATCTTCCTTCTTGCGCCATTTCGGCTATGATTATCAATGATTGTACAGCCTTTTCAGGATGCACTGTTTTTAAGTTACCATATCTTGTAACTGCTTCTGCACTTAAATATTGTTTCACAAACTTTTCAAGTTCTTCAAGCTTCTGCTTCAGAAGCTTTTCTTTTGTCTGTGAATGATTTTCTTGCGACATTATCTAAAAATGATTGACCTTTTCCTGTAATAACTCTTCCTTTATGTACACCTTTTTCTTTATACTGTACATAACCTGCAGCTTCTAATTGTTGTAAAACAATTCTAATAATTTTTCCTGAAGCTTTATAGAACTTTTCAGGTCTTACTCCTCTATTTTTCTTTGTACCATAATATGTTCTTAATTTTGAAACTCCAATAGGTCCTCTTGTATAAACTTTTCTTAAAACTGAAGCAGCTCTAAAGTACCACCAATCTTGATCATCAGGTAGTCTTTCTTGTCCAGGTCCTGTTTTAACTATCTCTGCCCACTCAGGTTTTTGAACTTCCTTAACTTCCTTCAATTCTTCTCCAGCATCTCTTATCAAAAGACTTGGATCAACATCATAAACTGTTACCATATTTCCTCTAGAAAATTGAGAGGGTTTATATACGTTTCGGTTGTAAAAGAACTAAAATAAAATTAAAAATATAAAAAAAATAAGAAGAGTTTTACTCTTCACCCTTATTCAGACCTTTTCTATCTCTAATCTGCTTGATAATTTTCCCTTGTAATGATTCAGGTAATTTATCAAACTTCTGATCTTGGATAAAACTACATCCTCTTCCAGATG
This sequence comes from archaeon, assembly GCA_018692925.1. GTDB lineage: Archaea > Nanobdellota > Nanobdellia > SCGC-AAA011-G17 > GW2011-AR17 > BS150m-G60. The sequence goes on from JABHLH010000013.1 coordinate 40,689, forward strand.
TTGCACTTCTCAACTCAGATGACCAACCAAACATTTCAGCAACAGGCAACATAGCTTTGATTACTACCATAACTCCTTCGTGCTCCATGTTCACTAGTTGTCCTCTCTTGTTCTGTACAATCTTAGAAACTTCACCCATGTAATCAGCTGGAGCTTCAATCTGCATCAATTGTAAAGGTTCGAATAAAAAGGGGTTAGCTAATCTAATTCCTTCTCTAATACCTTCTCTGATAGCCGGATAAACCTGTGCTGGTCCTCTGTGAATTGAATCTTCGTGTAACTTACAATCCATTAACCTAACTTTCATTTTCATACAAGGTTCTTCAGCTAATCCACCCTTCTTCATAACTTGTTCAAAAGCATCCATAATTAGACCAATAACTTCTCCAATGTGAACAATTCCTCTAGTATTATCTACTAAAGCATTTCCATTATACAAGTGTGAATAAGATTTTGCTTCTTTAGTATCTAAACCTAATTCCTTCAACTTCTCAACTGTTTCTTTATCCTTTTTCTTAATTCTACCCTCGTGTAGATCTCCAGATTTCAATGCATCATAAATTGCATCATCCAAAGGTTCTACTGTAAAGTAAAATCTGTTGTGTTTGTTTGGAGATTTTCCTTCAGCTTCTGAAGAAGATCTTTTTGTAACAGCTTCTCTATAAACCACAATTGGTGGTGAAGTTTTAACAGACAAACCTTTTTCATTAACAATTCTGTTTTCAATAATTTCTAAATGTAATTCACCCATTCCAGAAATTAAATTCTCTCCAGTTTCTTCATTAATTTCAATTTTAATTGAAGGATCTTCTTTTGAAATTTGTCCTAAGATATCAACTAACTTTGCTAAGTCTGCAGAACTATTTGCTTCAATACTTTTTGTGATAACAGGCTCGAAAATATGCTTAATAGCTTCGAAAGGTTCCATCACTTCAACAGAAACTGTTTCTCCTGCAAATACTCCTTTCAAACCAACTAAACCTACAATGTTTCCAGGATAAACTTCATCTAAAGCAACTCTATGTGCACCTTTGTAAACAGAAACTTGTTGTAATCTAACTTTCTTCTTAGCCATGTTCATATAAACTTCTTGACCAGGTTTAAATTTACCAGAAAAGATTCTTCCTGCAGCAACTTCTCCTGCATGTTTATCAATTACAATTTTTGTAACAACAAAAGCGGGTTCTCCATCAGGATCACATGTCATTAAAGCTTTTCCAAGTTCTGTTTCTTTATCTCCATGCCAAATTTTTGGAATTCTATAAACTTGAGCAACTTTTGGATCTGGACTATGGTGTACAACCATATCTAAAACAACTTCATGAATTGGTGCTTTTTTAGCTAAATCTTTATGTGCATCATTTTCATAAGCATCAATAATATCTTTGAAAGTAATTCCATGTTTTTTCATATAAGGAAATGATAATCCCCAATTATGATAAGCAGAACCAAAAGCAACACTTCCATCTTGAACAGACAATTGCCATTTTTCCCCATAACCTTTTGGAGCAATTTGTAGAATCAACTTATTTACTTCTTCAATAATCTTCATAAACTTAGCAGCCATTGCTTCAGGAGTCAATTTTACTTCTTTGATTAATCTATCAACTTTGTTAATGAACAGAACAGGTTTAACTAATTCTTTCAATGCTTGTCTAAGAACTGTTTCTGTTTGAGGCATAATTCCCTCTACAGCACAACATAAAACAATTGCACCATCTACAGCCCTCATAGCTCTTGTTACATCTCCACCAAAATCTACGTGCCCAGGTGTGTCAATTAAATTAATTAAAAAGTCTTTATCTTCAACATTGTGAACCATAGAAACAGAAGCTGAATCAATAGTAATTCCTCTTTCAGTTTCATCATCATGAAAGTCTAATGCTCTTTGCTGTCCTGCTAAAGCTTCTGACAACATTCCTGCCCCAGCTAACAAATTATCAGAAAAGGTAGTTTTTCCGTGATCAATATGAGCACAAACACCAATATTTCTAATACTATCAGGTTTCCTTTGTAATTCCTTAATTTTTTCAGTAATTTTATCTGCCATTATATTATCTCCCGTTATTATTATAAATAACCTACCTCCACAAAAATTCTAAGGCTTTTTAAACATTTCGGGAGAAATTAAAAATATTATTCTGAGAAATAAGCAATTTTTTCTAAATCCATAGCAAGATCACCAATTCTTTTAATGCTAATATCAGCTTCAATAACTTCATCACAATAAACTTTTTCACCAATAATAAGACCTAAATTTTCTATTTTTTCAACAAAACTTTCTTCAGATAAATCTCGTTGGTAACAAGAACCAATACTATTAAGAGAATTAACAAACATATTATATTCCTGAAGCTGTACAAGTCCATAAAACATACTACTTGCCAAAAAAAGATAACCTAAACTACTTATTACATCCTTCATAATTACAACAGTTTTTGAACCAATATATAAAAGTACTCATTCTGAAAATAATTCAAATCTACAACAACAATCTATATAAAATAATCAAACCTTAATAATGCTATGAACTTATTTGACAATATTCTCAAACATGATGAAACTCTTTTCAAGAATGAATTATCTCTTGATTATGAATATCTTCCTCATGTTTTAAAATATAGAGAAGATCAACAACAACACATTGCTACAATTATTAAACCTTTATTTCAAGGTAGAATGGGTTCAAACATTTTAATTACTGGTAAACCAGGTATAGGAAAAACTGCAGCAACCAAACACGTTCTTAGAGAAATGGAACAATATTCTGACAAAATTAAAGGATTATATGTAAACTGTTGGAAATATGACACAGCCTATAAAATAATTGTAGAACTTTGTCAACAACTTGGCTACAAATGGGTACAAAATAAAAAAACAAATGAATTGATGAAAGAAATTGCAAAAATTCTAAACAAAAAAGCAGCTGTAATTATATTAGACGAAGTTGACAAATTAAAAGAAGAACAGATTATTTATTTCATCCTTGAAGACATTTACAAAAAATGTATCATCATGGTTAGCAACGAAAAAGATTTTATTTCTTATTTAGATGAAAGAACAAGATCAAGATTAATGCCAGAAATTTTAACATTCGAAGCTTACACATACAAAGAAACTTATGATATATTAAATGAAAGAAAAATTTCTGCTTTTTACGAAGATATTATTCTTGATGAAGATTTTGAAAGAGTTGTAGAAAAAACTTCAGAATTAAAAGATATTAGATCAGGCCTTTTTTTATTAAAAGAATCAGGTAATGCAGCTGAGATAAGATCTTCTAGAAAGATTGAAAATATAGATGTAATCAAAGCAATTTCAAAACTATCACATTTCCAAGCTTCAAAAATTTCTTTAGATGATGAAGAAAAAACTTTATTAGAAATAATTAAAGGTAAGAATGGAAGCAAAAGTTCTGAAATTTTCAAAGAATACCAAATCAAATTTAACAAATCTGATAGAACCTTTAGAAGAAAAGTTTCAAAATTAAGAGACAATAATTTAATTGAATCTAAAGATGGAAAAGATGACCAAGGTAATTTAGTTCCTTTCTTACATTTTAAGAAATTATAATCAATTCTAAACAATTCTAAACATCTAGCCCTGGACACCGGACATGCTCTCGCGCGGCGCTTATATACTAACCTCAACAAATAATTCTTAGAACAAAAGGAGGTAAAAAACATGAAATACTACGACCATTTCAAAAAAATACAAAAAAAGAAAATAAACCTACCATTAGACTTTGACACCAGTTTCATTGAAAACATATTCAGTCAACAACTAAAACAACTACCATTATCAAGGAGGTGATAAAATGGAAAGAATTACCAATATATATGAATTTGAAAATTTAGAAAATAAAGAGGATATTTATGATGAAGAAGAGAGATTAAGAATGCTTGAAAATGATGAAATAAATGCTTTTGAAGAAGGATTTATGATTGGCTATATGGCCCGTTAATACTCCCACCAACACCTCTTTTTTTCTTTTTACCAACAATAATACATATAAACTTCTAAGAAGTTCTCAGTCTTATGAAAAGATTACTACCATTAACTTTAGCAGCCTGTATACATACTAGTCCAGTAACTTTTGAATATGGAACTTCAACAAATGTCTTACTTAATCAAACAAGAGAGTTAACTACACAAAACAATGGTACTACTATATACATAAGGAGAGGAGATACTTGGAGACATGATGGGGGATATTTTGATCAATGGAACAATCAAATATTTGCACCAAAAACCAATTTAGGCTTTACCTATTTTTTAGATAGAAGAACATTAAAAATTACAAGTAATACAAATAATTGTAATGAAACATATATTATAGATTTAACTGAAAAAGATAATAGTTTTTATTCCTTAGAAAATTGTAATAATTTACATAATGCTCTTACAAGTAATGAAGATTTATTATATAGAGACATTGATCCTGAAGATTTAACTTTCATCGAAGCAAGAATAGATGATTTACTTAATATAGAAATTGAAAAAACTTCATGGAATAGGTAAACTTTAAAAATCACAAAAATTTCTAAACACTATGAAAGTACTAGCATTTGTCGACACACATTTAGATGAAAAAGCAATCAAACAAATAATTAAAAAATCTAAAAAAGTAGACATATTAATTTGTGCAGGAGATATTTCTTGGTTAGGTCAAGGTACAAAGGAAGCTTTATTTGATTTAAGTAAAAATATTAAAAAAGACATTTATATTATTCCAGGAAATCATGAAACTAATTCTGAACTAATCAAAATCTGTAAAAGAAAAAAGAACTTAATTTATGCTAATAAAAGATTAATCAAACTTGAAGATTATTACTTTTTCTTTTGGGGTGGTGGAGGCTTTGCACAAAGAGATAAAAATCTTGAAAAAGCAATAACTAGACTAAAGAAAAAATTAACAAAAGATGACGAACTGATATTTATTACTCATGGACCTCCCTACAAAACTAAACTTGACATCTTAGAATATATTGGACACGCAGGATGTAAATCACAAAAAAAATTCATAAAAACTCTTAAACCATTACTTCACATTTGTGGCCATTTCCATGAAAATGAAGAAGTACAAGAAGTAGTATACAAAAAAACTTTAATAATAAATCCAGGTCCAAGAGGCAAAATTCTAGAAATATAACATCACAAACTTTAATAACTCAGATCTAAAAAAACAATCTAATGGAACTATTAGACATAATATTATTATCATTAATTCAGGGGCTTACGGAATGGTTACCAATTTCATCATCAGGGCATTTAGTTCTTGCACAAGAATTATTTAATATGCAAGTTCCAATTTACTATGATATTCTATTACATTTCGCAACTTTGATTGTAATCCTTTTAGTTTTCTACAAAGACATCTACAAAATAATCAAAGAGCTATTAAAATTAAATTTCAAAAATGAATATGCAAAGTTAGGGATATATATTATCATAGCTTCAATACCAACTGCAATAATTGGATTTACCTTCAAAGATTTATTTTTATCATTCTACACAAATATAAATGCTGTAGCAATTTCATTATTAATCACAGGTTTAATTTTATTATCAACAAAATTCTTTCATGGAAAAAGAAAACTTACAACATTTGACTCAATTTTAATTGGAGTTGCACAAGGTTTAGCAATCATTCCGGGAATATCCAGATCAGGTTCAACAATTTCCACTTCATTAATTTTAGGAATTAGAAAAGAACTAGCAATAAAATTTTCATTCTTATTAGCAATTCCTGCAATACTTGGCGCAACAATTCTAGAATATACACCAGCAGCAATAAATTTAGAAATATTACTAGGTATTTTCATTACAATAATAACTGGTTATCTCTCTCTAAAATTAACTATTAATTTAATCCTAAAAGATAAATTTCATTATTTCTCAATATACTGTTTTATCCTTGGAATTATAATATTAATAATATAGAAAAATCTATTTGGAATTTAATACAAAAATATAGAGGCTAGATCTACCTCTTTTTTCTTTTTTTAGCTTTTTTCTTAACTGCTTTCTTTTTTACTTTCTTCTTTACTGCCTTTTTCTTAACTTTCTTCTTTACAGCTTTTTTCTTAACTTTCTTCTTTGCAGTTTTCTTTTTCACTTTTCGTTTGACAGCTTTCTTTTTTGTCTTTTTCTTAGCAGCTTTCTTTTTTACTTTCTTTTTTGCCACCTTCTTTTTTTTCTTACGAACTAATACCATGCCTAAAATACATGTTATAGCATTATAAAAACATTTCTATTCCTTACAAAAAAATATTTAGAAAAATAAGATTTAAAAAATAAAACTAAAATAACTAACAGAATTTTCTTCATCTTTATTTATCGACGAAGATTTGTAATAACTTAATAATTCTCCTTCTTCTGCTCCTAATAATTTTAAAACATTTAAACCTAAAGCAACAGAAAATGACCCGCTTACTTGAATTTTGTTTCTTTTCACATTTTTCAAAAACATTTCAGAATCTAAATTTAAAATTAACCTTATCATTCCTAAATCTAAACCTTCTAAACTTTCTTTAACATTATACTTAAATGGTGTAAATAAAAATTTATTTCCATACTTTGTAAAATTAGAAACAACAATAACAACAAGATCTTTCTTAATTTCTACAATCTTTTTTGCTAAGATCTCAACATTATTTGCTGAAGGAACAACTATTGGCAAAATTTTAATATCATTAATTCTATCCTTACATGCATGTTGTAATAAAGGCAACTGAACTTCTAAAGCTTGTTCAACAACAGCATCTGCTTTTGAAACAATTCCACTTTCTAATAATTTTTCAGCAAATTCTTTATCTATTCTACAAACTCCAAATTCTGTTTCAAAATCTTCTAAACAAGTTAAATAATTTACAACTGTCCCTGTTTGATCTGGTACAAGAATCAAAAAAGTATCTGGAAATTTACTTTCTGCTAAAATTTTATATGCCCAAGCAGCACATGCTCCTGACAAAGAATACTTATCATGCGGTACAAGAATTCCAAATAGATTATCATTTTTTCTACTAGTTGCTAAATCACCTGGGCCTAACTTACTTTCATATAAGCTATTAATTTGATTCATAACACTAACATAATCTTTTTCATAATATTTTCCTGCAAAAGAAGCTTTAATCATAAACTTTCTATAATAGTCCTACTTAAAAAATTTATTGTATTCATCCGAAACTAATATTAAGCTTCGAATCTTAAAATACTAAATGACAGTCTTAAATACATCATTAAAATTTATTATTTCAATTGTCTTTGACCTAGTAGATTTAACTCTTGGAAGAATTCCTGTATTTGGAACTGCTTTTGATGTTGTTGGTGGTTTACTTGGAATCTGGTTATGGGGGACTCCTGGAGCTTTACAATTTCTAGAGATTATAGATTTTACAGACCAAATTGATAGCTTTATACCGACGCTAACTATAGCAGGATTGATCTCTATTATAATGGATAGAGACTAGATACTACTTACAAGTTACTACAACCGAAAAGTTTATATACTAGTTCTGTTCTATATATCTTATCACCTCTTTTTCCCCAGGAAGATGCTCCTCGGAGTGTCTTCCCAGGGTTTAAAACTATAAAATTTTAGAATTCTAGAACATTAAATATTTGATATTAATAACTTAAAAAAATAAGAATTATTTATTAAAAACTGTATAACCACATTTACCACAAGTTTTTCGATCTTTGTGATTAGCTAAAAATACACCTGGTCCACATTTAGGACAAAATCCTTCTGCTTTTCCTTCTTTATATCTAGCATATTTTTTACTTGGAGTTTTATTCTTTACTTGTTTCTTTGCCATCTTCTACTTTCTCCTCAACTTTTACTTCTTCTTTTGCTTCAGCTTCAACTTTAACTTCTTCAGCTTTTGCTTCAACTTTTACTTCTTCTTTAGATTCAGCTTCAACTTTTGCTGCTTCTGCTTTAGCTTTTACTTCTTCAGCTTTAGCTTTTGCTGCTTCAGCTTTTTTCTTAGCTTCTTCTTCAGCTGCTTTTTTCTCAGCTTCAACAGATTTTTTCTCAGCTTTCTTAATTTTCTCTAAATTCAGTAAATCTTTTCTTGTATTATATACATGAACTATAACTTTTGCTTTAGAAAAACCATATCTTTGATAAACATGTCTAATTGAGATTAATTCTTTTTTAATTTTTAGCTCAATTGCTACTGCATCTCTAAAATCTAAAATTGATGGGGTTGATCCTCCACCAAAATTAACCATATAACTTATCCTTTTCCTATTTAGTAAAGGAGATTCCCGTGTTTTTAATAAACTTAGTTCCATTTTTACCTCACCTTAATAGCATATTCACCTTCATGCTTAAAGCCTGCTTTTTGTGCTATCATTGATTTTTTAGAATCAAAAATATAAATTCTTCCTTTCCAATTTTCACTTAATTTTGAAGGATTATTAAGTCCACAGTCACTACCATTATTTCCAGCAGGACATGTGTCACCATCTATAAACATTTTACAAGTTTTACATACTTTTCTCATTTTTTCTTACCTTTCTTCTCTTTCTTTAATTCATCGTCAATCCAATTCAATGCACCAAGTCTATGTTGTCTCATTGTTAAACCAATTTTCGGATTTGAAAGATCTTTATAACTTACAGCTACAACTCTAGCTCTACATCTATCATTAGTTTTCAAACTTTTTTTACTTTCTTTACCTGTTAAAACATTACTTTTAGCAAAGCTTACATAATCATCCATTGTCTGTGAGACATGAATCATTCCATCAATTGGTCCAATATTAATAAATGCACCAAAATCTGTAACATCTAAGATTTTTCCTAAAACAACTTCTTGCATTTCAGGTTTAAAACTTAAAATATTAAAATTAGTATCATAATACGCAGCTCCATCTCCAGGGATAATTACACCTTCACCGACATCATCAACATCAGTTACTCCGATAACTACTCCTAATTCTTTAGAAATGAATCCTTCAAATCTTTGTCTTAAAGCAGCTTTAATAGCATCTTCAGTATTTTCATTAAAGAAGACGGGATCAACCCTTACATGACCTTTAACTTTTATCTCGTAAAACATTTTTATTCAACAACCACATATTTTTTTTGTCTTATTGTTAAGACTTTCACACCTTTTTCTTTTAGTCTTTTTCTTAATTCTTTATCTACCGTCGCTATAACATAACCAACCAAATCAACTAATTGATCATCAACTGTCCCTTTAAAATCACTCTTTAATACCTTTACTTCCTTATTCGCCAAGATTTTCTTCGCAAATGAGGCAGCTTGCTTCTTTGAAAGTAAATTTCCCTTTATAAATCTTTCTAATTCTCCTAAGCTACCCTCGAGAACATATAATTCATAGCTAAAATCACAAGCTTTAAAGATCTCATCAAACACATCAATTTTAAGATCCCAAATTGCCATTAAAAAGTTTGTATCCAGCACTATTTTTTCCATAATTTTCCAAACTAATTTTTACCTTTTTAAAGCTTTCCATTAAAAAAAATAAAACCCTTAAATTCTAGAGAGTTAAGAGCCCTCTCGTCGAAATATTATAGGCTAAAGAACAGAAAGATATATAAACAAAAGCTCTATAAAACTACTATAAAAGAGAGAAAATCCAGAGACTAAATTTTCTCAAAAAGATAGTGATAATATACTTAAAAAAATGGAAGAAAATAGCTACAAGGCTCAAAGTATTAAGGTTCTAAAAGGACTAGAAGCAGTACGTCAAAGACCTGCGATGTATATAGGTGACACTGGTATCCGAGGATTACATCATTTAGTCTATGAAGTCGTTGACAACTCAATAGATGAAGCTCTAGCTGGCCATTGTACTAACATTCAAATCTCAATAAATAAAGATAATTCTATTACAGTAATTGATGATGGAAGAGGTATCCCAGTTGATATACATCCAGAAGAAAAAAGACCTGCAGTTGAGATTGTATTAACTGTTTTACATGCAGGTGGAAAATTCGATAAAAATTCTTACAAAGTTTCAGGAGGACTTCACGGAGTTGGAGTCTCTTGTGTTAATGCACTTTCAAAATATTTATCTGTTAATGTAAAAAGAGAAGGTAAGATTCATAAAATTGTTTTTGAAAAAGGAGTCCCTATTACTGAACTTGAAGTTATTGGTGAAACTGATGAAACTGGAACAGAAGTTACATTTTTTCCAGATCCAGAAATTTTTCAAGATACAGTAGAATACCAATATGATATTCTTTCAAAAAGATTAAGAGAACTTGCTTTCCTTAACAAAGGAGTTTCTATAACAATTGCTGATAAAAGAGATGGCAAAGAAGAGAACTTCAAATATGATGGTGGATTAATTGAATTTATTAAATATGTTAATAGAAATAAAGATTCTTTCCATAAGCCAATTTATTTTGAAAAAGAAGAAGATAGAATTACTGTTGAAATAGCTATCCAATATACAAACAGTTTCAATGATAATTTATTTTCCTTTGCAAACAATATTAATACTCATGAGGGTGGAACTCATGTAGTTGGTTTTTCTACAGCTTTAACAAGAGTTATCAATGATTACATTGGAAAAAACATAAAAAATGGAATTAAACTTTCTGGTTCAGATGTAAAAGAAGGTTTAACTACAATTATTTCAATTAAAATTCCGAATCCTCAGTTTGAAGGACAAACAAAAACAAAACTTGGTAACAGTAATGTAAAAGGTTTAGTTTCAAAAATTGTTTACAAAGAATTAGGGATCTTCTTTGAAGAAAATCCTTCTATAACAAAATCAATTATTGAAAAAGCACAATTAGCTGCTAGAGCAAGAGAAGCTTCAAGAAAAGCTAGAGACCTTGCAAGAAGAAAAGGAATTTTAAGTTCAAGTTCATTACCAGGAAAACTTGCAGATTGTCAAGAAAAAGATCCTAGTAAATGTGAATTATTTTTAGTAGAGGGAGATTCTGCTGGTGGTAGTGCAAAGTCAGGAAGAATTAGATCTACACAAGCAATCCTACCATTGAGAGGAAAAATCATTAATGTAGAAAAAGCAAGAATGGACAAAATTTTCAAGAACAATGAAATTACTACAATTATCTCTGCTTTAGGTACAGGTATTGGCGATGAGTTTAATATTGAAAAAGCAAGATATCACAAATTAATAATTATGACTGATGCAGATGTTGATGGTCAGCACATTGCATGTTTACTTTTAACTTTCTTTTACAGACATATGAAAGAATTAATTGAACATGGTTACTTATACATTGCAATGCCTCCTCTTTACAAAGCTACAAAGGGAAAACAAAGTTGGTATTTAATGAATGATAAAGAACTAAAGGCACTTTATGAAAAAGAAGGAGAACTAACACTTCAAAGATATAAAGGTCTTGGAGAAATGAATCCAGATCAACTTTGGGAAACAACTCTTGACCCTGAGAATAGATATTTAAAACAAGTTTTAATTGAAGATGCAATTGCAGCTGATGAAATGTTTTCAACATTAATGGGTGATGATGTTGTACCCAGAAGAAATTTCATATTTGAAAATGCTAAATTTGTAAAACGTTTAGATGTATAAAATGGAAGAAAATAAAAAAATTATCAAACAACTGATAGAACAGGAAATGAAACAATCATACCTAGATTATTCTATGTCAGTAATTGTTGGTAGAGCTCTTCCAGATGTTAGAGACGGATTAAAACCAGTTCATAGAAGAATTCTTTTTTCAATGCAGCAATTAGGTTTTTACTTTAACAAACCTTTCAAAAAATCTGCAAGAATTGTTGGAGATGTAATAGGTAAATACCATCCACATGGTGATACTGCAATTTACGATACTTTAGTAAGAATGGCTCAAGATTTTTCTTTAAGATATCCTTTGATAAAAGGTCAAGGTAACTTTGGAAATATTGATGGAGATCGTGCTGCTGCTATGAGGTACACTGAAGCAAAACTAGCAAAAATTTCAGAAGAACTTTTAACTGACATTCAAAAAGAAACTGTAGATTTCCAAGATAATTTTGATAATAGTAGAAAAGAACCAATTGTACTTCCTGCAAAAATTCCAAATTTATTATTGAATGGTTCTACAGGTATTGCTGTAGGTATGGCAACAAACATTCCACCTCATAATTTATTAGAACTTTGTGAAGCTATTATTCATTTAGTAAAAAATCCAGAATCTTCAATTGAAGACTTAATGGAATTTGTAAAAGGCCCAGATTTTCCAACTGGAGGAATCATAGCTGGTAAACAAGGAATTTATTATGCTTACAAAACTGGAAGAGGAAAAATAAGAGTAAAAGCAAAATTCCACACTGAAGAAAAGAAAAATAGAGAAGCATTAATTGTTACAGAAATTCCATACATGGTTAACAAATCCATGTTACTTCAAAGTATTGCACACTTAGTAAATGAAAAAGTTATTGAAGGAATCTCAGATATTCGAGATGAATCCGATAGAGAAGGAATGAGAGTTGTTATTGAATTAAAAAAAGGTGCAGATGGAAATGTAATCACAAATTTACTTTACAAGCACACTTCATTACAAACTACTTTTGGTGTAATCATGCTTGCATTAGACCACAACCAACCTAAAGTAATGAACTTAAAAGAAATTTTATCCCACTTTATTGATCATAGAGTAGAAGTTATTACTAGAAGAACTCAGTTTGATTTAAAAAAAGCAGAAGCTAGGGCACATATTCTTGAAGGATTAAAAATTGCACTTACAAACATTGATGAAGTTGTAAAAGGAATAAAAGCTTCAAGTGATGTAAATGAAGCTAGAGAATTTTTAATAAATACATACACACTTTCAGAAAAACAAGCTCAAGCAATTCTTGACATGAAATTACAAAAACTTACTTCATTAGAAACAAACAAAATTGATGAAGAACATAAAAATTTAATGGAACTAATCAATGAATTAAAATCAATCTTAGATTCAGAACAAAAGATATTAGATATTATTACAGAAGATCTTGAAGAATTAAAAAAGAAATATAATTCAAAGAGAAGAACTGAAATTCATGAAGGTGAAGATGAAGATATTGAAATTGAAGATTTAATTCCTGAAGAAGATGTAGTAGTTACAATGACAAGTTCAGGTTATGTTAAAAGAATTCCATTAATTGAATACAAAGTCCAAAGAAGAGGAGGAGTTGGTGTAAAGGGAACAGAAAAGAAAGAAGAAGATGTTGTAGAAAATTTATTTGTAACTTCAACTCACAATTACTTACTATGTTTCAGCAGCTCAGGTCAAGTTTATTGGATAAAAGCTTACAAAATTCCAGAGATGGGAAAATATTCAAAAGGTAAAGCTATTGTAAACTTATTAAATTTAAAACAAGGAGACAAAATAACAACTGTTATTCCTATAAAAATGTTTGATGATAAAAGTTATTTATTAATGACTACTAAAAATGGTTTAATCAAAAAAACAAATCTTAAAAATTATTCAAAACCAAGAAAAGGTGGAATTATTGGAATCAAATTAAGAGATAATGACGAATTAGTAAATGTTAAATTAACAAATAATTATCAAAGATTTATTATTGCTTCAAAAGATGGCCAAGCTGTAAGGTTTGATGAGAAAGATGTTAGAGATATGGGTAGAAATTCAATGGGTGTTAGAGGAATTAGATTAAATCCTGGTGACGAAGTAATTGGTATGGAACTTGCTGAAGAAACAAAATCTCTTTTAACTGTAACTGAGCATGGATACGGAAAAAGATCTCCAATAGTAGATTACAGATTAATTTCTAGAGGTGGAAAAGGAGTTAGAAACATAAAAACCTCTTCAAGAAATGGAAAAGTTGTTTCAATCAAAACAGTTTCTGATGAAGATGAAATAATTGCAATCTCTGAAAATGGTATTGTTATCAGAATGCAAGCTAAAGACATTTCAATAATTGGAAGAAACACTCAAGGTGTAAGAGTTATGAGATTAAGAGAAGGAGACAAAGTAACTACAGTTGCAAAGATTGTTACAAATAGTGTTGAAGAAGATGAAAGCGATAACTAAAGAAAAAATTGACAAATATTTTGCTATAACTCAAGAAGCTTATGAAATGGCTAAAGAATCAGATAACAGACTTCCAGAATTAAAAGAAAATAGAATAGATTTCTTAGATATGATTGAAAGATATATTAGTGATGCAAAACATTTTGAAGAAAAAGGAGATTTTGTTGATGCATTTGCAGCTTTAAATTATGCTCATGGTTGGTTAGATGCTGGAGCAAGGTTAGGTTTATTTGATGTGCATGATTCTAGACTTTTTACTGTTGATGATAAAGAATAATTTATATATTAGAAGATCTCATTAACAATTATGAAAACAATAGTAATTTCTGTTGGTGGATCTATGATCAATCCAGGAAAAGTAAATATTCCTTTCTTAAAAAAATTAAAAGAAACAATTCTAAATGCTTCAAAAAAGAACAAAATTGTAATTGTAACTGGTGGTGGAGCAATTGCTAGAGAATACATAAATGCTCTCAAAGACAAAAACACATATACAAAAGATATCATGGGAATTCATTGTACTATGTTAAATGCAAAATTACTTGCTTCAACTTTAGAAAAATGTAACCAAGAGATCCCAACAACTTTAGAAGAAGTAAAAGATCAAACTCAATCTTTCAACATTGTAGTTTGTGGAGGTCTAAGACCTGGAACAACATCTGATGGTACAACTGCTGCAATTGCAGATTATCTAAATGCTGACATGTTAATCAATATGACAAATGTTAAGGGATTATATACAAAAGATCCAAACAAACATAAAGATGCAAAATTTATTCCAAAAATTTCTCACAAAGAATTCAAGCTAATCATGGACAAAGTTCAAGAAAAACCAGGACAACATTTCATTTTAGATTCATTAGCTGCAAAAATTTGTAGAGAAGAAAATATTGATGCTGTAATTTTAATGGGTATAAATAATCTTAAAAAATTATTAGAAAATAAAAAATATCAAGGAACTCTTATTTCTTAGATTTTTTCTTCCTTTTTTTAACTGTTTTCTTTAATGGAGTTTTACTTTGATGCCATTCAATATAAGAAACAATTCCAATAATTAACAATAAAATTAACCCTAAAGATACTGCAATATAACTTTGCGTAACATCATCTTCTAATTCACCAGCCATTCTAAAATTTCCGTTGGTATCATCATCTTGAGAAGAAATCAAATACAATTGTGCACACTCTTCTTCTTGAGCACAAACACCAAAATTTTCATCAGCTAATTCACAACAAACAGAATAAATACAATCTCCATCAGTAAAACAACCTACTTCATCTTGACTCAAAGCGTAGAAACCAGTAATACCTGTGCCTAAACACATTAAAGCTGCTAACATAACTATTGTTGTTAAAGT
This sequence comes from archaeon, assembly GCA_018692925.1. Classification (GTDB taxonomy): domain Archaea; phylum Nanobdellota; class Nanobdellia; order SCGC-AAA011-G17; family GW2011-AR17; genus BS150m-G60. Next base: position 56,041 of record JABHLH010000013.1, read on the forward strand.
TTTCTGATACATTACATCTAACCAAGACATTTCTCTATTTAAACCTTTCTCTATAAAAAAATATATTTATAAACTAAACAGAATTTCAATATACCATGATAATTGTATTAACAGGTACCCCTGGAACAGGAAAGAGTTCTTTAGCAAAAGCTTTAGCAAAAAAACTAAAATTCCCTTATTTAGATGTTAACAAAGTTATTGATAAAGAAAATTTAATTATTGAATATGATAAAGAAAGAGATTCTAATGTTGTCGACGAAAATAAGTTATCAAAAGTACTAGTAAAATTAATCAAATCAAACAAAGATTTAATTATTGATTCACACCTTTCCCACTATATTCCACAAAAACATGTAGATTTTTGTATTGTTACAAAGTGTGACCTTAAAGTTTTAAAGAAAAGACTTGAAAAAAGGAAATACTCAAAAAGTAAAGTTAGAGAAAATATGGATGCTGAGATTTTTGACATCTGTTTAAATGAAGCAATTGAAGCAAAACACAATATTATCATTCTTGACACAACTAAAAGAACATTAAAAGGATTAATAAAAACTGTAGAAAATGAAATTAATAAAAACTAAAGATAACTCTTTCACATTTTTCAACGAAGAATTCCAAGAACATTATCATTCTATTTCTGGAGCTTTAGAAGAAGCAAACAAAAAATTCATTGAACCTTTAGAATTAAAAGATGGAATGACTATCCTTGACATTTGTTTTGGCCTAGGATACAATACCTTAGCAGCTATTGAGAAATATAAAAATCTAAAAATAATTGCCTTAGAAAATGACCCTAAAATTTTAGAAGAATTACAAAGAATTGAACTTAAAGGTAAATTTGAGATAATAAAAAAATTAACAAAAGAAAAATACTACAAAGATGAAAACTATGAAATCACTTTAATCCTTGGAGATGCAAAAGAAACAATAAAACAAGTTAAAGATAAAGTTGATATTGTTTTTCTTGATCCCTTTTCACCTAAAAAAAATCCAGAACTTTGGACAAAGGAATTCTTTTCAGACATTTATTCTATAATGAAAAAAGAAAGTAAATTAGCAACATATTCTTGTGCAGGTCAAGTTAGAAGAAATTTAAAAGAAGTTGGCTTTAAAATCAAAGATGGACCTTGTGTTGGTAGAAGGGCTCCAAGTACTATTGCAATAAAAAAATAATTAAGATTTACGACGTCTTTTCTTTTTAATTTTCTTCGCTTTACTGATAGTATACTTCCCTAAATATCTAAAAAACAAAACTGCCCCAGTCATTTCAAAAGTTCCTGGAGAAACAATATACACAGTAGCAAGAGCATAAGCTATTTTTGATTCTTTAGGATGATCAACAATATACTTTACTTTTGTTTTAATATAATCTACATCTAATCTAATAAACTCATAAATTTCAGTTTTTTGTAATGAAGAAATAATTACTAAAATCCTCTCTGCATGCAATTTAACAACTTTAGAATTACCAACATTCTTTGCTAGTTTATGCAATTCTCTTTGCAACTGCAACAACAACTTCCAAGATTTCTTAAATTTCTTATTATTTAATTGATACCTTTTAGGCAACTCCTCAGACAACTCAAAGAAAACATGATTCAATTCAACTTCTTTCTCTGACAAAGACTTAAACTTTCTTATTTTTCTTAAAAAATATCCATCTTTTCCACTTAAAATAAAACTTACATAAGAAAAACCCACACTAAAAAAATTAACTTGTCTTAAAACTTTACTCTCTTCTAACAAAACTTCATTTATTTCACTAAGGTTAAATACTATAGGCTTTACAAATTTATTTCTAAACTTTTCATCCATATGCAATTTCAAAAGTGACTTATTCAATTTTTTATTCACAATAATTTCTTTAGTAATTACCAGATGTAATTTATTCAAAGTTTTAACAGATTTCGTATAACTCTTAACATCAAGTTCTTCAACCAACTCAAATTTTTTAGAATTTAAAACTAATCTTTGTAACAACAACTTCTCAATCTTTCTAAACATAATAACATACAAGCCCTTAGCTTATTTAAACTTTATTCTTCAATAACTAAGTAAGAACTATCTAAAGAAGCAAAACGATTTTGTGAAAAAATATTTCTCCCATTAATTTTACTAGGGAAACCAACTTTACTCCCTACATTTAATCTATTATTAATATCAACAACATCTTTCCAATCCTCAGAATCTAAACTTAAAGATAAGCTACCATATTCTGTTTCAACACTTATCCTATATAATCTTCCATTAGAACCATCAATAAACAACTCATCAACAACAGAACCTTCTAAATAATCCACAGGCAATTCTAAAGAAAGATCTCTATTAATATAAGCACTATTAACAACAAAGCCACTTGCTAAAGCTCCAATTGCAAAAATTCCTCTTATAGTTTCAAAATGCATAAACAAAATAAAAAAGAACTAATTTATAAATTTATTCTAATAATTCAATTGAGATATTTACATTCTCTGGAATATTAACTCTCATAATTAATCTTAATGTTCTTTCATCAACACCAACATCAATTAATCTCTTATGAACTCTCATTTCAAAATTATCAAAAGAAGCTTTTCCTTCACCATCAGGACTTTTTCTTGTGGTCAATTTCAATTTCTTTGTTGGTAATGGAATAGGACCAGAAATTTTAACTTTAGTTTTCTCTACAACATCTGTAATAGATTTAATAATTTCATTTAATTTATTAATATCGTTACTTGATAATTTTATTCTCGCTTTTTGCATATTTTTTTCCTCTCACTCTTGTTTTAAAATAAAAATAAAAAAAAGAAGATTTAGTTCTTCTTAGTAAAGTCCAAACATCTTCCAGCAGCAACTGTCTGTCCAGCATCTCTAATTGCAAATGAGGACATTTGTGGAATTTCTGATTGTTTTTCGATAACCAAAGGTTTCAATGGTCTCAATTTAACAATTGCAGCATCCCCAGTTTTAATGAAATCTGGATTTTCTTCCAATACTTCACCAGTAGCTGGATTTAGTTTTTTCTCAATTCCCATAAATTGACAAGCAATTTGAGCTGTGTGGATGTGGAATACAGGTGTATAACCAGCAGTTACAACAGTTGGGTGATTCAAGATAAAAATCTGTGCTGTGAATTCACTAACAATTGAAGGTGGGTTATCAATTTTACCTAATACATCTCCTCTTGCAATATCTTTCTTACCAATTCCTCTTACAGAGAATCCAATATTATCTCCAGGAATAGCTTCTTGAACTTGCTCGTGATGCATTTCGATAGTTTTAACTTCACCAGTAACACCAGTACCTTCTCTAGCAGGAACAACAATAACTTTGTCTCCAATCTTCATAACTCCAGTTTCAACTTTACCTACAGGTACTACACCGATTCCAGTGATGTTATATACATCTTGGATAGGTAATCTCAAAGGTAATTCTGTTGGTTTAGAAGGTTCTTCGAAAAGATCCATTTGTTCTCTAATAGTCGGTCCTTTATACCAAGGCATATTTTCTGACTTTTTAGCAATATTATCTCCTTTCAGAGCACTAACAGGTAAGAATGGTACATTAACATAACCTACTTGAGCTAATAACTGAGTAACTTGTTCTTTTACTGCATTAAATTTAGCTTCATCATAGTTTACAGCATCCATTTTGTTAACTGCAACTGCAATTTGTTTTACATTCATAGTCTTACACAAGAATACGTGTTCTCTAGTTTGTGCCATAACTCCTTCTGTACCAGCTACAACTAAAACTGCGATATCTGCTTGTGAAGCACCAGTGATCATATTTTTAATAAAATCTTTGTGCCCAGGAGCATCGATAACTGTGTATTCGTACTTATCTGTAAGCATTTTTTTATGCATAAGATCGATTGTTACTCCTCTTTCTCTTTCTTCTTTTAAATTATCCATAACGAAAGCAAATTCAAATCCTGCTTTACCTAATTCAGCTGCTTTGTCTTTCAATTTTTTCATTGTTTGTTCATCAATCACTCCAGAATCATAAAAAAGTCTTCCTACTGTGGTACTCTTTCCGTGATCTACATGACCTACAAATACAATATTTACGTGTGGTTTTTCTTTTGCCATTTTACAATGCCTCCTGATTATAATCAGTAATACTTGAGCCTATGAAAAAGTTGAGGATTTATAAAGGTTTCGATGGTATTTAATAAGCTAAGCTCTCAAATCAGCGACAATCCTACTTGCTATGTACTTAATTCCATCCATATCACTAAATTTTTCTCTCATTTTTTCAGTAGCTTCTAACATATCTAAACTTTCTAGTGTTTTAATATTATGGTAAATTTCGGCATCATCTCCATGCCCATAAGGATGATGAATAACTTTTTTTCCAACTTGTTGCGCATCCCAAATAAAACCAAAACCAGCTCTTCCATATAATTGAACAACATTAGGATGACTAATTACTTTAGGGCTCATTTTTTGAAACTCATCAGTTTCATACCAACTTGGAATAATTGGATTGAATCCTTCACTTCTAAATTCTCTTGCTTTTTCTAAAATAGAATCAATATCGCTTCCAGTTCCACTTAACATAAAATACATAGAATTCTCTAAAATTTCACCATCAAATCCTCTTGCCAAAGGTTGTTGAGGTGGAGTTTTAATTTCTCTTTCAAAATTTTCTCTTTCTAAATAAGAAAAAGTATGATAATCTGGAATGAACATAAACTCAAATTTTTCTTCTACTTCCTTCATCATAAAACTACAAGCTCTTAGTTTTCTTTCATTAAAAACATTAGATAAAAATTTATTATCAGCTGATCTCATTAAAATTTCAGAAAAAATTGCAGGAAATGCATAATAACTTTTTTCAGCCTCTGTAACTATTTTAGCACCATAATTTATTTCTAAATCAAAACCACCATAATTTTGATCTAAATATCTTTTAATATTTTCTTCAGCTAATTTCCTAAAACTCAATAAACTACTTACATGTTCTTCAAATCCATAAGCTTTCATTAACAATGGATCATAAAATTCTTTCAAACCTTGATCTAATTTAACAATTCCATCAAGACCTAAATCCTTCAAAATAATCTCTTGTCTTTTTCCATTAATATGTGGAACAACAATCTCAACTTCTTTACCTAATTCTAATGCAACTTGCAAAGCAACATGAGTTCCAATAATAAAAGGTGCATTTCCATGTGTAGGATTAACAAATATTTTCATAAAATTTGAAATAAAGAATGTGTATTTAAAACTTATGATTAAAAAAATAAAAATTATTCTTGACTTAAATATTCATCAATAGATTTACCATCAATTTCAGCATAAAATCTCTTACCATCTTTTTCAATAAATAACTCTGGTTTATCATCCATTATAACATTTGCTCTTTCAATTGTTGGTTCATTAACATATTTATTTAAAGCTGATAACCCTAAATAGGTTCCATAACCACCTATAGCTAAACTACCTAAAATAATTGTTCCACCTAATAATTCACCATAAGTAAAACCTTTTCTATTATTCATTAACATCTTACATTTCGAAAAATACAAATCTTATTTAAAACTTCCCATCAACAAGCTTTATAAAGGATTAACCTCCAAAAAAACATATGGAACATGCAGTAATCATGGCAGGTGGCTCAGGAACTAGATTCTGGCCTTTGAGTACAAAAGATAAACCTAAACAGTGTCTATCTCTCTTCTCAGAAAAGACTCTTATAGAAGAAACTATTGACAGATTACTTCCTATATTCAATAAAGAAAATATTTACATTGCTACAAGTCAAAAACTAAAAGAACAAATGCAAACTGTTCTTCCTGGAATTAATTTTATTGTTGAACCTTGTGCAAAAAACACTGCTGGCTGTATTGGCTTAGCTTCTATTGAAATTCTAAAAAAAGATCCTGAAGCAATAATTTTCATTGAAACAGCTGACCACATTTACGGAAATTTAGAAAAATATCATCAATCAATCAAAAATGCAATTGAACTTGCAAAAGATGACAAAATTGTAACAATTGGAATCAAACCTTCTTATCCTTCTACTGGTTATGGTTACATTCAACCTGGAGAAGAATACAAACAAGCTTTCAAAGTTAATGCTTTCAGAGAAAAACCAAACAAAGACACAGCTGAAAAGTTTATTACAAATGGTTACTTATGGAATGCAGGATTATTCACTTTCAAAGCAAAAAAAATGCTTGAAGAACTAGAAAAGTACCAAAATGATAATTACAAAATTTTAATGAACATCTTTAATGGTGCAAACCTTGAAGAGGAGTTCTCAAAACTAAAATCTATTTCCATTGACTATGCTATCGCTGAAAAATCTACAGATTTACTAGTAGTAAAAGCTGATATGCCTTGGGAAGACATTGGAAAATGGAACACTTTAGAGAAAACTAACGAAAAAAACTCTGAAGGAAACACAATAATTGCAGGAAAAAATCTTTCTATTGAAAGTACAGGTAATCTTATTCACTCAAAAAAATTAGTTGCAACTTTAGGTATAGACAACTTAGTTATTGTAGAAACTGACAAAGCAATTCTAATTTGTCCAAAAGAAAGATCTGAAGATGTTAAAAAAATAGTTCAAAAATTAAAAGAAGAAAACATGGATGAATATCTATAAAAATTCTTCACCAATTCTTTCATTAAATTCGCCCCTTAAATTTTCCATATACATTTCTTTAACTTCCTTAGGATAATTTGAAAGCAACCAAGCCAATTTAATATAAGAAGTTTCAGGAGTCATATCAGATAAATTTCCAATAACACCAATATCCAACAAAGTTCTTCCAGGAGAATAAACATTCATATCAATTCTTCCAAAAATTGTTTGTGGGCTCATAACTACTGGCATTTTCCCTACCAACTTTTTAATTTGATCTAAAATTTTCTTATTTTCTTTAGTAAAATCATCAATCTCAGTTATAGGCATATGTCCTAAACCAGTTCCAATTAAAACTAAACCATTATACTTTTCAAAAACTTTCAATTGGTCAGCAAACATATTTGGATAAGCTTTTACAATACCAACTTTAACTTCTTTGAACAATTTTAATTTTAATTTTTCATTACTTTTTTCTTTTTCTTTCTCTAACATTTTTACTGATCTAGTTTTATAATTTATTTCTGCAATTGCTTTTGCATTAATTGGTTTAAATGCATCTCTTCTTGAACTATGTAACTTTCTACTTTTCAAACCAGGTAAAATCCAGCAAACATCATCATCAGCATTTTTATGCATACAAATTCCTACACCATGAAACTTAGAATTAACAATAAACTCTACAGCACAAATCAAATTCATTGCAGCATCAGAACTTCCTCTATCACTTGATCTTTGTGCACCAACTAAAAGTACAGGAACATTCAAATTTTCTAAAACAAAACTTAAAGCAGCACTTGTATAATGCATAGTATCTGTACCATGAGTAATAATAATTCCATCAACACCTTTTTTGACTTCTTTTTCAACAGCCTTTGCTAACAAATTATAATGTTCAAATCTCATATCTTCAGAGACCATATTCCTTACTAATTTAGAATCAACATTAGCTAATTTTTCTAATTCAGGAAACATTGAAAGAATTTCTTCAGGTTTAAACTTTGCAACAACTCCTCCAGTTTCATAATCAACTTTAGAAGCAATTGTTCCTCCAGTATGTAAAATACAAACTTTCTTTTTATTTTTTGAAGGTTTATGTTCTTTTAATTTCACTTTTTTTTCTTTAAAATTCTTTAAAACTTTTACAGATTTTACTTTCTTTTTTAGAACACCTAAATTATAACCAGAATCTAATTTTAGAACAATTGAGTCATCTTTATTTGAAGGCATTAAAATTCCTTCCATTTTTTTATCTTTTGTTTCAACAAAAACCCTGTCTCCTACTTTGCCTTCCATGGGTCAATATAAAGAACAGTTTGTTTAAAAGATTTTCTTATTTCAATTTAATTATTTATATTATAAAGAGAAATACAAAATAAACTTCAAAATATATTTTCAAAAATATAATACTTTATATACTAGAAACTGTGAATAATAATTAACTTTCAGGTTTTGGCGAACCTTACGGTTGAAATTTAACGATTTAAAACAAACCTTTTTTGGCGAAAAGGCAATTGACGATTTCTTAAGCAGATAGAGTCAACTATCATTTATAAAGATTTGGATAGTTTAAACTATAAAAAAATGGGGAAAAGAAAATGGAATTTTTACTACAAGACGCTTTAGCGAATCTACAGGAAAACCAGACACAAACACCAGCAACAGAAATTGGCCAAGCAAATATTAAAGTAATTGGCTGTGGTGGAGGCGGAGGAAACGTCGCAAATTGGCTCTATAAAAAAGGAGTACAAGGAGCAGAAATCATTGTTATGAATACTGATAAACAGCATCTAGATATGATAGAAGCTGATAAAAAAATGTTAATTGGAAGAGACCTTACCAGAGGTCTTGGATGTGGAGGATTTCCACAAAAAGGTGCAGAAGCTGCAAAAGAACAAATGTCTGAAATTAAAAAAAGTTTAAAAAATTCTGACATGGTTTTCATCACTGCTGGAATGGGTGGAGGAACTGGAACAGGTTCAGCTCCAGTTGTAGCTCAGGTTGCAAAAGAAGAAGGAGCTATAGTTATTGGTTCTGTTACAATGCCTTTTTCAATTGAAAGAGCAAGAATTGATAAAGCTGAATATGGTTTACAACAATTAAGAAATGTTTGTGATACAGTTATTGTAATTGACAACAACAGACTGGTAGAAATTGCAGGAAACTTACCAGTTCAACAAGCTTTTGCAGTTGCTAATGAATTAGTATCCACAATGATTAAAGGAATTGTTGAAATCATAGCTGTACCTTCTTTAGTAAACTTAGATTATGCAGACGTAAAAGCAATTATGTCTAATGGTGATGTCTCAGTAGTTGGCATTGGAGAATCTAACACAGAAAGAAGAGTTGATGAGGCTGTTCGAAGAGCTCTTGATAATCCACTATTAGAAGTAAGTTATGAAGGCGCTACAGGTGCTTTAATCCATGTTGCTGGAGGTCCTGATTTAACCTTGGATGAAGTTAATCAAGTTGGTGAAATGATCACTGAAGCACTTGATTCTGATGCAAATGTTATTTGGGGTGCAAGAATAAATAATGATATGAAAGGCAAGTTAAGAATTATGGCAATCATAACAGGAGTACAGTCCCCATATATTTTAGGAAAAGCAAGCCACAGAGAAACACAACAAAAAAAACATACAATGTCAAACACTTTAGGAGTAGATTTTTGCAGATAATAAATTTCTAAGAGGGTTTACCCCCTAAACCCACACTGCAGCAATCGGCTAGTATCTCCCCGGATACTAGCCACTTTTTCCTTTACTAACCCAAACACTTATATAGAAAACTATATTTCTTATTCCCATGAAAGTAGTTAACTGTAGCAGCTGTGGCAAAGAGCTTGAAGTCTACAATACAGAAAACATTCATATACCAAAATACCGGTGCGACAAGTGCCTTAAAAGAAAATGAATTCTTTACTACCCATATTAATTAGTTTAACAAGCATTGCAGTAGTATATTTTATTTTAAAACAATTTAAACTAAATTAATCCTGAAAAAATTTCAGAAATTTCTACTAAAGCTTCTTTAAATGAAATCAATTTTCTCCCATTAACAAAAAAAGGAGATAAAAAAATGGAACTAAAAACTGTAGAACTAACACCAAAAAAAGTCGAACAATTGAATGAACAGCCAGCACTTGAATCAAATATAAATCTTAGTAAAGATGGAAAATGGTTCATACACAAAACAACAATAACAACTATAAAACCTGTAAAATATGTTGATAAGGTTATGGGTTATGTGTTTAATGAGAGCTCTTAAGCTCTTATTTTATAAAACCATTTCATACCAAAAATAATCATTTAAATCATGTAATTCATTCCGATAATAGTAAACATCTTCTTTCATTGCCTCAGCAATTTCTCTAGTATCTGACCTAGCACGTAAATCAGGAAGATCATAATTATGAGCTGAATAATAAAGATTATACCTATAACTTTTTAATGCTTTATTTACAAAAGTTCTCTCAGAATCCATAGCACCTATTATTACAAGTTCAAAAAATCCATCTTTATCTTTATCATAACCACCAAACCTTATTTTATCATCACCATTAAAAACAGTTAGACTAATACTATCTTCATATTCAGCCCATTGAACTAATTCTTGATTAATATTTCTTTCAATCTTTTGGAGAGGTTTTTCTCCACAATATTCTGGACCATATGCCAAAAAACCAAACCAAACACAATGAATACCTGCATAAAATGTAAATTTCTTAAGCATTCTTTCAAGTTTACTTTCAAAACTATTTTTCTCAATTTTCATGATTTATTCCCCCCATATAATTTGTAAGTAATTCACTCATTTTTTCAACTGAAGCTAACTCTTCAAGAGGACTGCCATTTGGAGCATCCAAAAAAATTCTATCAATTCTATTATCTCCATTAAAATCTTGTCCAGAAAGACTTTCTTCTATTTCAGAATTTTTTCTATAAATACTAATCCTCCTATCAGAACCTTCTATATCAGAATATAACAAAGTTACACTATATCCATTTAAATCAGGCATTTCTTCTACTGTATTTAAACCTACACACCCTGTTGCACAAGCTAATGCAACAATCCCTAAACTTGTATATTTTTTTAGTTCATTCATTTTTTCTCCTTTACTCTTTCGAGTTACTACTTCGTGATGAACAAAAGTATTTAAATACCAGTAGTCATATATATGACAACTATGGAAATAGAAAATTTAGTAGAATTAGGATTTAATAAAAATGAAGCAATAGTTCTCTTAGCCTTACTAAAAGTAGGAAAAAGTGATGCGAACCAAATAATAAAAGCTACAAAATTTCATAAGAATATAGTTTATGATAACTTAGAAAAACTCATTGACAAGGGCCTTATTACTTTTATCAAAGAAAAGGGAAGAAAGGTATTTAGTCCAAAACATTCAGATATTCTAAAAAATTATTTTCAAAAAAAAGAAAAAGAACTAAATAAAAAAAGTCAACTTGCAAAAGAAATTTCAAAAGAGATTATAAAATTTGAAAAACTAACCCCACAAAAACAAGATGCCTCTATATCTAGAGGAATAAAAGCAATAAAATCCTTTTACCTTAATGATGCATTAAAAGAAAAAGAATATTACATTTTAGGTGCACCTAAAGAAGGGATAGAAATAATGGGTGAACACTTTTGGAAGAACCATAGGAGAAAAAGAGAAGGGGAAAAAATAAAAGTAAAAATGATCTTTAACCCTTCAATAAGATCCCATGGTGAAACAGCAAACACTAAGTTCAACAAAATAAAATACTTTGAAAAAGATTTTGAACCCCTAACAGAAACTCACATCCAAAAAGGAATAATTGCAATAATAGTATGGACAGATGAACCTTTGCTTTTCAAAATAGAAAATGAACAAGTAGCAGATTCTTATAAGAAATATTTTGATAAATTATGGAAACAAGCAAAACAATAATACCAAAATCCAGAAAGAGCTCTTATTCTTCATCTTGCCAAAGTTCTTCTCTTCTTTCATTCAATTTTTTAAAAGCAATTTCATCATCTTTATTTGTCACAATTAAAGTTTTCATAAAAGAATATCCAAATACTCCAACATATATATGAGGTTCTAAAAGAAGTTTTCTAAATTCTGGAGAATCAAGAACATAAGAAAAAATAACACCACCAATAACTATAGGAATAATCTCAGAACATTCTTTTACCAAAATTTCTAAAAAAGATCCAGATTTTAGAACTTTATTCCAATTATTATTATCACTTTTAAAATCAGTATTCAAATAATCTTTTCTCAACTTATCATCATCAAGATAGTAAACAATATCTGTATAATAACCTGAAAAATCAGGTCCTTTTTCAACCCTATAAATTATATCATCCTTTGAAATCTCTGCATTAGTCTGCCTCAATCTCCAAAATAAGTCATAAACCATAAATATTTCAGAAAATCTATCATATTTAAATATATGTTTCTAAAATAACATTTCTAATCTATGTATATATTTAAATCTCTTATATATTAACTATCTCAAGATGGTAGATCAAATTAAAGAGATGGTTCCTGAGCTTGTAGCAAAATACAATTCCGATAAGGAAGACACTTTCAAAAGAATGGTTCCTATGGTTCTTAAAAAAGGTTTAGAAAACATTAGTCTAGACATGTTCAATGAAGAAATTCAACAAGGAATTTTGAATGCAGTAGCTGAAGAACTGGTTAAAAAAGGTAGAACAAAAGAAGCAATTGCTGCTTATATGAAAGCTAAAAACAAAGACAAATTGGTAGAAATTGGTGATTCATACAAAAATATGAACATGTTTTCACACTCTATTGAATGTTACTGGATTGCTGATGCTAAAGACAGATTAATGCAAGTTGGTGAACTTTGTCTAAAAGATGGTCAAATGACTGATGCAATTAAAGCTTTTCAATTAGTTGAAGATAAAAGCAAACTATTGTTAGTTGGTGATGAATGTCTAAAGAGAGAAAAATATGATAGTGCTATTGAAGTTTTCAAATTTTTAAATAATCCTGACAAACTAATTGAAGTTGGAACTGAGTGTATTAAACATGACCATTTAGTTTTAGGTGCAAAAGCATTTGAGTTAGCAAATTCTCCTGAGAAATTAAACACAATTGGAGACATTTTCTTACACAAAGAACAACTAAACAATGCATATGAAGTTTACAAGTTAGCTGGAAACCACACAATGATCCAGTTTCTAAGAGACAACTTCAATATGTCTTAATTTTTTTCTTTTAACTTAATCCAATTAGAATTACACCTAAGGTTATTACAATAATACTAATCCATCTTCTTGCACTAACTTTTTCTTTAAAGAAAAACTTTGAGCTAAAAGCTACTAATACATAACTAAAACTCACCATAGGATAAGCATAACTTAAATCTAAACTTGAAAGTGTTACCATCCAAAATAATAATGATAAACCATATGAAAAGAATCCTAATACAACTGACCAATTAAAAAATTTCTTAATCAGATCTATAATTTTAGTTTTAGAGATATTCTCAATACCTGCTTTCTCTACTCCTTGCTTCAAAAACAATTGAGCAATTACACCCAAAGCAATACTTGACAATAATGTTAATTGATATAATACCATTTTAAGTTTTTGACAACATATATACCCCCACAACTATCACTCCTAATCCTAAAATCCTCAAAACTGAAAGCACTTCATTAAAAAATAACCATGATAATACTGAAACTAAAACGTATCCTAAACTCAAAATTGGAAACGCATAACTTAACTCTGCTTTTGACAAAGCTAACAACCAAAAAAATGAACTAGTTACAAAAAATACAATTCCAAAAAACACAAAGGGATTAAAAACTGCACTAACTAAACTAAAGAAAATATTAAGATTCAAACTAATCTCCCCTAGTGTATTCAAACCATGCTTTAACAATAATTGCCCTATATTCACCAAAATAACTGATAATAATACAAGCAGAATTGCAGCACTTTTCCTTTTCATTACAGACAAATTAGTCAAAATCTTTATAAATTTTTCTAACCCTTAATCATACATGTCAATTGAACAAACATACAAAGACATCAAATCTTTAAAGATACAAGGTGCTTCAAACATCTCAGATTCAGCAATCAAAGAGATTAAAATTCTAGTCAAAAATTCAACAGCAAAAAAGCCACATTTGCTTACTGAAGAAATTGAATCAAGTATAGAAAGATTAAAATCTGCTCGTCCTACAGAACCTGAAACAGAAAATTATCTTAACTACATCAATTACTTTTCAAAAAGAGTTGTTACTCAAAAAATCTCAGAACTAAAAAAAGAGATTATAAAAGAAATAAATAATATTGAAGAACAAAAAGAAAAATCAACTTTACTAATAATAAAAAATGCACAAAAATTAATTAAAGGAAATCAAAAAATTTTCACACATTGTCATTCTACAACTGTTATGGAGATTCTTAAGTTTGCTCACAGATCCAAAAATATCAGAGTTAACAACACTGAAACTAGACCATTATTCCAAGGTAGAATTACTGCAAAAGAATTATCTGAAGCAAAAATACCAGTTGAACATTATACAGACACTGCAGCAAGAATTGCAATCAAAGACTCAGACATTATCTTAATTGGTGCTGATTCAATTATTCACAATAAAGTTTATAATAAAATAGGTTCAGAAATGATTTCCATAATTGCAAAGAATGAAAAAGTTCCAGTTTACATTTGTGCTTCTTTAATGAAATTCACAAATCATCGAGAAGAAGTTGAAAATAGACATCCAAATGAGGTTTGGAAAGATGCACCTAAAGGAATTCATATAAATAACCCAGCTTTTGAAAAAATTAATTTTAAATACATTAAAGGGATAATTTGTGAAAAAGGGATTCTTAAACCAAAACAATTTGTAAAAGAAGCAAGAAAAATGTTAAAAAAATTTAGTTTATAATCTTGCAACAGCAACAGATTGAGCAGTAAAGCCTAAAGTCTCATGTACACTTGAAAGTTCCCACATCATAAATTCATAAGCTTGGGCAACATCTCTAATTCTAGGCCCTGAAAAAGATCTTTTAATATTTCTTCTATCCATCTCATTAACTTGAATTCCCTGTAAATGTATTCTTGCTAAATGTGCAAATGTAGAAATCTCTTCAACATGATCAATACCTAATTGAGGTAATAGCTCACGATAAACTTTTTTTAATGTTTGAAAAGTATTATAACCTTCATCAACTCTATGAATATTTCCTCTAAAACCATGACCTCTAAACCAATTCTCCATAACAATTCCTTGAGTTCCACCAGTTTCTTTAACAAAATCATAATCACTACCTTCGCCTTGAGGTGAAGAAATACCAGAAACAATAATATCTTCAATACCATATTCCTCAACTAATTTCAAAGCCCATTCCATCCTTCTTTCTAATATAGGCCTTGGAGCACCATTTGCTTTTAAAATATAAGGATGTACATTTAATATTTCAGGCACAGCATCAGTATTTTCAGCTTTATATCCAAAACTCTGTCTTTGTTCAACTTCACAATCAAAAGAAAAATGATCATAAGAATGTAATTCCATTTTCATTCCTAATTCAAAAAGGTTCACTATTTGATCCATACAAGCTTTAGGAAATAAAGAATCATCAGCTATTTTATATACCATTTTATTAAATATCTTTTATCAACTCCTTATAAATTTTGTGTAAAAAGAAATTCTTATAAACTAAAATACCTCCTAAACAAATATGAAAATGCTTTGCTTTGACATGGACTTAACTTTAGTCAGATCTAACAAACTTCATTTAACTGCTTTCAAAAAAGCTTTTGTAAAAAATGGTTTAAGAAAAGTTACAACAAAAGAACTTCTACCTATTTTCAGTCAAGAATCATATACTATAATCAAAATTTTATTCCCTCATTTATCAAATAAAGAGATTAAAAAAATAGGACTAGACCACAGAAATTATGCAATCAGATTAGCAAAAGATTATGTAACTACAATTCAAGGTGCAAAAGGAGTACTAAAAAAACTAAAACCACATTACAAAATTGCTATTTTATCCAATTGTTCTCACAACGAAATAAATTCTATTCTAAAAGCTGCAAACATTGACAAAAAGATATTTGATTTAATTATTGGTGCTGATGAAGTTAAACATTCAAAACCTTATCCAGATGAAATATTCAAAGCTGAAAGATTATTAAAAATAAATGATGGATATATGATTGGTGATTCTATTTACGATATTATGGCTGGTAAGAAAGCTAAGGTTAAGACAATAGGTATAGTATCTGGAAATCATACTAGAAAAGAGCTTTTAAAACATAAACCAACTAAAGTTTTCAATA
>JABHLH010000014.1 GCA_018692925.1 archaeon
TAAAATTATTTTTATGAATCTGTAATGCTCTATTATTTTCATTTATAGATATGTATAAATAATCTTCTTCAAATTGAAATTTTGTATCCTTTGCATAATGCACTTCTATATTGTAATTATTAAAAATTAAATAATCTTGAGCAATATTTATAATCTCTAGATCTTCATCAGTCGTTGTTAAATGAAGTATTGTTTGAGAATTATCATCAATAGTTTCTTTACTGGTTTTAAAACTAAACTCACCAGGACCAGTTTTTTCTTCTACATATGCAACTACTTTTTCATCTATACTTAAATAAGTCTCTTCACCTTCATTAACTTCTAAAGTTGCTCCATATTCATTAAAAGTAATTTTTTTACCTTCAGCAATTGATTCTACATAAAGCCCATTTACAAGAGCATCATTATGTACAGCATTAGTTGTAAGTTCAATACTTTGGTCATTGTTAATTTTTACTTTAACATTATAAAGCTTAGTAATTCCATCGATATCTATTGAACAAGATTCGTAAGTTTCAGATCTTTCATTTAATTCTAAATTATATTTATCTTCTAAGAAATCGAATCCATAACCATCTGTACATTTAAGTTCATAAGCAGAAGTAAAACTAATTAATAAAATTAAAAGTAATGGAATGATTAATAACTTTTTCATAATAATGACTCCCAATATTCTTCAAATGATAATCCTGCAGTTTCTTCATCTGTTGGAAAATATGATGCGAATATGTATCTATATTCTTCTTCTCCATTAAAAGAAGTTGTATCTTCTAAAATATAAACAAAAGTTTCATTATCGTAAGGGATGTAAGTAACTTTGTTTAAACCTAAACTAAGTAAATAATCTAAGTCTAGTTCATCAGGATTTTCAATGTCATAATTTACAATGTCTTGAGCTAAACTATGTAGCCAGCCAAGGTTTGCTTCAATTTCAGTTTCATAAGAGTCTGATAAGTAATAAACTTCTTCACCAGATTGGATTGTTAAAGGATATTCTAAATCTAGTTCTACTGTATTATTATTAATTATTGAAGTAATAAAAACTTCTTCTTCAGATATATCAAAGTCTGAAAAGTCTTCTAAGAAAATACAAGAGGAAAATAGTTCTTCAGTGTAAGTGTTAAGTTCTTCTTCTAAACTGTCTAGACTAATAGATAAGTCTTCACCATCATCATAGTAATAAGGGAGCTCGTAACCAAGTTCATCAATGTAAACAGAGTTCCTAGAAATTTCAAAATAACCACCAGTTGATGCAATGTTAGATACTGCATTTTCAGCTGCAAATTCTGTACATTCTTCTATGTGGTCATAAATTTCTTGAATTTCAGAAGGGTAAGCAATTGAAGAAGATAAACCTGTAGAATCTAATAAAGTGTCTTTGTAATAGTAAACAATACCTAAAATTAATATCAACGCAATGCCTAATATTATGAATAAAGTAAACTGCCCTCTTTTTTGCATGTAGTCCTTTAATAGATTATTATTTATATATATTTTGTTTTAAATCTTATTTTGTTTGTATTTGCCAATCAATTCTTCAAAGATTAAACCTTTTTCTAATAACTCTGGATACGAAATAGAAAAACTCTCGCCTTTTGTTTTTGTTAAATTCTCTGCTAAAATGAAATACCAACCTTTGTTGTCAAATCTAACAGCAAGCCAAGCTTCAGCATTAAATGAGTTAGAGAAAAGTATAAGTTCGTTAATTTCTTTTGGAGGGAAGTAAAGTTTTTTTGCTTTTGTAGATTTACATTCAATTGCAAGAACTCTTGAGCCGTTGCTAGCAATTAAATCAGGAGAGGGTTTTGTTGTACTACCTGAACCAGCAGATCTAACACAAGGTCCGTAGTGTTCCCAAAGTAAATGAAACAATTCTCTCTCCGATCTAGAACCCTTTTTTTTCATGTAAGGAATTATATAAAAAGAACTATTTAAAATAATCTAAATAAAAAAAATAAAAAAATTAAAGGTCTCTTGGTTGAATTGTACTTCTTTTGTTTGCTTTTGCTCTATCACAAGCTCTTTTGATTAAAGTTAATACTTCTTCGTTAAGAGATTCTGCGAAATCACTTGCAACATTCATACCTTCAGCCATTTCTTTAACTTTACTTTTTACTACTACCATATCTGCCATTTGTGTTTACCTCCAATAAGTTATTTTCATTTAGAAAGTAGAGGTTTATAAAGTTTTCTCTAGTTTTGTAGAATCAAAACTTTGTAATTTAAGTTGCTTGTAGAGACATTTCTTTCGTCGATAATCTTGAAATCTTTATTAAATTCTTTTATTAATTCTATCTTTGGAGCAATAAATATCATTTTGGAATTTTTTTTCATTATATAATCTAGCTGATGGAATAGTTCTTTGTAAAGTTTTTTAATGTCTTTTTCTAAAATTGTTTTGGATGGATAAGGAGGAGCTGTAATCAAACAGTCAATTTCATTCTCTTTTAATTTTGTGTCAAGCCATTCAACTTCTATCCTAGAAATGTTAACTTGTTTTCTTAAGTTTGCAAGCTTAGAATTAATCTCTAAGTTTTTAACATTGTGAAATAAATCTTCAAAAGCATAAATTTTTCCTTTTTTAAATTTAGCAGCCTCAATTGCAATTACCCCGTCTTTTGCAAAAGGATCTAAAAGAGTTTGTTCTTCATTGAATCCAGAAAGTCTAACTAAAGCATAAGCAATACAAGCATTGATAGATTGGTTGTTTACTTTTATTCTGTAATCTCGCTTTGATAATAATTTTGGAGTTAAATCAATTCCGACAAAAATGTTTTCGTCAACTACATCTAAGAAAACAATTGTTTCTGGATTTTTTAAGTCAACTTTGTTTCCAAGCTCTGTAAATTTTTCTCCAGTTTCTTGCTCAGCTGACATAGAAGTAAAATCGTGTTCGCCAAGTCTGTGACAAGTTACTCTGTAAGTTCCTTCAATTTTGAAAGCTTTGATTTCATCTAAAGATTTTACCTTTTGTTTTAATTCGTAAAGTTTAATTGTACTTTGAGTTTTTTCTTTGAATTCATTTATTTTGTCAGTAGAAAATTCTATCCTTCCTGGGATTAATATTTTAGATTCAACATTAAGTAATTCTTTTATCTCAAGTTGAGTAATATCTTCTAGTCCTTTTGCGCATATAGCTATGTATTTCATTCTGCTAAGTATAAGTTGTTTTTTGTTTCTAATATTTTTATGTTGATAAGGTCGTCAATTTCTTTTTTACAGTCATTTATTGAAATGCATCTGTCACTTGCAACTGCAATCATTTGGTCCTTAAGCCAACCTTGGTGCTTTATTGTAGCATAAACTTTGTCTCCCTTCTTAAAGACTTCGGGTATTCTTGGAGCTTTTCTAATATTTAGGTCTTGTGCTGATAATTTTAATTTAATGTCATGCTCCTTTTCCCATAATTCAATCTGTTTGTAAAATTTCCACCAATTAAGAGGTTTTACTTTGGGAACCTTTCTAGAGTATTTGTAGTTTTCATATTTTTGTATGCCTAAATCAAAATTGTTCTCTTTTGCATATTTGATAATCTCAGAAATGTCTTCATCATTTATTTTTGGAATCCAAACTGGACAAATTCTAACCTTTGTTCCCTTCTCTTTGTATTTTTGTGTGAATCCTTTTACTTTTTCTATAGAATAAGAAGCTGTGCCAGCAAGCTCTTTTGATTTTTTATCGTCTAAAGAATGAATAGAAATGTTTATTCTGTCAACATCAATGTCTTTGAAAATTGTTGCATTAGTTTGGATAGAAATTTCTTTTACATTAGGAATTTGTCTAATCTTTTTTGTTAGTTCTTCAATTTGAGGATACATAAAACATTCCCCAACACTGTCAAGGTTTATTTCAATTTCTTTTCCTTTGAATTTTATAACCTTTTCAATTTCTTCAACCAAATAATCAAGGTCAACTTCAAAACAATTAGGGTGCCATTTAGAATTGTTTCCAGAATCAACAGAACAAAATGTGCAATTTAAATTACATTGAGAGGTGAACCTAACTTGAATTAAATTTGTACCTCTATCGATGATTCCAAAGGCTATAGCGCCGATTAAAGGTGTATCTCTGCCTATCTTGATTAACATAGAATTAGGCCTATTTGTTTGATTTATAAAGCTTTTCTTTGTGATATCTAATGAATATTTTGTATAAAGCTCTAGCATCTAAAATATGGTCTAACTTGATTTTTTCTTTTGAAATGAAGAAAGCCTCAGATTGTTTTCCACCAAGAGAATTGTGAGATCCAAAATGGTAATCTTCAAATGAGATTACTCTTTTTCCATCATAATCTCCGTTAATTATTATGTCTCCAGAATGTTTTAATGATGCGAAATTTCTAATCTGTTTTATTAATTTTTTATCAGTAGAATATTTGTCTAAGAATCTTTCTCCAATATATTTAACTGAAGTTGGTGTGATTATTACTTTTCCTACATTAGAAATTACTTCAAAGTTCTTTTTATTTTTTATAATTATAAAACCTATACCAGGATGATTTACAATTCTTGGTATTAAGAAAGGATGTTTCTTTTCAATTTCATCTAATTCCATTCTTTTGTCTGTGTAATTAAAATAAATTTGTGATAAGGAAGAAGCTTTGAATACCATAAGTTGTTCTTTTTTTGACCAGTCAACAGAAGGATCTTTTTTTTCTTGTTTTTTAAAACTAAATTTTAAAACTTCTATAAGACCCCAAGTTAGTGCTCTTAGAGGTAAGGATAAATCTCTGTAAATATATTTTAATTTTTTGTAAATAAATTCAGAACTGCTAGTCTTTTCTGAATCATTTAATGTGAAGGATTTAGTCGATAAATTTGTAGCTTTCTTTAAAAAATCTTCAAGAGTTTCATTGTAAAGTTTTAAGAATGGTAGGGATGGGATTTGACCGTGATCTGATAAAATGTAAATGTCATATTTTTTAGATTTAGCTTTATTTACAAGTTTTTTTATTTCGAAGTCTAAGTGTTTTAAAACTTCTAAACAACTCAATCTTTCAGGGCCTCTGTAATGAGAAATTAAATCGTAACCTAAGTAGTTTATGTAAATAAAAGGAACATTTCTGTTTATTTCAAGTAAAGCTGTTTTTGTTGAAATCTCTCTTAATGTTGCATTAACAATTGTTCTTGCAAAAGGGAAATAAGGGTAAGTAAAGGGCCAATTGAAATGTTTCTTTTTTATTATAGAGGTAAATACTTCTTTTGTACTTTCTAAAATTTCAGTAATAAATTCAATTAAACTGAAAAATATAACTCTAATAGTTGAAGCAGGATTTAGTAAAATGATTAAAAATAAATCTTTAAGTTTCTTTGGACCACCCTTTGTTTTGTATAAATGAGAAGATGTGAAAATACATCTATCAGCTGATCCTGAAAATGTGTTGCTAATTGATGTTCCACCCTTTAAAATACCAAGTTTGTTCTTTTCTAAAATCTCTTTCTCAATAAAATTTGCTGATTGTGCACGGCCTAAACTAATTTTTGTTTTTGTTTTTTTATCTAGAAATCTAAAACTTGGAATGTTGAAATTTTCTCCATATAAAATTCCAGATTGAGTGAAACAAGTATTTGATGGATAACCTGAGCTATAAGCTTCTAAATGATTTGATTTTAAATATTTGTTTAAGAAAGGCATATACTTTTCTTTATGTTTTTTTAGTAATGTATAGGATAAAGCATCAACTTGAATTATAATGAACTTTTTAGAAGAGTCAGGAAGATCTTTTAAATTCAGTTTTTTCTTAAGAACTCTGCTTCTACTAAGTTTTTTTCTCATAAAATTGTCTAATGTTAGTTAGTTTTTAAAATCTTCGAATAAAAGGAAAAGACCAAAAAGTATTTAAAGAGCTTTTTAGATTTCAAATGTTAGCGAGGTAGGACAGCCAGGAGTGTCCGTCGGGCTCATAACCCGGAGGTCGGAGGTTCAAATCCTCCCCTCGCTATTTTTATTATCTTACAGCAATTCTTTTAACTCTACCACCAGAAACTTCTTTGTTTAATCTTGGTAATATAAAGATAATTTCAGCACCTAAATCTAAATCAGAAAGCTTATATTTCTTTTTTCCATTCAAGGAAGTAATTAAACCAAATCTAGAATCTTTGCTTAAAACTTTTCTTGCATAAAATTTAGTATCTAAATAATGAATAATAAATCTGGTTTCATTAGTATGAATTAAGAAGGATCTCTCTGGTTCAATCTCTTCAATAATCCTTTCATACTTTTTTCTCTTAAAAAACATATTATACTCTTTTGAAAATGTCTGTAATAGCCTGTGTGCTAATCTCTCTCTCTTTGTGAGACAATATCACGGGGACACCTTTCTTAAGTTTCATATCCTCACCAAAACCTAGAACTTTCTTTTTTTCACCATTTTGGTTCTTAATTAACCATTCGTCTTCTTTTATTTCAAATAGCTCGTAATAGTTTCCATCTCTTGTCTTTATTAGATACATTTTTTCACCTAATTTATATAGAAATATGTTCTAGTTTATTTATATTATGAAAAAAGATTATATATTAAAAGATCTGTCTCCATGGAGAAAACCAGTAGTTTTTCTTCCATAAATGCTGAACTCCTCTGAAAAAAAAGTCTCTTGGTTCTTTTGAGATAATTGATCTTCCTCTTATAACTTTGTTTTTTAGATATTTTATAAATTCTTTATCAGTAGCTGTTGAAAGATCTTCTGGATCTAATCTTCCAAAATTCATAAGCTCTAGCTTTCCTTCTGGAACATATTTTGTATCTCCAATAATCATCCAAGTTCTTTTGTTATTATAAATCTCTTCAGAAATTTCAAATTGTCTTCCAGTTCTTCCTTGTATTAATACTTTTAATTTCATCTTCCTATAATAAATTTCCAAACTTTGCTTATTAAATCTTCTTTTACTGGCTCTGAATATGAAATCCCTGAAATTGTAGAAGCTAATCTTTTGTAAGCTCTTGAAGACTTAGAAGCAGGGTGTGTGTGAATGACTGAATCTTTTAAAGATAAAGCCTCACGAAGGGAATCATCCTCTGGAATGACACCAATAACAGGTTTTTCAATTATAGCTTCAATGTTTCTTAAAGAAATGTCTAAATCATCATTCTTTGTTCGGGTAACTAAAATACCTAAAACATTTTTTCCTAGCTCTTCAGTTAATTTTACAGTTTTTAGAGCATCAGTAATTGCAGGTAACTCAGGATTTGTAACTATAATTAAATCGTCAGAATGTTCTATGATTTTTATTGTTTCGCCACCTAAACCTGCAGCACCATCAAGAATTAAATAATCTGAACTTAAATTTTTTATTGATTTGAATCTTTGTAATCTTAAATTTTGCATGTCAGAGAGAGATAAACTTCCAGGAATGAATTTTAAACCTGAATTGTGTGTGTGAATTGCTTCATGAATTTTTTTCTGACCTTTTAATACGTGGTGAATAGAAGTTTCTGGTTGAGCAATTCCTAAATGTAAAGCTAAATTTGGAGTAGTTAAATTTCCGTCAAGAACAATAACATCTTGGCCAAAACTATTTAATGCAGCTGCTAAATTTAATGCAGATGTTGTTTTGCCAACTCCTCCTTTTCCACTCAATAAACCGATAGTTTTCATGATTTTAATTCTTCAAAATAAATAATGTAATCTTTTAATAATTCAGAATATTCTTTTAATCTTGGAATGTTAATATCTTCCTCGTGAGTAACCAAAGTAACATTTTTCCTGTATTCTTCTTTTGCTCTGTATTCAGCATTGTAAACTTTTTTTAAATGAACATAAAAATCAACAATGTCTTTTACTGTTTTATCTTTTGGTAATTCTTTCTCTAAATTTTTTGCCCTAACTAAAGCAACAGGATGAATTCTTGCAACTTTACCATTCTCAAATAAATGGTTGTAATAATCTTCAATTTTGAAATCTAAAGCAGCAATGAATTTTTCTATAATAGTTCTAATAACATCAACAGTTCTTGTATATTTTAAAGTTACAAATACTAGATGATCAATTCTTTTTAATTCCCCTTTTGCTGGATCTTCGTCTTCCATCTTATTCTTGTAGAGACATAATAGCTTCTGCCAAGTCTCCGTTTGATTTTTCCAAAGCTGCTAAAGCTTTTTCTTTTGAACAACTTGCTTGTTCCATAACAGTGTTAATGTCATCTTCTTTTATTGCTGATTCTTCAGAAACTTGTCCTGAAATTTGAAAGGAATTTTCGCCCATCATGTTAACTTTTTGTACAGATGGATTTCGAATAACAATATTTTTGTCTGTTGTTTTTATAACTACTTCATAAGCATCAATTTCTTCTTGCTTGATGCCCATTTTCTTCATAGCCTGCTTTACAGCTTTTGGGTTCATTCCAGGAAACATTTTTTTATAATCCTCTTTGTAATAATATTTCAACAACAACAAGTACTCCAATTGCAACTAAAATCCACTTCTTATCAATTACAATCTTACTCTTGTATTCATCAAAATACCTGATTAGTCCCCCACCAGATTGGGGCATAGAAACTTTATCGTTTGCCATTTTATTTAATTATTTTAACTTATTAGTATAAAAACCTTACTATATTTGATTATTTTGGTAGACAGCAATAAGCCAGCTTCTGTACTTCCATATGGAAGTGCTCATAATTCAACTAAGCATCATTTTGACTTGCACCAGTCGAGGCATTTCGTTCCATCGATCCCTTGAAAAATGTCAAAGGGTTTGCTCATTCCCCTCGCAGGAAACTTCGCCATTATCATACTATTTCAAGGACGTGTCGTTTCTGAATGCTACTTTCCATTTCTGGAACTCCTAAGAGCGACATTTAATGGTGGCTGGACTTTCCTCAGGATTTAAAGATCTATCCCGTAATGAGCTAACTGCCTACCAAAATAAATTTTAATTTTATTATTTATTAGACTTTTTCTTTCTTCTTGTAGCCAAATAAAAACCTAAAGGCATTGCAAGTAAAGGTAATATCGGTGCGTAAGATTTACACTGAGCTAATTCTTCTAAATTCTTTTTCTTAGTTCGCATATCATCTCTTCTTAATTTGTTAGCGTAAGGTGTGTGATCAAAACCACAATAGGATCTGCCAATCTCAGCATTTAATAATTCAGGATTTCTTTGCCTAATATGATTTACAGAGTCGTGAGAGGTTTCATGTAAATTAGAGCCAAAATTGTCGTAAGCAGATCTAATGGAATTGCCTAAAAAGTAATTTCCTAAAGCCAAAGAGCCTAAAAAAATTGCTCCTGTTGCTATTTTTGGTCCAAGTTTCATATGTTATTACTATAGAGTAAGTAATATATAAAGGTTTTGGTTAAGCCACAGTGGCGACTGAACTGAATTTTCAAACTAATGTAATATAAGGAATTTCTTCAGTTAACTCAATTGTAAAAGGATCAGAAGTTTCGTATAAATTTCCATCAAAAATATATCTATGTGTTCCCTTAGGAATAATTCTTACTTTTGAATAATCTCCAGAGTGTAAATCTTCTATATCTAAATCTTTTGTAGGATTGGATCTTAAATGGAATGCTAATGGAACTTGTTTTAATAGCTCAACTATGCTTGCTGATTCTGTGCCTAAATACCTTAAAGAATTATTGGAATTTAAGTATATTATCTGGTTAGCTGCTAATTCTAAAAATGGACCGAAATCGATTCTTATGTCCTGAGAACTAATGAAAATTCCACGATGAGATTGGTTTAATAAAAGTGCATCGTCTAAATAAACTTTTGCATGAGTTGGTTCTAAAATGTTGTCTAAAAATTCTTGTGAAGATTTTAATGAAGGAAATAAATTTGAAAATATACCTCGAGCAATTATTCTAGCTACCTCAAGCTGGTTAGAAGATCCAGCAACATAATAATCAAAAAAATTTCTGATTAAACCTGAACTGTAAGCAAAACCAAATCTCTCAGCCTCAGTAGATTTCATATGAATTAATTTTCTTGATAAAGTTTTTACTAAATATAATGGTTTGTCTGCATAAGCATTGTTGATTAATTTTAATAAATGTAACATAGTAGAATCTCCAAATAATCTTTCGTAAATATTTCTTTGAGGAAAGAGAGCTGACTCTGCTCTAATATTTATAGTTCCCATTCTTAAATTTCCTTGTATAGTCTGTTGCATGCCTAAAGAAAAAAGTGCGCCGTCAATTAATTCGTGACCACCATCACCAGTCGCAGCTAAAAGAATTTCCATTCCACGACTAAATAATTTGTCTAAAGGTTTTTTGTAAGTTTCAGCACTTGGGTTTTTTGAAAATTCTACAATCTCATAAATTATTCCATTCGCATCTGCATAAGAAAGAATCTTTTCAAGATCTTTTTTTTTCTTAAATCTCTTTGATGCAGGATTTATTGGTATCCCTATTTGTGCCATGAAAAAAAAGATTAAAAGAGTTCTTAAAAGTTTTATGGAACTGTAGAAATTTTTAAAAGATAGTTTCAAAGCTAAAGCCGCAGTGGCGACTGAACTGCTTAAAGTAAAAATGTTCTTCTAAAAAAATTAAGAGAGTTCATTTAGGAACTAATGATGAACTGTAGAATTTTTAAAAAATTATTACAGTACCATGCTAACAAGAGTATCAAATATTTCGAACTATTAGTAGATGCGAGCTGAATATCTCGCCGAAGCTTGATACTTACACTCCATCCCTATCAAAGTTGTCTTTTGCAACTGTTCTCAGTCTCTTTTCGAGGTATCCTTCGTGCTTAGATGCTTTCAGCACTTATGATGTGGTGCGTAGCTGCTCTGCGTACCTTATCAGATAACAGATACACCAGAGGCACCGAACCACCGTTCCTCTCGTACTAAATGGTCCTTCCTCTCAGACTTAAACACTTCCAATAGATATCATACAAACTGTCTCGCAACGTTCTTAACCCAGCTCACGAACCGCTTTAACCGGTGAACACCCGTACCCTTGGGCGCTTCTGCACGCCCAGGATGCGATGAGCCGACAACGAAGTAGCAAACCGCGCCGTCGATTTGAGCTCTTAGGCGCGACGACTCAGTTATCCCCAGGATAGCTTTTCTGTCATACCTGGCCCCCATCAATTGGGACACAAGGTTTCGCTAGACCAATCTTTCGATGCTGCGTTTCTTGCTTTTCAAAACACAGTCAGGCAAGCTTTTGCTCTTGCACTCTACCCAGGATTTCTGAACCTGGTGAGCTTACCTTTGGGCCCAACTGATATCTTTTCAGCTGGGTGCCGCCCCAGCCAAACTGTCTACCTACTGCTGTCTTTCCCTAAGGAAGTGAGCGATGTAAGTTTCAAAGGGTGGTGTCTCATTGAAGTCTATTCTTGACCTTGCGACCAAGACCTAACAACTACCACCTACACTGCACAATGAAGCTCACACCACAACAATAAGCTACAGTAAAGTTCCATGGGGTCTTCGCTTCCCACTGGAAGTCTCTGGCCTTTGCACCAGAAAGGAATGTTCGGGAGGATCTAGTTTGGGACAATGGGGATCTCGTTACGCCATTCATGCAGGTCGTCAATTAAACGACAAGGCATTTCGCTACCTTAAGAGAATTATAGTTATTCCCGCCGTTTACCAGCTCTTAGCTCCGTTGAAACAGAGTTTGAAGTACTGGCACTGGGCAGACGTCACGAACTATACACACCATTTCTGGCTTGCAGTTCGTTAGGTTTTTGTTAAACAGTCGGATCCCCTTAGTCATTGCACCCTGTAATCGCATTCATACGAACACAATCGCAGGGACCCCTTATACCGAAGACACAGGGCTAATCTGTCGAATTCCCTAAACTAGGTTAACCTCTCAGGCCTTGGGCTTCTCACCCTGGGACACCAGTGCTGGTTCTAGGTATAGATACTTCGGATTCTTCTCTTTTCCCTTTTCACGGACTCTTGGGATCAGCCAAATAAACTTATGTCTATTCATTATAGATTTGTTCAAATTCTCAGCATTACGCTACTCCAATGAACTGTTCTATTTGAAAGCCACGATAATGACTCAAGGCTTACCCGAAAGTGTTAGAAAAAGAGCTTGTGTTGCCACGTGTACCAAAGTAGTAAAGGAATATTAACCTTTTTCCCTTTCCCGCAATTCCTGTTAGGATTGCAGTTAGGACTAACTAACTCTCAGCTGATTTACATTGCTGAGAAACCCTCGCCCTTTCGGCCCTACAGATTCTCACTGTAGATAGCTCCTACTACTGCCAGGATTCTTAATTCTATCAGGTCCCTTAATTCTCACGAATTAAGTTCTACCCTAACAGAACACCTACCTACTCCTCTCTATACTCAGGTATAGAGGGCTATGGTATCGGTATGCAATTTAGTCCCGTCCATTTTCAGGGCACAGCACCTTGATGGGTGAGCTGTTACGCTATCTTTAAAGGATGGCTGCTTCTAAGCCAACCTCCCCACTGTCTGTGGTGATGAACACCTTTCACCCTTTCACACTTAATTGCAATTTTGGGACCTTAACCATAGTCTGGGTTGTTCCCCTCTAGGAATACAGGCTTACCCCAGTACCCCCGTTTCCCAGCTTCTACGATGTTGAAGAATTTGGAGTTGGACAAGAAGGTGAGGGATTTCTCCCCCGAGCCTCCAAATCCGTAGCTCTACCTCTTCAACTATCTCCGCCGAGACTAGACTTCGGCCTATTTCGGTAGGAACCAGCTATTACCGGGCTCGATTGGCTTTTCACCCCTAGTCGCAAGTTATAAGAACATATGCCCATAGCACCTCTTCAGGCCTCCACCAATCATTAGATCGGCTTCACCTTACTCACGACTAGATCGCCCGGTTTCGGGTTATAGCTTAGTGACTTAAGGCATTTTCATACCTTTCTCCTTGCAAGCTGCGAGAATTTGGTTTCCCTTCGAATACGTTTTGTTAAAAACTTATTCTTGCCACTATACTAAACTCCCTGGCGCGTTATTCGAAACGCATGCTGCAACACCTTAATGCCGCAGCTTTCCATAACCATTAGATTTCAGGTTCTTTTAACACCCTGTTACGGGTACTTTTCAACTTTCCCTCACGGTACTAGTGCGCTATCGGATTCAAGACATATTTAGGGTTGGAAGTTGATGTCTCCCAATTTCGTGCACAATTTCCAATGTACACTACTCAAGATACCTAAACTCCTTTCTGTTTTTTCTTACGAGGCTTTCACTCTCTTTGGCATTCCTTTCCAGGAAATTTCAGTAAACCAGATTAAGGTATAAAATTAGGTCTTGTAACACCACATTTATCTTACATTTCTGTAAAATATTCAGTTTGCCCTATTCCGTTTTCTCTCGCTGATAATCACGGAATCTCAATTGATTTCTTTTCCTCTAGGTACTAAGACGCTTCAATTCCCTAGGTTCCTTATCCTTTCGGATTTAATGAGAAGTCTCATTCAGGAATCTTTAGTTCATAGGTTGCATGCACCTCGCTAAAGCATTTCGTAGCTTGCCACGCCCTTCATCAGTGTCTTGAACCAAGTCTTCCGTCTAATGGTAGTAAAGAGCTATCTAATACTCTTGTTTATGCATGGTACTAGTAATTATGATATATGATTGTTGATTGAGTGAGCAATCAACCTAGCACCCTTCACACAAAATCATTCGATTTAAGTGTTGCATTGGATATTTGTCTTTTATGACTATGAATGGACCCGTCGGGACTTTCGTAAAAATCCTTTAGGATCTAATTTTTCGAACCCGAGGCCCCCGCCTTGCAAAGGCGATGCTCTACCGGACTGAGCTACGGGCCCATAGTAATTGATGGTAATATAAGTTATTGAGTATATGATGAAATTTTTTAATTAATAGGAGGTGATCCAGCCGCAGGTTCCCCTACGGCTACCTTGTGACGACTTGTCCCTCCTTGCTGAGCTTAAGTTCGAAATATACAGATGTATATACCTCACTTAAACCCTGCTCGGCTGGAATGACGGGCGGTGTGTGCAAGGCACGTTGACGTATTCACCGGGCGTTGTTGACACCCGATTACTAGGAATTCCAGCTTCATGAGGACGAATTGCAGTCCTCAATCCGAACTAAGACAAGGTTTCGAGGGTTAACTTCTCCTTTCGGAGTTGTATCCCATTGTCCTTGCCATTGTAACGCGCGTGTGGCCCAGGAAATTCAGGGCATACCACCTACCGTTGCCTGCACCTTCCTCCTTGTTTCCAAGGCAGTCCCTATAGTGTGCTCGATTATCCCGGAGGACTCGTTTGCAACTATAGATACAGGTCTTGTTCGTTGCCAGACTTAACTGGACACTTTACAGCACGAACTGACGGCGGCCATGCACCTCCTCTCGGCTTGTTAGGTAAAACCTTTAATCTGACCTTCATCCTGCCGTCGTTCCTGGTGAGGTTCACGGTGTAAAATCTGATTAAACCGCACGTTCCACTCCTTGTAGCGCGCCCCCGCCAATTCCTTTAAGTTTCAGTCTTGCGACCGTACTTCCCAGGCGGCAAACTTAACACCTTCGCTTCAGCACTGCATATCTATAAAAAATATGCAACACTTAGTTTGCAGCGTTTACTGCTAGGACTACAGGGGTATCTAATCCCTTTCGCTCCCCTAGCTTTCGTCCCTCACCGTCAGATCCGTTCTAGACGAATGCCTTCGCCATTGGTGGTCATCCAAGGATTATCGCATTTAACCGCTACCCAAGGAGTACCTTCGTCTCCTCCCGGTCTCTAACTAAGTAGTATCTTTTGCGGCAGCTGTGTTAAGCACAACTATTTAACAAAAGACTGACTTAATCGGCTACGGACGCTTTAGGCCAAATAAACATGATTACCACTTGTGGCGCCGGTGTTACCGCGGCTGCTGGCACCGGTCTTGCCCACCACTTATTCGTCAAGATATTTACACTTGACAAAAGCTCACCATTGGTAAGCACTTAGGATTCCCTTATCACACTTGCGTGCATTGTAAAGGTTTCCTGCCTGCTGCACCCCTTAGGGCTAGGGCCCTTTTCTCAGTGCCCTTCTCCGGGCTCCCTCTCTCAAGGCCCGTACTGATCTTTGGCTTGGTGAGCCATTACCTCACCAACTACCTAATCAGCCACCAACTCATCCTAAGGCGCCGGAACTTTTGAAAATAGTACATTCCAGTATCAATTTTCTATCCAGTATTAGCCATAGTTTCCCATAGTTATTCTGGACCTTAGGGTAGATTATTGAAGTGTTACTGAGCATTTCGCCGGTGACTCCGAAGAGCCCCCTCGACTTGCATGGCTAAGTGGAATCCTAATAGCAGTAATCTCCCGCAGGATCAACGGGTGTCATATATATTTTTACTTAAAGGAATTGTATTTAACTTCATCACATTCTACTCTACTTATATTACCTCATACTCAATTATTTAATTAAGTACTCATTATCGATCTACTTCTTTGAAGTACAAAAAATGCTCACCATAGCCCTTATTTAGGTTTTCGGCGAGTAGGACTCGTCGTAAAAAGTTGACCTAACTTTTTACTTGTCTTATGTAATTTAGCTCTTATATAAAGCTTTTGCTTTACTTTCTACTTTGTCTCTTTCTTTTCTCTTTTCTCATTCTCTTTCGTTGCCATTTCCAACGCATTTGTCCCTTTTTCTTCCATCTACGAGAGCTTCTTTTCATTATTGGTTCTGGGGAATTTTATGTGTTTATAAAGTTTTCCTCTATCCAGCTAAAAGTTTTGTAAAATTTTCATTATTTGATAATTGTGTAAACGAATCTATCGGCGCAGAAATGTAATTTTTTTCTTTTACAAGATATTTTTTTCTTAATTCAACTGCTTTAGAAATTGGAAGAAAATACCAAGTGCTAAAATGCATTTTGTCGTTAGTAATTGCATAGAAAATTTCTAGATTAAAAATCTTTTGAAGGTTTTGATATTTTTTTGTTTTAAGATCACAAATACAAAATTTACTATACTTTTTTAATGGGATTTTATTTTCCACGTCGATTAGAATAAAACCTTTATCTGGAATTAAAATAAAAAAATCAGGTCTTTGAATATTATAATTCTTTAATGCTTTTGAATATGTGTTTATGTCTTGTTGAATATACCAGTAAGGAATTTTGTGTTTGTCTAAATATTCAATAAATTTTTTTTCAGCTTTTTCACCTTTTTCTTTTTTGTTTTTCATAGGCTGTTTGTAGAAGATTTTTTTTAAAAAGCTTTATGAGAAAAAATTGAAAAATTTTCAGAATTAATTTAAAAAAAATTTATCTTGATGCATCAGCTTGTCTTTCAAGTTCATGTTTTTTTGCAATTGAAGAACTTGTTGGATCAATTTTATATGCTTTAATAATTTCTTCAGAAAGTGCTTTTTCTATAGTTTTTCTTTTTCCGAATGAAGCTTGGTATGCTCCTTGAACCATTAATCTTAATGCAAGGTCAATTCTTCTTTGAGGTGCACATTCAACTGCTTTAGGATATCTTGCTCCACCATATTCAATAGTTGTTACTTCCTCTCTTGGAGAAGCATTTTCTACAGCTTTTACAAACACTTCAATTGGATTTGTTTTTAATTGATTTTCAATTTCCATAAAAGTTTTTTCAGCAATCATATAAGCAGTAATACCTTTACCACCACAATTACCAGAACTAATTTTGTGTTTTTTACCTTTATGTCCAGGACCCATTAATTTATTTATTAGTCTCTCGACGATATGATTTTTAGATTTCCAAAATTGTGTTTTAACATTTCTTCCACCAGTTCTTGGAATAATAATTGGTCTAAGATTAATGTAATCAATCAATCCAGGGTCTGTAACAGTAATATTATCTGTACTCCATTTGTTGAATATTTTTATCTCGTTCATCTTCTACCCTTCTCAATTTTTCCTTTAACTAATGCTCTTAATGATTGATCGTTAACTTTGATTACTTGCCACCTAACACAAGGAATATCTCCTTTTGCTCTTCCCATTTTTCCACCAATACATTCTACAATTATTTCATCGTGCTCGTCGACAAGTTTTATTGCATTCATACCTGGAACAAATGCGGTTATTTTTTTACCATTTTTAATTAATTGACATCTAACTGCTTTTCTCATTGCAGAGTTAGGTTGTTTAGCTTCAAGTTGAATTTTTTCTAAAACAATTGCTTTAGCTTGTGGACTTCCTTTTAATGGATCTGATTTAACTTTTAGATTGAACTTTCTTTTCTTCAATTTTTTACTTTTCATTCTAGAAACTTTTCTTCTTTTTTGAAGTTTAGTTCCAGCGTTTAATCCATTACTTTTCTTTGCCATTGTGAGCTAGAGAATTTTATTAGTTTTTAAAGGTTTCTATTCTATAATTATTTCATGGGGGAAATATTTTTTAAAGAGTTTTTGTATTCTCTTAAGTTTGCTTTTTTCTCTCCCGAAAATTAAGCCTTTTTCTCTGTTATCCTTTGTTTTGATTATTAATTTGTTTTCTTTTTCTTGAATTTCAACCCTTAGTGGGTATATTAAGTTTAGAAGAAATTTAATAGGATTTGGATTATATTCAATAATTTTAATTTCTTTTTTCATAATCTTAGAAACTTTTCTAAGGTTTTCACCTTTTTTACCGACTGCTTTTGAAGCTTCTCTTAGTTGTACAAGAAATGTTAAAGTATCACCTTCTTCAAAACAATCTTTTACTTTAGCCCTAGTTATTCTCTCGAATATGTTAATAAAGCCAATTATTCTTTGGTCAAATTGAATCATCTTAATATGCTATTACACTAATTGAAAATTGTTTTTTACAAGTAGAACCAAGTTCTGCTGCATTAATATCAAGTTCAATTAATTCAAAATTTGATTGTTTTGCATAGTATTTTAAACTTTCCTTTAGTTCTGTTTTACAATTATTTGCTAAAAATACTAGTTTAACTTTACCAAGCTTTATATTTTTGATGATTGTATTTTCACCAATCATTGATTCTTTATTCTCTTTTAATAATTGTTTTAGCTTTGTTAAACTCATTTTTTCTTTTTCTCCTTTTTAGTTTTAGCTATTAATCCAGGTAAACCTGTACCGACTGGAATTGGTTGATTAATCATAACATTTTCTACTACTGAACTTAATCTATCTATTTCTCCTGTTAGACTTGCATTAATTAAATGCTTTATAGGTGTTTCGAAAGAAGCTCTTGCAAGAACGGATTCTTTTTCATTTGTAATTCCACTTCTTGTGATACCCATAACTTTTCCTTTGTTAGTCATTAAGTCTGAAATAAACATAATGTGTCTAATGTCAATGTCTAAACCTTGTTCATTAATAACTTGTGAAGCTTCATTGATAATTAATTGTCTTGCAGCCTCGATACCAAGTAAGTTTGCAGTTTCAAATAAATTATTAGATGTTGTTTTTGCGAAATTAACTTCTTCGATTGCATAAACATCTTTTAGACTTGAACCTGATGCAATACAAACAATTTCATTATTTTCTTTTTTTGGAATAACTTCTGAAATCTTTTTAATTCCTTTAATTCTAGCTGCTTTAATTTTTTCTTTCAATATAAATAATGAAGGTAATGTCCCTTCTTTGTTTTTGAATGAAATAAAATATGTATTATCTTTATTCTCAATCTCTACTGTTTTGAAATCTTCTTTAATTCTTTTTGTTAATTCTTCTTCAGAAACTCCAAGATCTTTCATTCTAGATTTGTTTGGTACAAGTTCAATATGGGATCTTAAAATGTTAATTGAAATTTCTAATAAAACATCTTTAACAGTAATTTCTTTTATTCTTGCAATTATT
Source organism: archaeon (assembly GCA_018692925.1). Classification (GTDB taxonomy): domain Archaea; phylum Nanobdellota; class Nanobdellia; order SCGC-AAA011-G17; family GW2011-AR17; genus BS150m-G60. The sequence goes on from JABHLH010000014.1 coordinate 18,694, forward strand.
TTTTCTAAATGTTTTTCATTTTTGTTATAAGGACTGTTTAAGTGAATATTCATAACAGGTGTACTAGGTTCTTTTCTAGCGTCGAAAATTTCAATAAGTCTTGGAAGACCTAATGTGATGTTCATCTCAGCAACACCAGCAAAGTGGAAAGTTCTAAGTGTCATCTGTGTACCAGGTTCTCCAAATGATTCAGCAGTTACAATTCCAATAGCTTCTCCAGGTTGAATTAAAGAATACTTGTATTTTTCTTCTAATTTTGCAAGAGCTTTTTTAATTTGATTATCAGTTAGTTTGTTTACTTTTGCTAATTTTTCAAGTTCTTCAATTAGTGGTCTTGGAATTTTACCTTTGTATTTTGAAATTATATTTGCCATTTTATTGTTTAGTTACCTCATCAACTATTTTTTTTACATCTATTGTTCCACCTTCACTTCTTGAAACATCAATATTATCGTCTCCATAATTAAATTGGATTATTGTTCCATTTGCATCTCTTACTGTATGATCATATTCAACTTTTAAATCTTGTAAAGCATTTGCAAGTCTTCTATATAGATAACCAGATTTTGGTGTTCTTAGAGCAGTATCCATCAGTGAATCTCTTCCAGTCATTGCGTGGAAGAAAAACTCAACAGGATTTAATCCTTGTTTGTAACTGTGTCTAACAAAACCTTTTGCTAATGGACTTTTATCATCTTCTTTGAATAATGAGAGTGTTCTATTGTGATATCCTTTCTCAATTCTTTTTCCTCTCAGAGCTTGTTGTCCTACAAGAAGACTAGTTTGTGCAAGGTTTAGAATTTTTCCTTGACCTGCATGAGCCATGATTACTGCATTGTTAGTTTCTGGAACTGCTTTACTGATTAATTTACCAGTTTCATTTCTAGTTTCGTTTAACTTCTGCATAATCATAAGTTCTAAAGTTTCATCAACTGATTTTCCTGAGAAGTTTTTGATTTTTCCTTTGTTGAAATTTTTAATTAATTCATTAACTTCTTCAATAGCTTGAGCAATTATTTTTTTACCCTTGTTCATAACATTTTCTGGAATGTCAGCGTCTGCAGTTCTAATTGTGAATCCTCTCTTCAGTAAATATGCTAAACCTAATTTTGCAATATTACCAATAATTTTTACACATTCTTCTTGTGAATACATTCTGTGAACATCTCTAATTAAAGTTCCATTACTTTTACCAATTGTTTTTGGACCTACAATTCCTTCAATTAAATTTCCATTTTTAACTTGAACATCTTCATAAACAAAATTTATGTTATCTGGTAACACTGCTGAAAAAACTTCTTTTCCAGTAACTTGTTTTTTGAATTTTTTGAAAGTTTTAGGTTTATTTATACCAATGTTAATTAGTAATGAAATTGCATCAGTTTTTGTTAATACAGTTTCATCTTTTGTAAGTAAATAATTTCCTGTAACAGAATCTTGAATACAACCAATAACATTTAATCCGTGTTTTGGACTCATGATTTGTGTTTGTACTTCCATTAAAGTTTCAGCTTCTGCTCTTGCTTCTTCAGTTTGTGGGATATGTAAATTCATCTCATCTCCGTCGAAGTCAGCGTTATATGGATTACATACAGCTGGATTTAATTTGAATGATTTATCAGGAAGGATTCTAATTTTATGACACATGATTGACATTCTGTGAAGAGAAGGTTGTCTGTTAAAGATTGCAACATCTCCATCTTGTAAATGTCTTTCTACAACATGTCCTGGTCCAAGTTCTTCTAAAATAACTTCTTGAGTTTCTGGTGTGATCTTTCTTTTTCTTCCACCATCTAAAACATAATTTGCACCTGGATAAACTTTAGGACCATTCTTAACATATTTTTTTAACCAATCTAAGTTCCATTCAGTTACTCTTTCTGGAACAGTTAATTCCATAGCAATTTCAAATGGTACACCTACTTCGTTTAGTTCAATTTTTGGATCCGGTGAGATTACAGTTCTTGCAGCAAAGTTTACTCTTTTTCCTGCTAAGTTATTTCTAAATCTTCCTTCTTTACTTTTAATTCTTTCAGTAATTGTTTTCAAAGGTTGACCTGATCTGTGTCTTGCAGGTGGAACTTGTGCAATTGCATTATTAAAATAAGTTGTAACGTGATATTGTAATAGGTCCCATAAATCTTCAATGATAACTTCTGGAGCACCAGCATTAATATTTTCAAATAATCTCTGATTGATTCTAACAATGTCGCTTAATTTGTGTGTTAAATCATCTTCAGCTCTTTCACCACTTTCTAAAGTGATAGAAGGTCTCATTGTTACAGGTGGAATTGAGAAAATTGTTAAAACCATCCATTCAGGTCGAGCAAATTCTGGATTAATACCAATTAATAAACAATCATCATCAGTAATCTTTTCAAATCTTTCTAAAATTTCAATAGGTGTAATTCTAGTTTGATCTTCATAAAATGTAGAAGGTTTTTCAATTTTAATTTTTGTTTGCTTTGCACTACAGTGAGGACATTTTTTAGCATTTTTTATACTAGTTCTAATTAATTTTGTAATTACAGCAACATCTTCTGTTCTGTTTAATTCTAATAACTTTTTAATTTTTTCATAATATTTGTTAATTGATTCTTCATCAAGTAAAATTCTACTACAATCTGAACATGTTGTTTGAAGGAATGCATGAACTGCTTTTACATAACTAATGTGAATAACAGGTCTACCTAATTCAATGTAACCAAAGTGACCTAGAGTTTCTTTTAATTTTAATCCATCAGTTTTACAAACTAAACCAGGGTCGATAACACCTAATCTTGTGTCCATTAATCCACCTTCTACTGGATATCCTTCTCTATCATATAATTCTGGTGTAACTACCTTTGCAGTTGCTACTTTTTTTACCATTTTTGGTGAAATTAATCCGAATTGAATAGATTTAATTTTCTTGTGTACATGATTTGGTCTCATTAAAATTTGTCCTCCATTTTTAGTTTAGGGTAAATACCTAATGACTTTAGTTCGTCAAGTAATAATTTGAATGCATAACTCATTTCTACATATGAGATGTCTGAGTCTTCTCCGTGAATTGGAGACATTAATTTATTCTTTCTTGCATCATAGTAACTGATTAAACCTGATTTTTGACAGATTGGAACTTTTACAGTGTCAGAATCAAATCTTTCTTTTAGTAATAGGGATGCTCCGTGTGCAACTAAACAATCTTTCTCCATCTCTCCTAATCTTAGACCTCCACCCATTGATCTTCCTTCAATTGGCTGTCTAGTTAAAAGTTGGATTTTACCTGTTGCTCTTGCATGCATTTTGTTTGCAACCATATATTTTAATTTTAAGTAGTACATGTTTCCGACGAAAATCTTTGCTTCAAATTCTTCACCAGTGATTCCATTATACATTTTTTCTGTTCCATCTTCTCTAAATCCAAGTGTTTTTAGACTTTTTCTTAGATCTGGTTCAGACTCTGCTGAGAATGTAGTACCGTCGATAAATCTTCCAGCAAGTGCTCCAACTTTTCCACCGATTACTTCAATTAAGTGTGAAATTGTCATTCTGGAAGGAATAGAGTGAGGTGAAAATATTAGGTCTGGTACAATTCCTGATGCTGTGAAAGGCATATCTGCTTGTGGAATAATTCTACCAATAACTCCTTTTTGTCCATAACGAGATGCAAACTTATCTCCTGCTTCAGGAATTCTTAAATCTCTTAATCTAACTTGAATTAGTTTGTTACCTTCTGCATTTTCTGTTATAACAACAAAATCTACAACACCTTTTTCTCCTCTCTTAATAGCAACAGAACTTTCTCTTCTGGTGTTAGCAGCAATACTAAACTCTTCCATTTCTCCTAAGAATCTTGGAGGTGAGGATTTTCCAATGATTACATCATCTTCTCTAATTTGAGCTTCAGGATATACAATACCGTCGTCTTCTAATAATTTATAATCTTCTTCTGATCTATATGCTTTAACTTCTTTATCAGGAATACCAACTTCGTCAACAAGGCCACCTTGATATCTTATTTCTTGAGCATTATATGGTCTGAAATAATATGATCTTGCAAATCCTCTTTCAACAGAACCTTTGTTAATAATTAAAGCATCTTCCATGTTAAATCCATCATAACTTAGTAATGCAATTGTTACATTTTGTCCAGAAGGATGTTTATCATATTTTACTATGTCGTGCATAAAAGATCTTACAAGTGGTACTTGTGGATATTGCAGAATGTTAATGTCAGTATCCATTCTAATTAAATAATTACTTGTGTATAAACCTAAAGCTTGTTTTTGAGTTTTAGAACCTCTGTTAAGTCTTGAACTTTGTCCAAAGTTTGCATAAGGTACTAAGGATGTAATAAATCCTAAAATACTAATAGGGTTTACTTCTAAGTGTGTATGTTCTTTTGTTAGATCTTTTGGTCTTAAAGCAACAAGTGAATTTTCTTCTTCATTAGCATCTAAGTATTCAATTATACCTTGATCAATTAAATCTTGCCATTTGATTTCATTATTTCTAAGTTTTTCAAAATGTTCTTCTGTAAGTAATGGTTCACCTTTTTCGACGATAATTAATGGTCTTCTAACTCTACCTGGACAAGTGTGAATTGAAAGTTCATTATATTCAGGATTAAAATTTATGTTTAACTCTAAAGGAATCTTTTGTTTTCTTCTTTCTTCAATTATAGAACTAGTTACTTGTTTAGCATTTTCACATGTTCCAATATATTTTTCATCTAAGTATACGTCAGTCATTTTACTAGTTTAACTCCAAAATTTTCTAAATTTTTCTTTGTTTTTTCCTCGGAAATACTTTTTTGAGTTACTTGTGCAAGCATAGCAAGATTTTTTCTTAAACCAATTGGTGTACCTTCTGGTGTTTCAATTGGACAAAGTCTACCCCAGTGTGTAGAGTGGATTTCTCTTGCTTCAAAATTTTCCTGAGTGTTTGAGAGTAATGAAACTACTCTGCTTAAGTGTGATAATGTGTCTAAGTAATTTACTTTTGCAATGTTCTGACTAATTCCTTTTCTTCCACCAACCCATTGACCTGTAGCAATTGCGCTGTTTAATCTTGAGGTTAAAAGTTTGTCTCTGATAATAATTTTTACAGACTGGAACTTTCCTCTCTTTACAAGTCTTTGGAAATTGTATAAGATATCATTAACAAGTACTCTCATGTTTACTCTGAATAAGTCTGAGATTAATTCTCCTGAAAGTTTTAATTTTTTATTTTTGTAATGATCTTTATCAGTAATAGTTTTTGCATCTTTTGTAACTTTTAAGAATCTTTTTACAAGCTTACATAAGTGATGTGCTTTTAGAACATTTTCTTTTTGAGTAATTCCAATGTGAGGAAGTAGATAGTGGTAAATCTGTTCTGTTGTTTTTTCTATTCTAACTTCTCTAGGTTGTGTTAAACCTACTTTTTTTGCAATGAACTCAGTTGCATCTTCAATATTTTGTAACTCAATTGAATTGTATAAGTTAATGTAAACATCATCATATTCTTTTTCATCACAAATTTCTTTCATAATCTCTTGGTCTTTAGTCATACCTAATGCTTTGATTACAGCAAATAAAGGAATTCTTTTGAACTTTGTAAATGAGATGTAAAATATTCCATCTTTCATTTGTTCAATAACATGAGGAATACTGTATGGTCCTCTTTGTGAGAAAACTCTTGCAGTAAATTTACTTGGACCAATTTTATTTCTTTGGAAGAAAATTTTGTTTGGTAATAAATCTTCTACTGTAATAATTACTCTTTCGTTACCGTTAATTATGAAATATCCACCAAGATTATTTGGGTCTTCACCACGATCAATTAGTTCATCCTCTGTTAATTTGTAAAGATGACAATTTTTAGATTTAAGCATTATAGGGATTTTTCCAATTTGAGCTACAAATGATTCTCTTTGAACTCCATCTACATATGCAGATACTTCAAGGAATATTGGTGCTGAATAAGTTAATTTTCTTAATCTTGCTTCAATTGGGTAAACTGGTCTTTTTGAACCATCAGCCTCAGTAATTTGTGGCTTTTCAATCCAAATTTTATCTAATTTGATTCTAAATTCTTGAACATCTGGAGGTAGAATTGTTGGAATAATGTCTCCAATTTCAGAAATTGTTTTTTGCATTTCTACTTCTATAAATTTGTTGAATGAGTTTAGGCTTGATTCAATAAAAGAATGCTCTTCAAAAAATTTCTTGATTAATAGTTTTTTGTTATCCATTTATACAACCACCCTATAGTAAAATGTTGTTCCTACTGTTTGACTTTTTCTTGTAATTCTTATGATGTCACCTATTTCTGCATCTAATCCTCTTAATGCTGGGTCTGTGTTCAAAATTCTAGGTAATCTTTTTTCACTAGTATTATATTTTGTTAGAATTCCTTTAGCTTCTTCTTCTGAAAGCTTTTCATGTTTTGGTACAAGGATGTGTTTTGAAACATCAAGTTCAAGTTCAGTCATATTTTTTTTCTCTCCAATGTGTTTTTGTGTTTAAGTGGACCGGACGGGATTTGAACCCGCGACCACCTGATATCTTCCAAAGCTTGGTAAAAGTTTCACCAAGAGGTTCATGATTATGATTTGTTTGCACTCCCCTCCCCAGGTGCTCCACCAAACTGAGCTACCGGTCCGTACGCCCTGACCGGGATTTGAACCCGGGTCGAAGCCTCGACAGGGCTTCATGATAGACCGGACTACACTATCAGGGCATTGACATAATTCTTTCTATCTGTTAATTTGAATAACTGCATGAATAAGTCTAAACTTTTCCATGTCTTATAGAAGAATCTGTCCATGTACTCCACGAAAAAAATAGGAGTTTATAAATGTTTGGTTTTTTGGCTTCTTTTTGTCAAATTATTGAATTTTGATTTTAGAGTAAGATTTATATATGAGATCTTAAAATTTATTCTTTATGAGTGGTACCAAAACTGTAAATCCTGTAATCGTTAGAAAGAAAGAAAGAGAAGATAAGGATAGGTCAATTGCTAGAGGTTTGGCAAATGGTAATGCTGTTAGGATTGCTGGAGATAATGATACTATACCTAATGAAGAATATGGTTCACAAATAAGAGTTTTACCTGATGATTATGTTGCATTAAAAGTAAAAGTTGATAAATATTTAGAAGAAGAAGTACCTGAAATTTATAGGAGAGCTGCTGAAATGACTCCTAATGGTGAAGGTTTGAGTTTATCACAAATTGAAGTTATGTTATCTGAAACAAATGATTCTCCTCAAGAAGTTGCTATTGCTTCTTTAGAAATTGCTAGAATTTTAAGTGGTTATGAAAATACTGATACAAGTAATTTACCTGAAGCAAAAAGGTTGTTAGAAGAAGCAAGAGATGCAGGTGTGTTTAGTAGATGGGGATTAGGAAAAAGAATTGAAAAAACATATGATAAAATTTTAGAAGCTGAAGAAACTCGGACTGATTTATTACGAGAAGAAGCTGCTGAGAGATTAAATCTTGAAAGAGATCAAGTTAGAGGTATTTTAGCTCAGGAAGAAGCTAAAACTGATATTTTAAGAGATGAGGCTAGTGAGAGATTAAATTTAGAAAGAGATCAAGTTAGAGGCGTTTTAGCTCAAGAAGAAGCTCGAACTGATATTTTAAGAAATGAAGTTGCTGAGAGATTGAAACTTGAAAGAGTTGGTGTTAAAACCTTTGAAAAAGAAAAAGCAAGATTAGAATTTGAAGCTGATAAAATTAGAGTAAGAAAAGTGAAAGATTTAGATGCATACAGATCAAAGTTATTAGAGAAAATTGTTGAACTTGAAGGTGAAGCAAGATGGGTAATTTGGCGTGATATTTCTATGGGTGAAAATCCTTATGTAATTGGTGAAGATAGATTAAGAGATCAAGTTAGAGAAGAATTAACTCTTGGAAATAACTTAGAAGCTTTCCCAGTTGAAGTAGAAAATGAGAGAGGAGAATATAAAAGAGAATTTTTAGATAAATATTTCAAAGCTTTAGTAGTTAGAAGATTTGCTTATGTTGAAGATGGTAAAGATAGAGCTATGATAAGAGCTTTAGATATTCTTTATCAGGACCTAATTAGTGATGAAAATAATATTCCTGAAATTTCTACAGTTAATTTGGAAATGTGGGAAAATGCAATGAGTAAAATTCCAAGAGGAATTGAAGAATTAGTTACTATCTATAAACAAAATATTATTGAAAATCAGAGATTGAAAGATGAAATTGTTAAAAAAATGGATAGTTATACTGACGGTGAAATTGTTAAAAAAATGGATAGTTATACTGACGGTTAAATGGCTTTCAAGAGAAGAGCAAAATTTATTAATGATATATTTAAAGAAACTTTAGATTATAGTTTTTCTATTGATGATGTTGTTGATGAACCTACATTATTAAGTTATGAAAGAAAAGTAAAGGAAAAGTTTAATCGTAGGTCTGCTAATATTGAAGATGATACTTTAACATATAAAAAAGGGATATTTGTTGGAGTAAATGATGGACATACAATTGATAATTTAAAGAGTTCTGGAAAAAATATTTATCAAATTTGGAGAGGTTCTGATAAAGATTTTACAATTAGAGATTTAGGTGCAATACTTGAAGGTAAAAATGGTTATTGGTTAAAGAAAAAAGACGTTAGAGGATATTATAATGACTCAGTAGCTTTAACTGCTTGGTTAGTTGAAGATCCTCATGTAGAAGCTTTAGACTATGAAAGATTTTTAAATTTTGCTTCAGAGATATATAATATTGAACATGAAGGTAGTTATTTAGTAGATTTTCAAAAGCATCATCCTGATTTTGAAATTCAATTTCCTGCAGTTGAAGAATTTTATAAAAAAATGATTGAAAGATTTGAGAATATTAGTAATAAATGAAGTTAATAAATTTTAAAAGCTAACTCAAATTTCTTTTTATGATGTTATATGATAATAGTAGGTTGATTAGTAATGTTTTACATTTACATTCTTTAGTTTTAGCTGATGATTATAAAATTCTTGGTTTAGCACAAATTGGTATGGGTGTTATTTCTGTTTGTGATTTTTGTTTAGCTACAAATACAAGTGAGTATGATGTTTATTTTGAAAAGAAAATGTGGAGATTAAGATATTCTGAAGTTTTTGAAGAAGAAGAGGATTTATTTGTGAATATGGGAATTGGTAGTGTTCAAGGCCTTTCAGTATCAAATAGACCTAGTGATTTTAAAGAGTCTATTATTTATGCAAAGCGTAACTTAGTTCGTTTAGAAACTTGTGTAATTTATGATTTTCCTATATCTCAGAAATTTTTTACTTTACCATAACTTTTAAATAATCCTTTAAGTTTTTTTGAAAGTATAATTTATGAGGTATGTTTAAATGATAGGATTTACAATATTTATTTTGGTCGTAGGATTTCTTTCTTTGATTTTTGCTAAATATCTTGCTGATGTTATTCACAAGCAGGAAACAGGTAATGAGAAAATGAATGAAATTTCTGATGCTATTCATGAAGGTTCAATGGCCTTTTTGAAAAGAGAGTATAAAGTTATGGCCTGGTTTATAGTCGTAATGGGATTGATCATTGCTTTATTTTTAGATCACCCTTCAACTAGTTTTAATGAAGCACCTTGGACTGCATTGTCATTTGTCCTTGGTTGTGTGTTTTCAATGGTAGCTGGTTATATTGGAATGAAAATTGCAACAAAAGCTAATGTTAGAACAACTCATGCTGCTAGATCTAGTTTAGAAAAAGCTTTTAACATTTCTTTCAAATCTGGAGCTGTATTAGGATTTGCTCTTGTTGGAATTGCTGTTATTGGTATAGCTGGTTTGTATTTGTTATTTAGTCAAATGGGATTAGAAGCAATTACAACTATGGAAATTATTACTGGTTTTGCACTTGGTGCAAGTTCAATTGCTTTATTTGCTAGAGTTGGTGGTGGAATTTTTACAAAAGCTGCTGATGTTGGTGCAGATTTAGTTGGTAAACTTGAAGCTGGTATTCCAGAAGATGATCCAAGAAATCCTGCAGTTATTGCTGATAATGTTGGAGACAATGTTGGAGATACTGCTGGTATGGGTGCAGATTTATTTGGAAGTTGTGCTGAAAGTACTGCTGCTGCTTTAGTTATTGGTGCTGTAGCTTTTGGTGGAATGAACATGGAAACAGCTTTGTTGTATCCTTTAGCTATTTCAGCAATTGGAATTATTGCAGCTTTTATTACAATCTGGTTTGTAAAATTAGGTTTGAATAAGAAAACAAGCGGAGATGTTGAGAGAGTTTTGAAGAGAGGATTAATTATTTCTTCAGGTATTATGTTAGTATCAATGTATTTCTTGACAAAAGCTTGGTTGCCTGAAAGTTTTGATATTAATGGAATAACTTATGGAGCTACAGGAGTTTTTATCTCGTTTGCAGTTGGTTTGATTGCAGGTTTATTGATTGGTTTTGTAACAGAATATTTTACATCACATGCATATAATCCTGTGAAAAATGTTGCTAAAGCTAGTGAAACTGGAGCAGCTACAAATATTATTCAAGGACTTGCTCTTGGATATGAAAGTGCAGTTATTCCTGTAGTACTACTGGCTATTGTAATCTTTGTAGGTTTTCAAACAGCTGGTATGTATGGTATCGCTATTGCTGCTTTAGGAATGTTGTCAACTTTAGTTATTGGTTTAGCTATAGATGCTTATGGTCCAGTTGCAGATAATGCTGGTGGTATTGCTGAGATGGCAGGTCTACCTTCTGAAGTTAGAAATAAAACTGATGTTTTAGATGCTGCTGGAAATACTACAGCTGCTATGGGAAAAGGTTTTGCAATTGGTTCTGCTGCTTTAACTGGACTAGCTTTGTTTAGTGCATTTATCTTAGCTTCAGGAATTGATGCTGTGAATCTTTTAGATAGCAAAGTGATTGCTGGATTGTTCTTTGGAGCAATGTTGCCGTTCTTATTCTCCGCAATGACTATGAAGTCAGTAGGGAAAGCTGCTCAGGCGATCATAGTTGAGGTTAGAAGACAGTTTAAAGAAATAGATGGTCTTATGGAAGGGAAAGCAAAACCTGATTCTACAAAGTGTGTAGACATCGCTACAGCTTCTGCATTGAGAGAAATGATTGCACCTGGTTTACTAGTTGTTTTAACACCAATCTTAGTTGGTTTACTATTTGGAGTTGAAACTTTAGCTGGTGTACTTGCTGGTGTTTTATCAGCTGGAGTTGTATTAGCTATTGCAAAAGCAAATGCTGGTGGAGCTTGGGATAATGCAAAGAAGTATATTGAGAGTGGTGCACATGGTGGTAAAGGAAGTGCTTGTCATGTTGCTGCTGTTATTGGTGATACAGTAGGAGATCCATGTAAAGATACTTCAGGACCTGGGTTAAACATTTTGATGAAACTAATGGCTATTATCAGTTTAGTTTTTGTGCCTTTGTTCATTAAATACGGTGGATTACTTCTAAACCTTCTTTAATTTTTTTTATTTTTATTTTTTAACAATATTGTTTAAGTAACATAATGATTATATAATTTTGAAAAATTTATTCTATATAAGATGAGTTCTATGGATAGAATGAGAGAAATTTTCCCTGGTGAAAATGATGATAAAATAATTAGAAGATTCAGAGCTATGAATGAGAATGGTCTTAGAGACCTTTTGATTTTTCATGTTGATGATCAAGAAGATATTACTAGTACTACAGAGTTTGCTGCAGGAGCAGTTACAATGGCTTTAACTGATCTTTTTGGAAAGAAAGGATTTAATGTTTTAGTAGCTGTTGGAGATGATCCGAGAGAACTTGAAAATATGTATAGGGAAGAAGAAGAGGAAGGCACTTTTCAACAAGGAGGTCTTTTTTCAGTTTTAGGTTTGGATTTAATGTTTTTAAATAATTACGGGAATTCTGGACATGGTGGAAAAGATATGTTAGCTATGATGGATAAAATAAAACATGATAGAATTACAGAATATTTAGAAGTAAAAGGGAAAATTGAAAATTTTAATTTTATGGATGATGATAGTGGTTTTTTCTTAAGCTTTTCAGATGAACTAGCTCATCTAAATTATAGGTTAGCTGGTTTAGAAAATTATCTTTTTAGGCATTTGAATGTTGTTGTTCCATTAAGTACAATGGTTGATGAAGATCTTGCTTCAAGAGATGCTGCTTTTAGTGGTTTATCACATTACCTTTGTAGTCCTTGTGAAAAAAATGCTGGAAGAAATATTGGGTTTCAATTAGTTGAAAGAGCAATAAAACTTTATACTGGAGAAATTAAACCTGTAAATCTACAAGGTTATAGGGGAAATTTAATAATTCCTAATTTAAGTTTTTAATCTAAAAGCTTAAATATTTCTTTTGTCTTTATTTTTTTATGTTAGAAATTGATGGTAGTGAAGGTGGAGGACAAATTCTTAGAACTGCTTTAGGTTTATCTGTGTTAACAGGTAAAGATTTTTCTATTGATAATATAAGAGCTATTAGACCTCAAAAAGGTTTGAGAGAACAACATTTGAAAGGTGTTTTGGCTGCTTTAGAATTATGTGAAGGTGAAGTTGCTGGAGCTGAGCTAGGTTCTGAGAAAATTGTGTTTAAGCCTGAGACAATAAAAAGTGGAGAATTAGAAGTTGAAATTAATACTGCTGGTTCTGTTGGTTTGTTATTACAAAGTTTGTTAATTCCTACAATTAAAACAGATTTGAAAATTAATGTTAAGGGTGGTGCTACTTTTGGTTTATTTGCTCCTCCAATTTATCATTTTGATAATGTTTTATTTCCTTTGTTGAAAAAAATGGGATATGAAGTTAGTTCAAAAGTTGATCATCATGGTTTTTTTCCAAAAGGGGGTGCAAGAATTGAAGTTGATTCTAAAAAAGCTGAATTGAAAAGATTAGATATTCTGGATAAAGGTAGTATTAAAAGTATAAAAATTATTTCTGTTGCAAGTCACCAATTAGAAAATCCAAAAGTGGCTGAGAGACAAGCTGAAGCTGCTAAGAAAATAATAGAAGAAAAATTTTCTTTGCCTGTTGAAGTAAAAGTGAAATATTGTGATGCCTTATGTATGGGTTCTGGAATACAAATTACAATTGAAACTGAAAATAGTTTTTTTGGAGGAGATTGTGTTGGGGAAAGAGGTAAGAGGGCTGAGTTAGTTGGTGAAGAAGCTGCAAAATCTCTGATTAAATCTTATGATAATGGTAGTGTTGATATTCATACAGGTGATATGTTGTTACCATATATTGCTCTAGCCGGTGGATCTTATATTGTTCCAGAGATAACTAACCATGTGAAAAGAAATATTGATGTTATTGAAAAATTCTTAGATATCAAATTTTTAGTGGAAGGAAATAAAATTAGTGTTGAAAAACATAAGATTTAAATATCTTGATTTTTAAAATTTTTAAAATGAAAAATTATGCAAGAATTTTATTAGGGGATGATAATGTTCCTAAAGATTTATACGGTTTAGCAGAAAGATACAATGCAGTTCTAAGAGAAGTTGATTTTTTTAAATTACCTGCAGTAGAACTTAGTTTTAGAAATGGTTTGATGAGTGAAGAATTATTTTTGGGAGAATGTAGGGAAATTGAGGATTTAGGTTTGGTAACTCTTTTAGTATAAATTTATACGAAAAGTTTTTAAGCTCTTTAATCTGAAATTTTAGTATGGACTTGAAAGTATATAGAAAGAGTTTAAATCAATGGACTAAGAATTTAGTTATATTTGTTCCAGATTTATTTTTTATAGCTTTAACTTATTTATTGATATTTGTTATTAATTATTATACTGGACTTGGAGAAATTGTAAACCTCTTACAAAGTGGAAGTCTTGAATCTATTGATGTATTAAAAGAGTATTTTTCAGCTAATGTTTTTCAATTGATTATTTCGGCAATTGTTTTTATTGCAACAACATTTTTCTTTGGAGTTGGTGTTTTAGCTTTGAAATATGAAATGATTAGAGATGTTATTCAAGGAAAAAAAGCTTCAATTTTTAAAGCTTATAAAAAGAGTCATAAAAGATTTTGGCAAGTTGTTTTTATGAAAATCTTTGTTTTTATAATTAGTATCTTGGTTGTAATTTTAGTTAGTTTCTTTACAGGATTAACTTATTTTATATTTAGTCAAATTAGTGTTGAATTAGGAAGATTATTAGCTTTGTTTGTTGCTGTAGCTTTTATTTTATTAGCTGTGTTTGGAATTAAATTTGGAATCTTATTTAGATATCCTGTAATGTTTTTGACAAATAAAACTAAAGCTTGGATTTCTTTAAGAGAATCATTTAGATTTTTTATTAAAGATCCAGTTTATATTTTTGTTACTTGGTTTATAGTTTTTATTTTAAGTATTGTAATATGGTTGTCTTCTGGAATTATTAATTATGTACTAGGAATGATACAGGGCTTGAGTTCAAATTATTGGTTTGTATTAATTTGTATTTTATTGATTAGTTTAGTTGGTGTTTTATTAAACTTAATAGCAGAAATTTGGGGTTCTTTTATTTTGTTCGATAGATATAAAAGTTAAAGTTTAAACTTTTTTAAATCTTCAGCAATTTCAGTATTTTTAAAATGTTGTTTTGCTTCCTTTTCAAAAACTTTTAAATCATTATATCTTTGTGAGAAATGTGTTAAAACTAATCTTTTTGATTTTGATTTTTTTGCTATATTAGTTGCATCTTTTACAGTTAAATGATGTGTTTCTCTAGCTTTTTCTTGTAATTCTGTTAAAAAAGTTGACTCACAAAAAAGTAAATCTGAATTTTTTGCAATTTTAATTGTGTTTTTACAAATTCCTGTATCTGGTATGAAAGTTATTTTTTTACCTGGAACTACAAATGTTGCTTTTGATGCAAGAATCTTTTTATCTTTGTAAATAATATTTTTTCCTTCTTGTAATAGTTTTAATTTTGGATTTGCTTTGATTTTATGTTTTTCTAAATATTTTTTATCAATTTTTCTTTTGTCTTTTTCAATAAAAGAATAAGCTAAACAAGCTTCACCATGATCTAATTCTGCAGCTTCAAGTTTAAATTCATTATTTTCAAAAAACATCCCATTTTCAATTTCATGGACTTTGTAATCTATTTTAGATCTTGTATCAAAAAATTTGTAAATGTAAGACATAAATTTTTTTGTACCTTTTGGACCATAAATATCTAGAGTTTTTTTATAATCAGAATGACCTAGAGTTAACATTAAACCTGGAAGGCCTAAAACATGATCACCATGCCAATGAGTTATTAGAATTTTTGTAATTTTTACAGGACTTATTCTAGCTTTTCTAAATTGTCTTTGAGTACCTTCTCCACAATCAATTAAAATCTTTTCATTTTTGTAGGAAAGCAAAGTAGCAGAATGATTTCTATTTGCAGTTGGAACCATAGAACTTGTCCCTAAGGTAGTTATTTCCATGTGTTATTTAAAAAGAAAAGCTTTTAAATAGTTTTCTTTCTCCATTATTTCTATGAGTGCAAAAAATGAAGAAATAATTGTAGCAGAGTATCTTGAAGGTCAAGTAATTGCGCCTGAATCTGATTTAGCTAGAGATATGTATGATAAAAGTAGATATGGGGAATTGTTAAAGAATAAATATCAATATTCTCTTGTTGAAGGTTTGTATCTTTTAGAAAGAAATAAAATGAAAATTATGAAAGGTAAAAACGAATTAAGTTATGATGATTATTTGAAATTAGCTAGAAAGAAAAATAAAAATTTCTGGATTAAATATATGGGTTATAAGGATATGAGGAATAGAGGTTATATTGTTAAAACTGCTTTAAAATTTGGAGCTGATTTTAGGGTTTATGATAGAGGAATTAAACCTGGAGAAGATCATGCTAAATGGGTTATGTTTCCTATTTCTGAATCTGATTCTTGCAGTTGGCATGAGTTTGCTGCAAAGAATAGAGTAGCGCATTCTACAAGAAAAAGATTGTTAATTGCAATCGTTGATGATGAAGGAGATTGTACTTATTATTCAATTGCTTGGACTAGGCCTTAAGATTTCTACTTGATAGAATATAAAAGCATTTAAACTCTTTTCATTCTAAGATTGTTATGAGCAACAGAATTGTTCAATTAAAAGAGGATATACTTAGTTATGTTTCTAACAGGGGACCATTATTACCTTCAACTGTAGCTAAAGAATTCAAAGGTACTAATTTGTTTATATCAGCTTTGCTTTCAGAATTAGTTACTAATAAAAAAATTAAATTATCAAAAGCAAAAATTGGTGGTTCTCCATTATATTATTGTGAACATCAGAAAGATAGATTGTATGCATTATTAAAAGATCATGCTGGCAAAAAACAAAAGGAAGCTTTAGATCTACTATTTGAAAAAAAAGTTCTTAGAGATAGAGACTGTTTACCTTTTGAAAGAGTTGCTTTTAGGGAAATGATTGATTTTGCAAGGCCAGTTAGATTGATAATTAATGAGACCGAAGAATTATTCTGGAGATGGTATATGTTGGCTGATAGTGATGCTAAAGATTTGATTGAAGTTATTTTAGAAGATCTATATGGTTTGAAAGAAGAAAAGAAAAAAGAAGTTGAAGAAATTGAAGTTCCAGAACCTCCTAAAGTTGAAGTTAAGGAAGAAGCTAAAGTTGAAGTTAAGGAAGAAGCTAAAGTTGAAGTTAAGGAAGAAGTTAAAGTTGAAGTTAAGGAAGAAGTTAAAGTTGAAGTTAAGGAAGAAGCTAAAGTTGAAGTTAAGGAAGATGTTGAAAAAGAAGTTCCTGAAGAAGAAGAAGTTGTTGAAGTAAAAGTAAAAAAGAAAGTGAAAAAGAAAGTTGTAAAGAAGAAAAAAGTTGAAGTTGAAAAACAAAAGAAATTGAAAAAAGAAAATGAAGAAGTTGATGAAATTGTTAAAGATAAAGATCTTTTAGAAACATTAAATAAATATATGGCTAGTAATGGTATTGAAATTATTAGGACCTTAGTTATTAAAAATAATAGGGAAA
This sequence comes from archaeon, assembly GCA_018692925.1. Taxonomy (GTDB): domain Archaea; phylum Nanobdellota; class Nanobdellia; order SCGC-AAA011-G17; family GW2011-AR17; genus BS150m-G60. Next base: position 35,619 of record JABHLH010000014.1, read on the forward strand.
TTAATATGATTGTAAAAGTTCCTTCTCAAGCTGGAGATTTAAAATATTTTGTGAAAGCAAGGAAAAGAAAAAGATTAAATGAAGGTGATTTATTATTAGCTTTTACTGAAAGTCAAACATTAAAATTACCTATTCTATATTTCTCAAATGCTGAGTTAAGTAAGAAAACTCAGGATTATATTAAGAAAAATATCCCTGGAATGAATTTTATAAAATTAGACAATTTAGAATAAATTAAGAAGTTATTGTTTGATTATTAGTTTGGTAAAATAAGAATAGTATTTCTTGGCATAAAATTTTGTAGAAATTTGATCTACTAATCATATGTGAAGATTCTAATAATGCTGGATCACAAATGTAAATGTTATTATTGTTTGTATAAACTGGTTCACCATTTCCACCATGCTCTTTAAATTTTTCTTTACAATCTACAATAAAAACTTTTATTTCTGAAGGTTCTTTTTTGAAAACTTTTTTCATGTTAGAATAAAAATATGGCAATCTTGTATCTAAAACCATAACCTCTGGATCCTTGCAGCCGTTTTCTTGGATTTGTATATTCATTGTAGAGTTATAAACTATTTAGGTGAAATCATTTATTAAGGGACAGTTAAAATAATTTTAAACCAGAAAGTTTAAAAATGAAAACATTTAAATATAGTATGTAGATTAATTTAGATATAAAATGATAATTAGAGCATTACTTCCGAAACTTACTCCTAAAACTGTAAAGGAGAAGATTATTGTAATTTTATCGACTGAGTTTCCACTAACTGTTAAAGAATTAAAAGGGAAAATCAAACAATTATTTAACCAATCAGTTTCATATCAATCAGTACATAAAGAGTTAAATCAGTTGATAAAAGAGAAAGTAGTAGTTGCTAAAAATAAAAAATTCTTGTTGAATGTTGAATGGATTAGACAAGTTGGTTTATTTTCTGATTTAATTGTGTCAAATTACACTTCTCAAAAGAAACATTCTATTAACAAATTGTTAGAATTAAAAAATGATGGAGATTCATTATCTTTTGAATTTGAATCATATGCACAGTTAGATATTTATTTTCTTGAACTTTTAGATTATTTTAATGAATTTTTTGAAGAAGATAAACAAATTTTAATGCATTATACTCATAATTGGTGGCCTTTAGTTTATCCAATGAAAGAAAAACAAGTAATTAGAAAACTAAAATCTGGATTTTTTTGTATTTGTGGTGCTGATTCTGAAATTGATAAATTTTGTTGTAATTATGAAAAGAAAATTGGAATTAATGTATTACAGTCTAAGGATAAGGGGCTTCATTGGAATGTTAATGTTATGGGAGATTTAATTTTTAGTTTCTATGGAGATGATGAAATTAATAAAGAGATTCATGATTTTTTTAAGAAATTTAAAGATTTGAAATCTTTAGATTTAGATCAATTAACAGGATTATTAGAAAAAAAAGGATTGTTTAGAGTAGTTGTTTTGAAAGATTCAATTTATGCTAGAAAAGTTCTTGAAGAGACAAAATTGTTTAATTTAAAGAAAAAGTAGGAATCGAAGGTTTTTTAAAGGATTTGTATATTTCTGGATGTTAATGGTAAGGTATTGTATAGTTGGACATGGAGCTTTTGATCATAATATATTTGAATTTGATGAAGATAGATTTGGAATGTATAATCCTGATCTGACTATTACCGAGGCTATTGAACTTTCTAGTGGTTCTGATTTTTATGATGGGAATTATGGTGGTCCAATATTAACTGTCGGGCAGTGGCTTGCTCAAAGAGGAGATATTGTTTCTGCAATTAGTATTGTTGGTAATGATGAAATGTCTAATAGATATATTGATTATTTGAATAAAGCAGGAATTAATACAGATAAAATAAGAAGATACGATGATGTTAGTCTTGCTCAATGTGTTTATGTTCATTCTGATGATGATTTAGTTTTAGATCCTCCTTTATGGGAAGATAATGTTACTGGCAGATTTAAAAAATTACCTTTCTCTTCAAGTTTAAGAGATTTCTTAGCTAGACATGATGTTCTAGTTTTGCCAATTACAGAACCTTTAGCTGGAAAAAAAGCTGCTGAAAATTATTTAGAAGAAAGAGCAGATGGATTTTTAGCTTATATTCCTGGGCCATATTTAACTGACGGTAGTGTCGATTTTTCAAGAACTTATTTTAAGGATTTATTACAACTAACAAATTTATTACAACTAAATGAAGATGAAGCTCAAGTAATTGTAAAAGAAATGGATTTAGGAAATGTTGATAATATTGGGGATTTATTTTCTGTGGATTTAGCTCCTAAGTTAGAATATTTAGCTGTAACATTTGGATCAAAAGGTTCAAAGTTATATTGGTTAGATAAACTATCTGGAGACTTAGAAGAACATTGTTTAACTGCTCTTTCTATTGAAGGTTCTGATGTTGAAGTTTATGCAAATACTCAAGGAGCGGGTGATGCTTATTCTGGTGTTTTAATAAGATCAATAATGGAAAATAGGAGATTAAATCTTAAAAAGAAAAAGAGAGTTGGAGCAATTCAAGATGCACATAGATTAGCTAGAGAAGCAGCTGCTGGTATGTGTAAAGTTATGGGTGCATTAAATAGAGATGTTGTTCTTGCAGGATCTACAGATATTGCTAGTGATAATGAAGTAATAAGCGGTAATTTAGGTGAAGAATAATCTTATAAAGTATCTATATTTCTAAATCTTTATGGAAAAGTATATTTTTGTTTTAGGAAGAGATCCTGAACTATCAAAAGATGAATTATATTGTTATTTGGACAGTAGGAGAATTAAATATAAAGTAATTGAAGAAAATGATATTGTTATAATTTTAGAGGTACATTCTATTAAATCTAAAGAAATGATTAAAGCTTTAGGTGGTATTCAAAAGATTGCTAAGGTAATTAATAATATTGATAATTTGTATCATGGAAAAGAAAATAAACTTAGGTATGCAGTTTCATGTTATTCTGATGAAGATGTTTCTGATTTGAAAAGTCAACTGAAGAATTATTTTAAAAAAGAGAAATTAAAAGCTTCAATAAAAAAATCTCATTTTCAAGTTGAATATTTAATGCCTTCTGAAGCACAAAATGTTTTAGAAATTATTGTTTATAAAAAATATCTGGGGAAAACTTTAGCAGTGTTTAATCCTAAAGAACATAAACATAGGGATATAAATCGACCTGAACAAAGACCATTGCATACAATTTCAATTAGGTTAGCAAAAATTATGTTGAATCTTTCAGAAGTGAATAAAGGTGATACCTTGTTAGATCCTTTTTGTGGTATTGGAACAATTTTACAAGAAGCAATGATTATGGGAGTTAATGTTGTTGGAATTGATAATGAAGTTTGGTGTGTTGAGGCTTCAAAGAAAAATTTAGAGTGGATAAAAAAAGAATATAATACTGATGTTAAATATACAATTCTTAAAGGTAGTGCAACAAATTTGAGAAATTATGTGCAAACTGTTGACTGCGCTGTTACTGAACCTTATTTAGGACCTTTTTTGAAAAAATTGCCAACAGAAGGAACAGCAAAAAGAACTTTGATTGAATTAGCACCTATGTATTCAAAATTAATTGAAGGTTTAGGTAAAGTTGTTAGAAAAAAAGCTGTGATTATTTCTCCAATATTTAGAACTAGGTCTAAAATGGAATTGGGAATAACTACTCTAGAAAGAGATTTTAAGAAAGCTGGATTTAAATTTAATGAACCGTATATTTATACTGCTTCAAAATCTAAAATGTTAAGGCAAATATGGGTTTTGACTAAGTAATTCTATCCCGAAAGCTTTATAAATGCCCTATATATTATTTTGAGCTATGGGAAGAATAAAGACTACACAGATCAAAAGAGTAGGAAATAAGCTAGTAAGAGATCATCGAGATAAGTTTAGTAAAGATTTTGATACTAATAAAAAAGTTATGCCAGAATATGTTAAAGTGGGTTCTAAAAAATTGAGAAATATTCTTGCAGGTTATATTGCTCGTTTAATGAAAATTGAAGAATAATCATACTCAAGTATTTTAATTTTAACTTGGGAGGTAATGAAATGGAAGAGAAAGCAAGAGAGAATATAACTGACGAAAACGATAAAACCATTTTTGTGGGCAGTAAACCACTTATGAATTACGTAACAGGTGTTGTTATGCAATTTACAACTTTAAATAGACCAGAAGTAATTGTTAAAGCAAGAGGAAAATTTATTACAAAAGCTGTTGATATTACACAAGTTGCAGTAAAGAAATTATTAGTTGGTGCAAATGTTGTTGTTGATAAAACAGAAATTGGTAGTGAAGAATTTACAAATAAAGAAGGTAGACTTGTTAGAGTTTCTACAATAGAAATTTACTTAGGGAAAAAATAATTTTTTCCTTTCTTTTAATTATTATATTTGCTAAAATTTAATAAAGACTGTTGTAATATGTTTTTTATGGAAAGATATGATACTAAAGTAGTCATTAGAAGTAATAAGATGGGTTATCTTTCTTTGGATTATTTTAAACTTTCAAAAGGGATTTATATTCCTCAAGTAGAAAAATTATTATTTTTAGAGTTTGTTTCTAGTTCTTCGAAAATAATTAAGGCTGGTTTATCTTGTTATTATAATCTATTTGATGGTGATAAGTCTAGGGTTATTTATGAAGAGTTGTCAGGAAATGAAAATGATGTGGTTAATATTGCAGGAAAAACAAAACTCTTAGGGAGAATAATTTCTCAATTTGATTCAGATATTAGTTCAAAAGTTGTTGCTGAGTTAATTGCAAAACCAAGTTCTGGAAATTTTATTTATGGTGTTGGTGAAGGAAAGTTTTTTTCTAATTTTTAGAAAAGTTTTATAAAGTTAATTAGTAAGTATAATAATTAATGTTAGAGGTGATACAAGGTCTCTTAGTGACACCTGAAGGTTTGCTGATTGATTTAGGTTTGATTTTAATAGTTGCAGCTTTTGCGGCATATGTTATTAAAGCCTTTAAGCAACCCTTAATTCCAGCTTACATTATTGCAGGTTTAATTCTTGGTCCTGTAGGTTTTGGAATTATTCATGATGTAGGTGTTATCAATAGTATTTCGGAATTAGGAATTATGTTTTTACTGTTTATTGTTGGTTTGGAATTAGATCTAAGAAAATTAAAAAGTGTTGGATGGACGACGATTATTACAGGTGCCCTTCAAGTTATGTTAACATTTATTGCTGGATTTTATATTGCTAATTGGTTAGGTTTTTCTCAATTAAATTCGATCTATGCTGGTTTGATTGTTGCCTTTAGTAGTACTATGGTTGTGATTAAATTATTATTTGATGAGAATGAATTGAATACTTTGCACGGAAGAATTATTTTAGGAATACTGTTTGTACAAGATGTTTTTGTAATTTTAGCATTGACCATTTTTATGGGTACTAGTGAATTTACAATAATTAATGTTTTACCCTTGTTAGGGAAATTTATAGTTTTAGCATTTATTGCATATATTTTTAATAGGTTCTTTGCATTTAGAATGTTTAGATCTGCTGCAAAGTCAAATGAGTTATTGTTGTTAATGGCTGTAGCATTTTGTTTCTTATTTGCATTGTTAGCTTATCTGTTTGGTTATTCAATTGCAATGGGTGCTTTCTTTGGAGGAATTACTTTAGCGAATTTACCATATAGTACAAATATAATCGGAAGTATGATGTCTCTTAAAGATTTTTTTGCTACGATCTTTTTTGTTTCTTTAGGTTTGCAATTAGTTCTTTCAGATATTATTGCATTAATTCAACCATTGTTAATTTTGTTGGGAGTTATTCTTATTCTAAAACCTTTGATTATTTTAATTATATTAAGTGTATTAGGATATGATAAAAGAAATAGTTTTGCTACTGCAATCTCTCTTGGACAAATTAGTGAATTTAGTTTAATTTTAGTTATGGGTGTGAGTAATATTTCTCAAGAATTATTTACAATTACAATTTTGTTAGCAATTATAACAATTGTTGGAACTTCATATATTATGAAATATGAAATGTTTTTCTATAATAAATTAATTCCTGCTTTGGTATATTTAGAAAAGCTTTCTATTAAAAAAAGAGATCAAAATTTTGTACATAGTAGAACTAAGAAAAAAGTTTTACTTTTTGGTTCTGGAAAAATGGGAGAGATGTTTTTGAGATCTTTGAAAAGAGTAAAAAAGCATCTTTTAGTTGTTGATTTTGATCCAGAAGTTATTGAAGATTTAAGGGGAAGAAAAATCTCTTCTTTTTATGGGGATATGACTAATCCTGAAATTTTGAAACATATTAATTTTGAACATGCAAAAGTAATAATCTCAGCAATTCCAAATTCTGGAGATAATCTTAGATTGTTAAAATATTTGAGAGAAGTTAAATCAAGAGCTTTGACATTTGTTACTGCTATTACTATGGCTGAGGCATTAGACCTTTATGATGCTGGTGCTGATTATGTTATTATTCCTGCAATTATGTCTGGAGAGAGTGTTGCTGTGTTACTAGAGAAGTATATGGATGATCCTAAGACCTTGAGAAAAATAAAAAGGAAACATTTGAAGCATTTGTTGGAAATGAATTCTGAGAAGTAATAAAATTTATATAGGCTTCATATAAATTTAGGATTATGATTGATAATATAGCAAAACTTGTTGAAGATACTTGTAGAAGTGAAAATAATTATTTTGGTTATGGGGCTTGGACACACCATATTCAACATGTTGTAAAATATTCTAAATTAATGGCAAGTAAACTTAATGCTGATAAAGAAATTGTTGAAATTGCTGCTTTACTTCATGATTATGCAAGTGTAAAATCTTTTGAATTATATGAAGAACACCATTTACATGGTGCTGTATTAGCAGAAGAAATTTTAAAAGGTTATGATTACCCTCAAGATAGAATAGATCAAGTTAAACATTGTATTATTTCTCATAGGGGAAGTAAAAATGTTGAAAGATTATCTATTGAAGCTCTTTGTGTTGCTGATGCAGATTCAATGGCTCATTTTGATTCTATTTCTTCTTTGTTTTATTTAGCTTTTTTTAGTCATAAATTAGATATTGACGAAGCAAATAGTTGGTTAAATCGAAAGCTTGAAAGAAGTTGGAATAAATTAAGTCCTGAAGCTAGAGAAATTATTCATGATAAATATGAAGCTAGTAGATTATTGTTGGAAATGAATTCTGAGAAGTAATAAAATTTATATATCAGTTTAAAAAAATATATTTAATGGTTATAAAATTAAGGGGTCATCATATACCTTATTTATATTCTGTATTTAAAGCTAGTCGTGAAAATATTCAATTTAATTTATATGTTAGATTTATGTCAAAAGAATATGGGTCCGATTTTAAAAGATGGGTTAATGAGTTTAGTGGTAACTTATTTTCTGATTTAGATCAAGAAATTCTTATTGTTGATGGATTGGATAGTATTTGCTTAGGTAATAATGGAGCAAGTTGTAATCAAAAAGACGAATATTGTTTAAGAGTAAATAATGATAATTTGTTTCTAGAAAATTTAGGTTTAGAGGTAGATAAATCCTATAGTTTGAGATCTTTATTTGATAGATGTAATTATTTGTAGAAGTGAAGGAAATAAATTTTAGAATATTTCTTCAAATTTTCTTTGAGTAAATTATATTTTGTCTATTGTTGTTGTAGATATTTCTTCAACAAACCTTTAATTAGAACTTCTAAAAATTTGCTAGGAAGGGAAAGAACCCTAGGAGAAAAAAATGAAGAATAGAATAAATTGGGTAACTTTGGCTTTGCTAATTTCACCTGTAGCACAAGCTGGAGCAAGAGTAGAATTAGACTTAACTCAAACTGGAACAACAGTAGACGCAAAAGCTTACGGAACACTAAACGAGCACTTAGGTTACTTTGCAAGAGACATCGAAAGCTACAGTTCAGAAACAGGAAGCAGTAGGTTTACAGTAGGAACACTAAGCTACGACTGGAACTTTGGTGGAGGCCTAGTAACAGGAATCATGAATACAAAAGCAATAGTTGGAGCACAATATAAAACAAAAGTACTTGGAACAAACTGCCTACTTTGGATAGCAGCTAGCTTAGAAAAAGAACCAAGCTTAAACCAATTAGTAACACTAGAAAGAACAGGTGACAAAGGTTTTACAACTGGATTAGAGGGCTCTGTAAGCTTCAATAAAGAAGGCTACATACTAAGCAAAGAAAGACTAAGATTAGGTTACACAAGTGAAGAAGGTATTGGACTAGGACTAGCAGGTAACTTCACCCAAACTCCAGACACCAGTTCAAACGAACTAGGAATCTACCTAAGACTTACAAGATAAACTAAGAAATTGGAATGGCACCGCCCGGATTTGAACCGGGGATCACCAGCTCATGAGACTGGGGTTCTACCAGACTAAACTACGGTGCCATGCAAGATAATAAAAATTATTGATTTAAAAGACTTTTTATATTTTCTTGAATCTTGTTCATGTCTAAATTCTTCTTAGATTCCCAATGACCAATGCTAACTCCATCAGCTTCTCTTCTAGGAATTAAGTGAAAATGTAAGTGAAAGACAAGTTGACCAGCTGTTTCTCCATTATTTTGAATAATATTTAATCCATTTCCAAATTGTAATAATCCTTTTGCAACTTTTTGTAAGGATTGCATGAAATTAGAAAGATCTTCAGCTGGAATATCAGTAATATTTTTGTAGTGTTTTTTTGGAATTATTAAAGTGTGACCTTCTGTAGAAGGATTAATATCTAAAAATGCATATGCATAGTCATCTTCATAGATTTTATTGGAAGGAATTTCACCTTTGATTATTTTACAAAATAAACAATCATTCGTCATCTCTTGTTCCTCTAAATACTTCTTTCTTTTGAGTTTTTAATCCATCTAGGATTTGTTGTTTTGCTACTTCTAAAAGTCCAATAGTTTCTTGAGGTGATAAATTCTTAGAAGTCATTTTAGTAGCCATTTTTCCCTCTTTAACTACAAATTTTACCATGAAAAGTTTATCTTCTGCCATTTGTTGAATAAAGTTATTTGAAAGTTTTTAAATATATCTGTTGAGACCCATAATTCTTTTAAATCTTAGATTTATTTTTTTGTTGATGGGAAGTGGACAAATAATAGAAAATCCTTTGGAAATTGCAGGTGATGTCGCAAGAGTAATGTTGGAAGAATCTTATAGAAAAGGTGTAAAAGATGTACTTCTTTTTGGGTCTGCAATTAGAGGTGAAGAGCCTAAAGATTTAGATTTATTAGCTTTGCACAATTTATATGAATTAAATAAATTTGGAATGTTTACTAAATATAATGAAAAAACTCATAGAGTAGAACCTGATTTAGATAAAAATATTGAAGATCAGAGATTTATGGCTATGCATATTTTAGAAGCAATGGGTTCAAAAAATATTGATGATCCTAGGGATGTTAAACAGTTTTTATATGATCATTTTCATAGCAATAAATTTGATTTAGGTTTAATTAGATCTGATAACGTTTTTAGTGGAAATGTTCAATTTAGATGTTCACAATATGGTCTTGGTCTTATTGATGTGGAAATTAAATCTGGAAGTGCCTATAGTGAGGTTTTAGAAAAAGTTTTTGATGAAGTTGATAAAGCAGTTGCAAAAGATTTAGTTTTAACAAAAGTTGAAGCTTTGATGGAAGCAAGGGGTTTAGGCCTTGAAGAGAATTTAGATTTACATGCTATGAATAATGGTTTGTTAGTTCCTAAAGGTGTAAGAGATAGAACTTTAGCAATTAAACAATGTAGAGATCCAACTTTTTGGCATAGTATTTTGTCAGAAGGAAGATTGTATAATCTAGATAGTGGAAAATTTGAAGTTCCAGTTGGAGATAAATATCCACAAGCTTTAGATCTGTTTAAGCAATAAGTTTATATATTTTATTTTCTTTTTTTATATTACAATGAAAAAAATTATATTTATTTTAATGGTACTAATTATTTCTTTATCTATAGTTTCTGCTGAAGATATGGTTGTAGAAATAAATGGTGAAGAGGTTGTTATAAGTGATGAAGAAATTAATGCAGCTTTAGAAGATGAAGAGTTTCAAGATTATGTAAATCAAAAAAATAGTGGTTTTGTTTTAGAGTTTGAAGGTGATTTAAGTGAATATGGTGTTGATCTTGATAGCATTAGTGATGAGGATTTAGTGGAATTAGAAAAGAAAGCAATTATTCAACAATTAGATCTTATTAAAGAAAAAATTAATATGGATCTTGGAAATTATCCTGCTGCAGTTTTATATGTAATTGAAGATGAAAAAATAAATTTATATCTTGAAGGTGATTATGTTATTGGAATTGAGTTTGGAAATGCAGAAATTTTAAATATTCAAAATAGTGAATTAGAAGATCCAAGTATTAATATTAAAATTAATGATCAAGTTTTTATTGATATGAGTAAGGAAGAATTAGATCTGTTAAAGGCTTTAGATGCTGGTGATTTGAGTTATGAGGGTGTTGGTTTTATTAACAAAGTTAAAGTGGGTGTTAGTAAAGTTGGTTTGAAAGTTTTTAGATGGTTTTCATAAATCTTTTTAAATTCCTTTTTATTATTTATTCTTATGGATGTTGATGAAGTTTTTAAAAATTCAATAAAAGAGTTAAATGAATTTTTTGAAATTAATTGGATTGAAAATTTTCCTGAGTTAGTTATTGTACCTGATAGAAAAAAAATTGATGAATTGATGGGAAGAAAAACTGAAGATTGGATGGTTGGCTGGATAGGAAAAAATAAAGTTTATGCCTTAGATTCAAAAAACTATGAAAAAGAAAGTTGTCATAAATATTCTGAAGATGAATATTCAAAATTAATTAAACATGAATTATCCCATTGTTATTTTTTGAAATTGTCAAAATATAAGTCTGAACCAGATTGGTTATGGGAAGGTACAGCATTATTTGTTTCTGGACAAATTAAAACGAGAGAGAGACCATTGAAGTTTGAAGATTTTTTAGAATTTTATAGTAAAAAAAGTAAATATGTTTATAGGGAATCTGGTTTTGCTGTTGAATTTTTAGTTGAAAAATATGGTAAAGATAAATTGTTAAAGTTGATCAAAAATTTAGCTCATAATGAAAAAGAATTTAATGAAAAATTTAAAGAAATTTATGGATTTGAATTGAAATATGAAAATTTTAATTAGAAAAGTATAAAAATGTTAGAATAATCTTTCTAAGGATGTTAAAAATAGAAGATATGGCTGCATTTTGTAAGAAGAAAGGTTTTGTTTTTAGAAGTTCTGATATTTATGGTGGATATTCTGGGTTTTTTGATTTTGGTCCTTTAGGAATTGAAATGTTTAATGCTTTGAAAAATAATTGGTGGAAATATTTTGTTCAAGATAGAATGAATATGGTTGGGATTGATGCAAGTATTATTTCACATCCCGATACATGGAAAGCTTCAGGACATTTAGATTCATTTGGAGATTTATTGTTAGTCTGTGCAAAGTGTAAAACCAAATATAGAGCAGATCATTTTATTGAAGATCAATTAGATACTGTTGCTGATGGTTTAGATATACCTGCAATTAATGATTTGATTAAAAAAAATAATTTAGCTTGTCCTTCATGTAAAGGTAAATTTCAAGAAATGAAAGATTTTAATTTATTATTTCCTACAAAAGTTGGTGCAAGTGAAGATACAAGTGCTGAAGCATATTTGAGAGGAGAAACTGCTCAAGGTATTTTTATGGATTTTAAACAAATTGTAGAAACTTCTAGAATGAAATTGCCATTTGGTATTGCACAAGTTGGTAGGTGTTTTAGAAATGAGATTTCTGCGAGAGATTTTTTGTTTAGATGTAGAGAGTTTCATATTGGAGAATTAGAATTTTTTATACATCCTGATGAAAATAAATGTAGTTTGTTAACAAAAGAACATTTGAATTTAAAATTGAATGTTTTGACTGCAAAAACTCAAGATAAAGATAAAAAAGATTTAAGCGAGATGAGTATAAAAGATATGATTAAGAAAAAAATGTTGGGTGAGTGGCACGCTTATTGGTTAGCAGAACAATATTTTTGGTTTATGAGTATTGGTTTATCTGGAAAGAATTTGAAAGTTAGAGAACATGTTAATACAGAATTGTCACATTATTCTTCAGCAACTTTAGATTTTGATTATAATTATCCTTTTGGTAGTAAAGAAATTTCTGGAAATGCAAATAGAGGACAGTATGATTTAGAACAACATGCAAAGTTTTCAAAACAAAAAATGGAACTGTTTGATGAAGCAACAAAGAAGAAAGTTATTCCTAGAGTAATTGAGCCAACATTTGGAATGGAAAGAGTATTTTTAGCATTATTATTTGAAGCTTATGAAGATGATAAGAAAAGAGGAAATGTTGTTTTGAAGTTGAATAAAGATTTAGCTCCAATTAAAGTTGCTGTTCTGCCTTTAGTAAATAAAGTAAATGAGAAAGCAATGAAAGTTTTTGATAGTTTAAGAAAAGATTTTGTTTGCTTTTATGATAAGTCTGGTTCAGTAGGAAGAAGATACGCGAGAGCAGACGAGCAAGGTGTTCCTTATTGTGTTACAGTAGACTTTGATGATGGAGTTACAGTTAGAGATAGAGATTCTACAAAACAGATTAGAATTAAAGAGGATGAGTTGTTAGATGTTCTTGATAAATTGATGAAAGGTAGAATTAAATTTGAGAAGGCTGGGAAACTGGTTTAATATCTTCTTTATTTTTCATTTCGTTAATAATTACACAAGCCTTACATAATTTGTTATTAGAAGGTTCTCCACAAGATTCACAAGTTTCTATAACTTGTTCTTCTTTTTCTTTTAAATTTGATTGCATTGATTCATTGAATTTAACAATGTTGTATTTTACTGAAGGATGTTTTTCTTCAAATTCATTTAATATTTTTATGAATTGTCGTCTGTAAGCTGCAACAGAACAAGGACAAATGTCATAGTTTACTGGAAATTCCATTAATTGTGAATATTTTTTAGCTTCTTCTTCTGAAATTAAGTATAAAGGTTTTACTCTTTGTACAAAATGTGCTGTTTTTATTAAACCTGGTTTTGCACCTTGTCTTTCTGATCTTTGAAAATCATTTCTGAATACATTCATTAGAGTTGTTTGAGCTTCATCGTCGAGATTGTGACCAGTTGCTAAACAATTTGCTTTTAATTCTTTTGCATATTTGTTTAATAAATATCTTTTTAGAACTCCACAAATCATACAAGATGAATAATTATAACCTTTTGATTTTAAGTGAGATCTGATGTAACATAAAGAAAAACCAAATTCTTCTCTAAAAGAAATGACATGTAATGGAACTTCATAGGTTTTACAAACTGTTTTTATGTTCTCTAAATTTTGTTTTGTGTAGTTACCAATTTGTGCATCAATTGTAATTGCTTCAATATCATAACCAAGCTTTTTTAGAATATAAAGACAAACTGTAGAATCCTTTCCACCAGATACAGCAACTAGAATTTTGTCCTTTTGGTTGAAAAGAGTGTATTTTCTAATTGTAGATCTTACTTTTTTTTCTACATATTCTTTAAATTTGGTATTTGACATTTTTTGCATGAGTAGAATGGGAAATAGGGTATTAAAAAGAGTTTCGTTTTTAGATTAGTCTGGACAGGGCATGGATGCGCGTGAGATTTATATAATTAAATTGATAATATTGAGATATGGAATATATTCTTGTTGATAAAAAGAGAATTAGAAGTTTTTACAAATCTGAGAGAGGTTTTAATTCAATGTTAAAGAAATATGAATATTTGTTTCCAGCAAAACCTTCAATAGAATTAGCTGGAATTGTAGCAGATTTAATTGGTGATGGTAATCTTCAGGGTGAGCCAAAATGGAGATTCGATTTTGTTTCAAAGGATAAAAATGAATTGAATAGATTTGCGAAACAGATATTTGAGTTATATAAAATAAAAGGTAAAATTCGACCCTGTACAACGAATAAATTTGGTGAAACTTTCCTTTATGGTGTAAATTGTAAACCTTTAGCTAGAATATTATATCTTTCAGGTGTGCCTTATGGTGCAAAGGTTTTAACTGAATTTAATATCCCTTCTTGGATTTTAGAGGATAAAGAATATTTTAGAAGTTTTATAAATAGGTTATTTTATTGTGAGGGTACTGTAGATTATTCGAATTCTCCATTTATTGAAATAAAAATGTATAAAGCTGATTATTTAATTGCAAATGGTGTTGATTTTTTTGAAACAATTAAGAAATATCTTTTTTTATATTTTGGTATAATTTCAAATAATGTATATGTTAATGGGAAATCTTTTAGAAAAGATGGAATAATTACTTTAGGTGTAAGATTAAAAATAAAAAGGAAAAAAGAGGTATTAAGATTTGTGAAAGAAATTGGTTTTCCAAAAAAAGAGGTAGATCGAAATAAACTTATGAATATTATTAATAGAAACTTTTAAATAGACTCTTTTATTTTTATCCTCTAGGCTGTTGCGGGATGGGTCTTAAAGAGCATTAAACCGTAGCTCAGTCTGGGAGAGCACTAGTTTGCTTAAAGTTTAAAGCATAAGTGAAACTGAAGATCAAATAAATTCGTTTATTTGAACTGTTCTCAGATATCTAGTTGTCCAGGGTTCGAATCCCTGCGGTCTCACTTTTATTTTCTAGATACAGAAATTATTTAAATTATGTATTGAAAGTTTAAATTAAGATGAGAAAAATTATTCCTTTATTTATTGGTTTGACAGCATGTTTGCCAATACAAATGAGACCTGTATCATTAGAAAGAAATTTAGCACAAGAGTTAGTTGATGCTGTTGGTGAAGATATATATAATCGACCTAATAATTCTAAAATTGGATTTTTAGTAAATGGTGGGAATTTTCTTTTTAATTATAGTGAAGGGATGATTGATACTAAAGGACAATGTATTGAAAGTTTTTATGATAATGATTTTAATGGAAATTTAGATCCTGGAGTTGATGCTTTTTCTTTAGAAGGAAGCTTTGATGCTTGTGCTGAAGTTTATGGGGAAAAATTTACACATAGAATAATGGATTTTGCTCATTATAGCGACTTTAGAAGTACTTTTCCAGTAGATGGTTTTTGTGAAGATGAATTAGAAGTTGTAAATGGAAGATATCACATAGGTTTATTGAGGGAAATTGACTTATTTAGGGAATAATTCTAAACCGATAGGTTTATAAATGATTGGTGTGGCTGTTAATGTAATTGGAAGGCCGAGACAGGAGTTTATAGCCCAATTATACTCATTCTGTTTCACATTACTTTAGAAAAATTTAGTATTGAAAGTTGTTCCAAAGGAGAAAGAAATATGAAATTTAGTGAAATAAATATAAGTCCTAATATTGTAAGGGCTTTAGACGAAATGGACATAGTTGAAGCAACAGATATTCAGGAAAAATCAATTCCTACAATAAAAGAAGGAAAGGATTTAATTGGAATATCAAGAACAGGATCAGGTAAAACATTAGCTTTTGGAGTACCTATCTTAGAGAATGTTGTTAAAAAAGGAGGAGTGCAAGTTTTAATCTTAGCTCCTACAAGAGAATTAGCTTCTCAGATTTCAAGAGAAATGGATAAGTTTGGAAAGTACGTTAATTTTTCAATTGCTACTGTTTTTGGTGGTGTTGCTATTGGTCCACAAATGGACAAAATTTCAAAATCTGAAATTGTAGTTGGTACACCTGGAAGAATTCTAGATCACTTAGGTAGAGGGACATTGAATTTAGATGATTTGAAAACCTTTGTTTTAGATGAAGCTGATAAAATGGTAGATATGGGTTTTATTGACGACATTAATAGGGTTTTAGAATGTACAAATAATGATAGACAAATTTTATTATTTGGTGCTACAATCTCAAATGAAGTTAAATATATCAAACAGAGACATATGAATGATCCTGTTACTATTAAAGCAAAATCTCAAGTTACAGATGATTTATTAGAACAATTTTATTATGATATTCCTCAAAATGAGAAATTTTCATATCTTATGCATTTGTTAAATAAAGAAAAAACAAATAGAGTTATTATTTTCTGTTCAACAAAAGCAACTGTAAATGTTTTAACTAAGAACTTAAGAAGACATAGTATCGATGCTGACATGATTCATGGAGATTTAACTCAAAATAGAAGAATGAAAGTTATTGAAGATTTTAATAATGGAAAACAAGAAGTTTTAGTTGCATCTGCTGTTGCTGCTAGAGGTTTAGATATTAAAAATGTTAGTCATGTTTTTAATTATGATTTGCCAAGAAACCCTGAAGAATATATCCACAGAATTGGAAGAACTGCAAGAGCTGGTGAATACGGAAAGGCTATTTCATTGTTAAGTAGAAGAGATCACGATTCATTTGGAGAAATCAAAAGAAGATATAGGATTAAAATTGAAAGATTAGATTTAGATAAATTTGAGAAAGTTCAATTTGATGCTGGTCAGAGATTTGATGGACGAAGATCTGGTGGTGGAAGATCCAGTGGAAGAAGTTCTGGTTTTGGAAGCAGAGGAAGATCAAATGCTAGAGGATTTGGTGGAAGATCAAACTTTGGTGGAAGAGATAATAATAGATCTGGTGGTTTTGGTTCAAGAAATGATGATAGAGGATCAAATTCTGGTGATGGATTTAGAAACAGACCAAAAGGAAGATTTAGTAATAGTGGTTCACGAAATGATGGTGGAAGAAATTCTAGTTTCGGAGATAGATCAAACTCTGGTGATAGAGGAAGATCAAATGGTTTTGGAAACAGATCACGAAATGATGGTGGAAGAAATTCTAGTTTCGGAGATAGATCAAACTCTGGTGATAGAGGAAGATCAAATGGTTTTGGAAACAGATCAAACTCTGGTGATAGAGGAAGAAGTTCTGGTTTTGGAGATAGATCACGAAATGATGGTGGAAGAAATTCAGGTTTTGGAGATAGATCACGAAATGATGGTGGAAGAAGTTCTGGTTTTGGAAACAGATCAAACTCTGGTGATAGAGGAAGAAGTTCTGGTTTTGGAAATAGATCAAACTCTGGTGATAGAGGAAGAAGTTCTGGTTTTGGAAATAGATCACGAAATGATGGTGGAAGAGATTCTGGTTCAAGAAGTGAAGGTAGATCTAATTTTGGATCAAGAAGTGAAGGTAGATCAAATTCTGGTGAAGGGTTTAGAAATAGACCTAAAGGTAGATCCAATTTTGGTAGTAAACCTAGATCTGAAGGCGGAAGATCACGATCACCAAGAAGATAAACATTTTTAAATTCTTTTTACTTTATTTTTTATTATGAAAAGAGGAATAATATTTAGTCTAATAATAGTTTCTTTGTTATTGGTTGCTTGTCAGACAGAAGATAGTTCTTATACTTTAGAAGAAATGCAAGAGTGTCATGTAGATTCAGATTGTGTTTATGTAGATAATAGTTGTTGTCCAAATACTGATGGTGATAATATTTATGCAATAAATTCGGAGTTTAGTGATTACTATAACTCTATTGGAGAAGATTGTGGTGAAGATTATGCTTGTATAGAGATTTATACTAGTCCTGCAATTGCTGTTTTATGTTTAGATAATGTTTGTACAAATCCGTATGATTATGTAAAAGAAGAATGTGAAGATTTTTGTATTGCAAATAAGAAATATGATTGGGACAATATGTATGATTTATCTGAAACATGGGGTGGAGGTTCTGCTTGTGATGGGATCTATGAATTAGCTGATTGGATAGATGATGAGTGTAGTTTAAATGAAGCTGTCTTAGAATAAAGTTATAAACCCTTTTTCTTTCTTTTTTTATTATGTTAAAAAAGATTTTATATTGGTTGCCAAGAGTTTTGTTGATCTTGTTTACTGTATTAATTAGTATATTTGCTGTTGATGTGTTTTTTGAAGGTTATGGTTTTCCAGAAGTTTTAGTAGCTTTATTTATGCATTTAGTGCCAACATTTATACTTATAGGATTAACTATCTTAGCTTGGAAAAAAGAGCTGATTGGTGGGATTGTAATTTTAGCTTTAGGGCTATTTACAATTTTTTTCTTTAACTATAATAATGGTGAATGGTATGAACATTTATTAATTCAAGGACCAATATTTTTAATAGGTGCTTTGTTTTTAATTAATTATTGGGTGAAAAATGAAAATAGGAAACGTTAAACTTGAAGGGAATTTAATTCTTGCTCCAATGGCTGGAATTACTAATTTGCCATTTAGATTATTGTGTAAAAAGTATGGTGCTGATTTAGTTTATTCTGAAATGATTAACTTGAATGCTTTGTCTAGAAATAATAAAGCTACTGAAAAATTATGTTTGACTTGTAAAGAAGAAAAGCCTGTTGCATTTCAATTGTTTGGTTTGAGAGAAGATGCTATTAAAAAATCTGTTGAAAAGATTGAAGATAATGCAGATATTATTGATTTTAATTTTGGTTGTCCAGCACATCAAATTGTTGGAGCTGGTTCAGGTTCTGCTTTATTGAAAAGACCTGAGAAAGTTGGAAAAATTATTGCTACTTTAGTAAAACATTCTTCAAAACCTGTAACTGCTAAAATAAGATTAGGTTATGATAAAGATATTTCTGTTAAATTAGCTAAAATTATAGAAGATAATGGAGCCTCAGCGATTGCAATTCATGCTCGAACATACAAGCAAGGTTTTTCAGGAAAAGCTGATTGGGATGCTATTGCCAAAGTGAAAGAAGAAATTAATATTCCTGTTATTGGGAATGGAGATATTCTTAATGGAATGCATACAAAGAAATTATTAGAAAAGTGTGATGCAGTTATGATTGGTAGAGGAGCAATTGGAGATCCTATGCTTTTTTCGAGAATAAAAACTTTTTTAGATAAAAATGAAGTTGTTAGAATGCCAAGTTTAGATGAAAAAATTAATTTATTTTTAGAGTATTATAAAACAGCTAAGAAATATGATTTAGTAAATGTGCATACTTTGAAACAAAGGTCTCAAGAATTTACAAAAGGTTTGAGAGGGTCAACTGTTATTAGAAAAGAATTAAATAAAATTAGTTCTGAAGAAAAATTAGTAAAATATATGAAAAGTTTGTTATAATTCAGTATACACAAAATTTGCAGCTTCTAATGTAGAATTTGGTTTTAATGCATATCTATCAATTGAAGGTTCTGCAGCTAATTTATTTGTTATACTTTTATCATGTGAGCCTGTATGTAAGAAAACTCTTGTTTTTGGATTTTTATCTTTTGCAAATCTTGCAACAAAAATTCCTGAATATTGTCCTTCCATTGTCATATCTGTTAAAACATGTGTATAAGGATTAATATCTAGCTTTTGTTCTGCTTCAAATCTTGAACTTGCATAATCAATACTTGCATCTGGACAAAATGCTTCTACTGTGCTACCTAGTAAATCTCTGATGTTATTATCATCATCTACAATCAATATTCTATGATTCTTTGTATCTATTATTGTCATTTTTATTTCCTTTAATTTGCAATGTGTTCGGGTCAGTGTCCTTTTATAAAGCTTTGGTTGAAGAAAAAAACAACTTTTTGTTATGTATTTTAGAGAGTAATTTTTATTAGTTTTTTAGAAACTTTTTTAAAGTTAAAACCTTAAAGTATATGTATAATATTTATGAGGTGAAAGAATGAAAAAAAAAGGTGCAGTAGAACTTTCTATGACAACTATTATTATTATTGTTATGGGGATTACAATTCTTAGCTTAGGTTTGGTATGGATTAGATCTGTATTTACAGATGTTGGTGAAATATCTTCTGGAGCATTTGAACAAGGTGAGTCGCAAATTGCTGAAATTTTTGGACAATCAAATGAAGAGGTTGCATTGTCTCCTTCTGAGGTAACTATGGGTCAAGGTGAGCAAGAAACTGCGACGTTAGCCATACGTAATCAAGAGTCAGGTTCTATAAGTATATCTGCAACTGTAGAAGCAATTGCTTTTGGTGGTGGATCTGCTGATGGTTTAATCTGTGGGTTTGATGATACTGGTGTAGGAAATACTAACACATATGATCTAAGCTCTGGTGAATCCTTAAGTAGAGGTTTGATTGCTAAAGATGATGGTCTTGCTATTGGTACATATATCTGTTCAGTTACTGTTTCAGGTTTAGCTGATGGGGATAAGACTACTAGTTTAGTTGTGAACATTGAGTAAGGTTTTTAAACCTACTTTTTCTTTATTTTATTATGAAAATTTTAAGTTCTTTAGAAATTAAAGCAATTGTAGATGAATTACAAGTTTTTGTAGATGCAAGAGTTGATAAAATTTATCAGCCAGATAATTCTGAAATAATTTTAACTGTTCATAAAACTGGAGTTGGAAGAAAACATATTAGAATTGTTCCTGGTGTTGGATTGTATGTTGCAAAGAAGAAAAGGATGAGTCCAAATATTATTATTAATTTCTGTCGTTTTTTGAGGAAAAGAATTGGTGGGAATAGAATTAGAAAAATTATACAAAAAGATTTTGAAAGGATTGTAGAAATACATTTTGAAGGAAAAGAAAATAAGTTTATTATGGTCTGTGAGTTTTTCTCTAAAGGGAATGTTATTCTTTGTGATGAGAATTTTACTATTATTTCTGCTTTACAAGTTCAGTTGTGGAAGGATAGAAAGATTAAGGCGAGAGTAGAGTATCAATATCCCCCTTCAAGGCCAATTAATTTTAATGACTTTGAAGAGTTTGCACTGTATATTGAAAAAAGTGATAAGAAAGATATTGTTAGGAAGTTAGCTACTTTAAATTTAGGTGGAATGTTTGCTGAAGAAGTTTGCTTTAGGGCTAATGTAGATAAAAATAAAGAAGATGCTGATGCTAGGGATTTAAAAAAATTGTTTGTTAAACTAAATGAAGTTTTGAGTGAAAAAATAAGTGCAAATATTGTTAAGGATGAGGCTGTGCCTTTTGAAATGAAATCTTTAGGTGAAGGTGAAAAATATGAAAGTTTTAGTGAAGCATTAGATGTTTATTATGTTCCTTTTATTGATGATTTAGATGAAGGTGAAGATGTTGAAAGGTTAACCAAAGTTGATAAGCAAAAAATAATTTTAGAAGAACAAGGAAAACAATTAGTAGAATTTGAAAAAGAGTTAGTTGAAGGGAGAAAAATTGGTGATTGGATTTATGAAAACTATGTTTTAATCCAAGAATTGTTTGATTTGTATAAAGAAAAGAAATATAAAGAGATCTTTGAAAAAGGTTATGTAATAAAAGATCAAAAAATCGAGATAAAAGATGTTTAAAGCAAGATATAAGGAAATGGGCGGAGAATTGAAAGTAGTTAAGCTAAATAGATGTATAAGAGTTAATACTAAAAAAATTACTGCAAATGAGTTGAAAGCAAGGTTAGAGAAGAAAAGAGTTGTTTTGGAAAAGGTACCTTTTTTGAAGAATTCCTTTTATGTAAAGAGTTCTAAATTCAATTTAGTGAGTTGTCCTGAGTATTTGCTTGGTTTGTTTTATATTCAAGAAGCTGCTAGCCAAGTTCCTGTAGAAATTATGAAGCCTAAAGGTTTGGTTTTAGATGCTTGTGCTGCTCCTGGTGGGAAAACTAGTCAACTTTCTGAATATTGTGATGTTGTTGCTGTAGAAAATAAAGGAGAAAGGTTGAGTGTTTTAGAGAATAATTTGGAGAGATTAGGTGTTGATAATTGTATTGCTTATCTTATGGATTTTAGAGCTGTAAGTAAAAAGTTTAATTATATCTTATTAGATGCTCCATGTTCTGGAAATTTTATGTTGGAAAATAATTGGTTGAGAAAGAATAATTTGAGAAGAGTAGAAGAGAGAAGTGAGTTGCAAAAAGAATTAATTGGACATGCTATTTCTTTGTTGAATAAAGATGGGGTTTTAGTTTATAGTACTTGTTCATTAGAACCTGAAGAGGATGAGTTTGTAATACAATATGCTTTAGATCATTTTGATGTTAAATTAGAAAAAATTGAATGTATTGGAGATGATGGTTTGACAAATATTTTTGGTAAGAAATTAGATAAAAATATGAGGTTTTGTAAAAGGTTTTGGCCACATAAAACAAATACAATTGGATTTTTTATTGCGAGGTTAAGAAAATGTTAGATACATTTGTTAAAAAGTTTACAGATAAGGAAATTAAGTTTGTGAAAATTGGAAAAAAGTACTTTTTAGAGAATAAAAAGTTGGAAGAGAATAGATTGAATGTTAAAGAAAAGTTTTTTGGATTACTATTAGGTCAAGATAGAGAAGGTAAGTTTACTCCTTCATTTGGATTGTTAGATTTGCTTTCAAAAATGTCTAATGAAAAGATTTTTGTTAAAGATATTGGAGAGATGGATTTTTTGTATGGTAAACATTTGAGAGTTAGACATGTTTTAAGAATTGAAGGTGAAAAGAAAATTGGTTTCTTGAAGTTAGTACAAAATGAACACGATGAAAACATTGGTTATGGAAAATATGTTGGTGAAGAGGGTAAGATTCAAGTTCTTAAACATAGAATGGATCGAGGTATTTTCTTGAAGAGAGATAAAGAAAAAGTAATGCAT
Source organism: archaeon (assembly GCA_018692925.1). Taxonomy (GTDB): domain Archaea; phylum Nanobdellota; class Nanobdellia; order SCGC-AAA011-G17; family GW2011-AR17; genus BS150m-G60. The sequence continues at coordinate 58,111 of JABHLH010000014.1, forward strand.
TAAATTTATAAATAGGTTTTTGCACATTGTTTTTATGGATTTGAGGTGGTCCTTGTGTGGAGGCAGTTTCAGAAATAATTCTTGGTTTTCTTATAATGAAGTATTTAATTTTTTAAAACCTGAAAGTGTTAATGGTTATGTTCCTAGAATGAATGGGGTTGAAGTTTCTGTTTATGTTCCTGATGGATTAATTCTTGAAAATGGTGCTGGTGAAATGTTGTATGGTGCTCTTGAAAAAGCTATGAGGAGGTTTCCTTATTCTAATGATAGAAAATCTTTGTCTCTGGTTAAAAGAAAAATATGGATAAAAAGAAATGTAAATGGGCTTCCAATTGCTTGTGATGTTACTGATGAAGGTTATTCTGATAAGGGAAGAGCTTTTGGTAATTATAGGGTAGATTTGTGAGATATAGATATAATAATTGTTATTTTATAGGTTAGATTTTTTTAAGTATTAGGGATGTATTATTTATGTAATTGGAGGATAAAATGACATTAGATGATGAAATTGTAGCTAGAATAAATGAAGCAAAAGAGAAGAATATTAGTAGTAAAGCAGGTAATATTGCTAGATATTTAGGTTTGGGTGGAACAACTCATGCTAATGGTGTTGAATCAACTGAATATAATTATTCTGGGAATGGTTTTGAAATAAATTCTTCTATTGCTATTGGTCATGATTGTGGTGGTTTTGGTACAAGTGTAAAATTTGCTGGTAATGATGTTTATAGAATGGGTGGTGGAACAATTTATACATATGTTCCAGGTGAATGGTTAAGTGAATTTGAAAGTTTGTATACTCAATCTCTTGCTGCTGGAGAAATAGCAAGAGCAGATCAAAAAAGAAAAGATGATTCTAAAAGATTAAATGAAGAACTTGAATTAAGAGATAGGTGGGGGTTATAATTTTTTAATTTTCATGGATAACTATCATTGATTGAGTTTTTTCTATACCTTCAATAAGTTGTATTTTTTTTAATAATACTTTATCATATTCTTCAACATCTTTTACTCTTATAGTTGCAATAATATCTGTTCCGCTTGTAACAATATCTGCTTTTTCTACAAAAGCAAATTTTTTTAGATCTTTTACAATATCATACTGAGTTCTCTTTTTTTCTTTTAATTGTTTTAAGTTTGCAGAGATTAGTAAATAGACTAAAAGTGATTGGTCTAATTTTTTATGATCTAGTTCTATTGTGAATTTTTTAATTATTCCTTCTTTTTTTAGTTTTGATATTCTATTATGGATGGTTGTAATAGGCAATAATGTTTTTTTAGCAATCTGTCTAGTAGAATAGTCTGCATGGGTTTTTAATATTTCAATTATTTTTTTATCTTTTTCGTCGATTTTCATTTTTATATAGAACAAGTGTTCCAGATTATATATAAATCTTTCTATTTCTTGCAAGTTTTACCTTCTTTTTTGGAATATCTATTTAAAGAATTCTTGAGTGATTCAGTGTATTAGTCAAGTGGACTCTAAACACAGGAGAAAAGAAAAATGGAAAGAAAAATTCAAGAGTATAGAGATTTATTAGAAAAAGATAAAGATTTAATTTGGTCGTATGTAGAATCTAGAGGAGAAGATGCTGAACTTAGAAAAAAAGTATTGTATTCCTTAGTAGATCCAGGAGATATATTAGAGACAAAAGATGGAATGCCAATACATTTAAAAGTATCATTAGAAAGTTTAAGTGATTCAGTTTTGTCTGTATTAAAAACATATGGTTCTCATAGAAAAAGCTCTATTGAAGAAAGAACTATTGGACATTATCTTGGTGGAGATTCAGGAGATATACCATACCTTGCCCCAGAGAGATTAGTAGATCGAATGGATTGGATAGATTATTTTGCTAGAAAAATGCAGAAAAAAGATTTAGTAGGGTATCGACCAATGTTTTTTGGAGGTCAAACTGATGTTACTCTTGCAGATACTCCAAAATTTGTAAAATTTGCTAGACCATTAATTGAAAAATTAGATCAAGCAGAATTACGAAGAAGTGAAGGAGATATTGATGGTGCAATTGAACTAAGAGAAGAAGTTGAAAAAGGAATGAGCAAAAGATGGATATTTTGGATGGAGAGGTTTAGAGTCGAAAAAGAAAAGATTCTAATTGATAAAACAATGTCTAAAGAAGAAGTAAGAATGCGTTTCCATGATCAGCCAGTTAAATTTGAAACCCATAGTATTGAAGGTTTTGGATTTCTTGATTTGTATGAAAGATTACTTCCTTATGTTTGGACATAATTTTTTTCTTTTTTTATACAAAAGTTTATATAATTCTAAGATAAAATAAATTTATGCAATTGAAGCTCTATAATACAATGTCTAAAGAAAAGGAAACATTTAGTCCCTTGAATAAAAGTGAAGCAAGAATTTATGCTTGTGGCCCGACCGTATACCATTACCAACACATAGGAAATTTAAGGAACTATTTATTCAATGATATACTGAAAAGAGTTTTATTATTTAACAAATATAAAGTTAAACAAGTGATTAATATTACTGATGTTGGACATTTAACTTCTGATGAAGATTCTGGTGAAGATAAAATGATTAAAGCACTGAAAAGAGAGAAGTTAGATATTTCTGAAGAATCATTGTTAACATTAGCAAAAAAATATGAAGCTGTATGGCAAAATGATATGGTGAAAATAAATATTTTACCTGCTGAAGTTTATTGTAAAGCAACTGAACATGTAAAAGATATGGTTGAAATGATTGAAAAAATTGAAAAGAATGGTTTTTCTTATGAAAGTGATTCTTGTGTATATTTTGATATTTCAAAGTTTAAAGATTATAATAAATTAGCTAGATTAAAATTAGAAAATTTAGAAGCTGGAGCTAGAGTTGCAGTAGATAAAGAAAAAAAGAATCCAGGTGATTTTGTACTTTGGTTTAAAACTGTTGGTAAGCATGAAAAACATATTATGCAATGGGATTCAAAATATGGTAAAGGGTTCCCTGGATGGCATATAGAATGTTCAGCAATGTCTGTGAAGTATTTAGGAGAACAATTTGATATTCATACTGGTGGAATTGAACATGTTCCTGTACATCATACAAATGAAATTGCACAAACAGAAGCATCAACTGGAAAAAAACCTTGGGTTAAGTATTGGATGCATGGAGAACATTTAACTTTAGCAAAAGAAAAAATGAGTAAGTCATTAGGTAATGTATTCTTGTTAGATGATTTGATTAAGAAAGGTTTTGATCCTTTAGCTTTTAGATATTTATGTTTAGGTAGTCATTATAGGAAACAAATGATCTTTACTTTAGAAAGTTTAGAAGGTGCACAGAATTCTTTGAATAAATTAAGAAATAAAGTTTTAGAGTTAATGCAAAAAGATGAAGGTGAAAGAGCTGTTGAAGATTATATTGAAAGATTTCAAGATGCTATTAATGATGATTTGAATATGCCTAAAGCTTTAGCTGCAGTTTGGGATATGGTTAAAGATGAAGAAGTTAATAGTAAAGAGAGATATGATTCTTTGATGGAATTTGATAGAGTTTTAGGTTTAGGTTTAGAGGATATTAAAAGTTTAGAAATTCCAGAAGATGTTCAAAGATTGTTAGAAGAAAGAGAACATGCTAGATTGAATAAACATTGGAATGATGCTGATGCTTTAAGAGATGAGATTAAGAAAAAAGGTTATATTATTGATGATGGTGTTAAGGGTCCTGTGTTGAAGAGAGTTTAATTAGAGTTCTTTAATAGTGCAAGTTTAGGATTTATTTCAGGAGAATTCTTTAATTATTTGATTATATAATTTTTTTGCTTTTTGATAAGGTTTATGATTCTCTGAGAAACCTGCTTCTTTTCTAGCTTCTTCTATCCATTCCATATTACCAATAATATCAAGAAGATCATGATTAGAATTTTGAATTATATAAAAATCATTAAGAGATTTCCTATAATCTTTTGCTGCTTCAGTTTGTGAAAGATGATATTTTAAATATGAAGTTGAACTTGGTACTAGTCTTTCTTCTAAAGAAGATGTTTCTAATTGTTTTGGTTTGTGAGGTTTAATTCTTTCTGTAATGTATCTTGCTTGTGCGAGTCCACAGATTAATAATGTTTGTGAATTTTTTTTAATGTCATAAAATATAGATCTTGGTATATATGTAAATTGATTCAAAATATTATTTTCATCATAAATAGGTTCTTCAATATTTGCATCAATATCTTTTCCAAAAGTTTCTATAACTCTCAAATCAGGTATTTCATTTGTTGATCTAATATGGTCTTTTACTAATACATCTATTTTGTCTACAACTTTTCTTTTGTAGTCGAGAAGATGTTTTATTCCCATTCGAACTAAACCTATGTTAAATGCTAAGGAAAGAGTTCCTGAAATAGCTGCAGTTATTGGATCTCCACTAGCTATTGCTTCAAAATATGCATTATAAGCAAAAATATTTGTGGATACAGTTAAAAGTCCTAAACCTTTAAATTTTCTTGGATTCTTATAAAAATAATCCCTTTCTAAAACTGTTAATTCATTTTCGGTTAAATTTTCTCTAGTTACTAAATCTGTTAATTTTCCTGTTCTATGATTTTCAATATTATTGTTTTTTTCAATATCTCTTCTTAAATGTGAAAGATAACGATTCAAAGTAGTTTTTATCTCATTTGTTGTTTGTGAAGTTAAAGGTAATGAATTAAAAGCATCTTTTTCTTCTCCTAAGAAAAATGTATTATTATCAAAATAAAAAGCTATATCATTGAAAGAAGGGTGTTTGGTAGTTGTTAAATAATTTAGTACTTCTTCTGTTTGTATACTTTTTCTATAAGAATCTGTTCTTCTACTACTTGAGATATAATCTCTAACTTCTTTTCTTAATCTTCTTTTTAATCTTTTTTCAGCTTTGTTTCTTGCTTTGATATTTTCTTCTGTTAATCCTGTTCCTTCAATATATAATAACATAGTACTTGTTTTTAAGAATTTGAAATTTGTAATCTCATATGGATTATTTACAGATAATTGATTATCCTCATAATTATTAGATCTATTTATTTTTTGCAAATCATTTACTATCATTGGAATTAGATGGCTCTCAAATTGATCATAAAAATGTGAAAAACCTCTTTGTGTATTTTTAACTTCAAGATCTAAATCTTCTTCTACTCTTTCTTCTAAAGGTTCTCCTAAAACTGTTATTTCTAAAGAATCTTCAAATGCAAATGGATCTAATGATTTTCTAACATCTAAAGCAGAAGAAAATAAAACTTCTTCATCAGGGTTAATCATTCTATTTAATGTTGGTCTTATAAATTCTGAAATCCATTCTGGTAATTCATAAGGTTTTCCACCATACATTCTACTCCTATCTAATTCTTTGGGAATGTTTCCAAGTAAAGCTTCTGCTGCAGAAAAACCTAAAGAAAAAATATCATAAGCTGGAGATGTTTCACCGATTAATGCATTCGGATGAGCATATTTTTTACTTCCAACAGAAGTTAATTGTGTTGCACCACTATCTGCATCTTTTAGTGTGTCTAAGTCGATTAAACTTACTTTACCATTTTTATCAATTATTATATGTCTTGGATTTACATCTCTGTGACAAACAACTCCAACTTCAGGGTGTTGAGATTCATCTTGTAAATATTCTAAACATTCTAATGTTCCATTTAAAATTGGTTTTAATTCTTCTGGTGTTAAGTGACCTTTCTCTTTAATCATATCAGCTAAACTTGTACCTTGAACATATTCTCGAACAACAACAAATTGTCTTTCATCTTTTAGTTCAATTAAATCATGATATTCTGGAATTCCTGGATGATGAAGAGCTTTAGAAATTTCAATTCCTCTTGCTAAATTACTTTGTGCTCTTTTCCATTTTGCTAAATTAAAACTTCCTTCGAAAACTTTTCCAACATGTTTGTTACCCTCTTTATCTTCTAAAACTAAAGCAGTTGCTTGTTCACCCCAACCTAAATAATCAACAATTCTGTAATCGCCTACAGTTCCACTAGGGAATGCTTCTTTAATATCTTCATGAAGTTCTTGTTGTGGAGTTTGGATTAAATGATCTAAAGTTCTCACTGAAGCAGTAGCTGGAGCTTGTGCATTCTTTGCATCTCTTTGTCTTGCTGCCATAGCTTGTTGTTGTCGTTTGGATTGTTTAGCTGTCATTTTGAATTTCCTATTTGGACTAGCCCATACTCTTGATTATTTTCTCCCCAAAAAGCTTCGAATCTGTCTGCAAAACTCATACCTTGTATATAACCTAAACTTTTAGTTTTGTCTTCAAGAACACGATCTCCAAAAGATATACCTCTATCATTACCACATGTCATTTGAAGAAAATATCCTGTTTTTAATGGTAAATCTTTCATCCATTCTTTTAAATCAATTGTGGTAACTACTCCATCTTTTGCTGACCATGAAGATCTAGAACCTTGTCCAACAACTACAATACTTTGATAGGTATCATTTTCTAATACCTCTCTTAAATCTCTGCTTGTAGCGTTATGTTTAAAATCAAGTCTAATATCTCTTTCAGTAAAAAAATCTGAAATTTTCCCTTTATTTCCTAAAGTAAGATTTGCGAATTCAATTAAAGTTGGTTCATAAATTAAAGCAATTGCTTTTTCATTGCCACTAGTTTCTTTTATATTTTTTTGTGATTGATATGTGTTATATAATAATCCTGGAAAAGCTAATGGCCCAAGTTGTAATAAACTTAAAGGATTTAATCCTAGAACAAATTCGGAATATATTTCTAATTTAATTTTTCGAGGATATTCTATCATTGTCTCACCTTCTGTGCCATTCTAGCTTTTCTTAATCTTTCTGTGTCTTGTTCTGTAGCTTTTCTTAATCTTTTCTTTTCTTGTTCAAAATTATTAGTTGTAGTTCTTACTGGTCCTGTAACTTCTACTGGATCAAAAGTAATTTCTGGTGTAGAATCCGAAAAAGTTAACTTTGGTGTAGGATCAGAAACTACTATTGGTTCTTGTGTAGAAACTTTTGTTTGATCTTCAAAAAATTCAGAAGTATCTTCAAGTTCTGTTTTAGAATCTGGTAACATTGCTCTTAATGAATTATATAATTTAGATGGATCTCTTTTAAATTTTTTAAAAGTTCTTTTTACTTCTTTAGGAAAACCTTCAAAGTTAAAATTATCAAGTTCTTCTTTTGTGCTTACTCCTGTAGATAGTACATAGTTATCCTGGTGGTTAACTTGTTTTGAATATGAAAAAATAAATTGCTGCCCATTTGTAGAGATATTTAGATATCTTCCAAGATTATTATATCTTTCAATTTTTATTCTAAAAAGATCATTTGATTTTATTTCAAAATCTATTTTAAATTTTTTATAATTTTTATTGTAACTTTCTAAAATAAAATCATGATATGCTTGACTATCAAAATTTTCTCCTAATCTAACTCCTTCTGGTAACTTTGCAGTTTCAATTCTATCTTCTAAAGATTTAATTTTTTTCCTTCTTTTGAGATAATTTGATATTGTGAATTTAGTATGTATTGCAGTTAATGTTAATAATGCAGCAAATGGAATAATTACATCATCTACACTATTATATAAATAATAACCAGCTGTAGAAATAGCTCCTGTTAAACCTAATTGTATTGGAAGTTTTTTTCTATCTCTAGATCTTTCTTTTATTAAATCTAATCTTTGTTCTTCTAATTTTCTTACTTCAGTACCGTATTGTTCTTCGGTGTCAAGTAAGTGTAAATCTCTTTTGACTTGTTTATATTGTATTTTAAACTCCCCGAATATTGCTTTATCTATTATACTTAAACCTCCAACAATTCCTCCCGTAACTAAACTTGCTTTTAACAAACTATGTTCAACAGAATAAACTATTGGGAATGATACTAAAGAGAAAATTTGTAATAAATTAAGCATAGAGATGGGAAAATTTAAAGCTTTTAATTTACTTTCTTTCTTTTTAAGATCATTTCTTAGTGATGCATAATCTTTTCCTTCAACTACAGCTATTTCTTTTATTTCTTCATCAACTATTTCTTCTAAATTAAAATCAAAATCATTTCTTATGTCTATTGCAGTATGATATCTTTGTTTTTGTTCAGGATGAACCATTTTTTCAATTACATTTCTAAATTCTTCTGGTATCCATTCTGGCATTTTATATGGATTACTACCTCTAAATCTACTATCACTTAGTTCATTTGGTATTTCTCCAAGTAATGCTTCTGTTGCAGTAAATCCTAAAGCATAATAATCCCCGTCTGGAGAAGTACTTCCAAGTAAAGCTTCTGGACTCTGGTATGATTTTGTTCCTGCTGCTGTGTATCTAGTTGTTTGATTAGAAGTTGATTTTGATGTGTCTAAATCAATTAATGTAACATTGCCTTCATCATCAACAATAATGTGTTCTGGTTTTATATCTCTGTGGCAAACTGTTTTTACTTTTGGATGTTGTGATTCATCATGTAAATATTCTAAAGCTTCTACAGTTTTACCAATAATTGGAGCTAATTCTTCTGGAGATATTGTTCCATCTTCTTCAATAATTTCTTTTAATGATCTTCCTTTTGCATATTCTTTTACAACTACAAACATACTTTGATCTGGAATATCAATAATTTCTTTTACGGTTTGAATACTAGGATGGTCTAAATGTTGTGAAATATCAATTCCCCTTTTTAGATCTTTTAATTCTTCAATATATGGTGTTAAACTTAATCTTCTTTGGATTACTTTTCCTGTGTATGTTTTTCCATCACCATTTTCTAATTGTAAAACAAGTCCTTGTCCACCTTCTCCGATTACTCCTGTAATATTATAATGGTTAATAGTTTGATCTTGAAACATTGCAGTTATTTGTGTTGGTAAAGTTGTCATTCTAACTTTACCTCCAAGTTTGTAATTTGTTCATATACATTTGAAACAAAATTATTTGGTACATGATCATAAATATTTTCCATTAAATTTAAAGATAAGAATGCTAAACCTGCAGCAATAGCTAATTTATTCAATGGTGTTTGTTTTTTTAAAAAATTAGGATATGATTTTCTTTCACATTTTTCTAAACTTGTTAAATCTCTAAATGCATCTACAGCATAACCCATTGGGATCCCATTAGCTGCTCCTAAAACTACAGAACATGCAGAACCAATTGCAATTTTTCCCCAATCAGTTTCACCTGAGTAGTAATATAATGGTGGTGAAATAATTATATTAAAAACACCAGTATAAGCCATATCATGAAGTGTTTGTTTTTTTTCAGAACTTTGATCTGTGATTTTAAAAGCATATCTCCATAAATCTCTTCCTCTTCCATAAACAGTACCTAAACCTAGATAAGCTAATTTTGATGCATTTATTCTAGTATCTAATGAAACTTCATCAGTCATTCCAGCAACACCAACTTCATATAATGCAAAGAATGGATTGGATTCAATTAACAAAGCAGTAGTATCTGTTAAATGATATCTCAATTGTTTTGAAAGTTTGGAGATTTTAATCATTTTCTTCCTCCAATAACTTATTTAATGCAAATTCTACTACATGACTTCTATTCCTGAAAATCTTTTTTTTTAGCTCTTTTTCTATCTTTTTTAGAACTTCTTTATCCACTGTAACTGAGAGTTTTTGCTTCATCCTATTAAATCCGATTTTAGGCGATGTTTATAAGACTTTTTGTTTAGAATTTAGCTAGTACAAGCCCTTACAAAACCTAAAAACATAGGAGAAGGATCATCTAATCTTGATTTGAATTCTGGATGTCCTTGAGTTGCTAAGAAAAATTTATGTGAAGGTAATTCTATGAACTCCATTAATTTCATATTATCAGATTCTCTAATGTGATGTCCTGAGAAAACCATGCCTTTTTCTTCAAACCTTTCAACATATTTAGGAGAAACTTCCCATCTGTGTCTGTGTCTCTCTAAAATTACATTATCAGTAGTTTCTAAATTTCCAAGTCTTTCACTAGAAGTTTTATTAATTATCTCTTGATCTTTTTCTAATCTTTGAGTCTCTTCATAAAGCTTGTATGTTTGTGAATCCTTTTTCAGAATTGCAGCATAAGCACCTAGTCTCATTGTCCCACCATAATCTTTGTTCTTCATTAACTCTTTTTGTGCAGGTAAAATGTCTATAACAGGATGTGGTGTGTCTGGATTTACTTCAGATGTGTTTGCATTTTCTAAATTTAAAATATTTCTTGCAAATTCTATTAAAGCCATTTGCATTCCATAACAGATACCTAAGTAAGGAATATTATTTTCTCTAGCAAATTGTGCTGCCTTAATTTTTCCTTCAACACCTGATGATCCAAAACCACCTGGAACTAAAATTCCTTGGTATTCTTTTAATTTTTCTAACTCTGAAGGATTTTTTTCTAAATCTTTTGCATTTACCCAAATAATTTCTACTTTTACATTTAAGTTTGCACCAGCATGAATTAATGCTTGGTTAATTGATACATAAGAATCAGTTAAAGTGAAATTTCCAACATCAACATATTTTCCAACAATTGCAATTTTAATCTTTTTAGCTGGGTTTACAATATTGCTTACTAACTTTTCCCACTCTTCCCAATTAGGATTTGCTTTTGGATATAAATTACATTTTTTTAATATTTTTAGACCTACATTTTCTTTTTCTAAGTCTAATGGTACCCTATAAATAGTGTCAATATCTGGTTCTGAAATAATTGATTCACTTGGAATGTTTGCTGAAGATTCTATTTTTCTTCTTCGAATATCATCCAAAGGAAATGGTCCTCTACAGAAAATTAAATCTGGAAAAATACCTGCAGCTTCACTTAACAATTTAATCGCTTGTTGAGTTGGCTTTGTTTTCATTTCTTCCATGTGTCTTGGAACAAGAAGGTAAGTAACAAGAACATAAAGAACATTTTCTTTTCCAAACTTTCTTTCTAAAGCTTTCATAGCAAATAAGAAAGGAACATTTTCATAATCTCCAATAGTACCACCAACTTCAATAATTGCAAAATCAAATCCCTTTGAAGATTCTAGTACCCTTTTTTGTATTTCTTCAGGAATGTGAGGAATAATTTGTACAGTTTTACCAAGATATTCACCTTTTCTTTCTTTTTCAATAACAGTTCTATAAACTTGGCCTGTTGTAATGTTATGTGATTTTGGAATGTTTTGATCTAAGAATCTTTCATAGTTACCTAAGTCTTGGTCAATTTCTCCACCATCATCAGTAACCCAGACTTCTCCATGTTCAGTTGGTCTTAAGGTACCAGCATCGCAGTTCATGTATGGATCAATTTTAATTGCTGTAACAGAATAGCCATATTTTTGAAGAATTTTACCTATAGAAGCTGATGAGACACCTTTGCCAACACCACTAATAACACCACCTACAACAACTATGAATTTAGTCATGTATTAAGATATGGGAGTAAAGAGTTTTTAAAGAAAGTTGTTTTGGGTTGTATATTTTTGAGAAAGTTTATTAACTAGTTATTAAAAATGAGGTTTATGGCTGAAGATATTGTTGAATTAAGGAGAAGAGTGATTTCTGATTTAAATGATTCAGATTATGAATTTGGTGGATATGTACTAGGAAGGACATCAAGTTTGTATAGAGCTGTTAGTGAGTTTTCAAATGGATTAGAAAAAAATGAAGGATTTAAATTATTAAGTTCAGCTTTAATTTTTTATAACCCTGAGAAATTTGATATATTAAAAACTGAATTTAATTATAGTCAAAGAAATATTGATGATATTAGAGCTATTACTGAAAGTGCTGTATATACTCAATCCCCTTCTAATGGAACTGAAAGATTATTTTGTGATGCTGTTGCTTCAGAATTATCAAGAGAAGATTATTTTATGTATAATGGAATTAAAAGAAAAATGCTCTCTAATGAAGAAATAGTATTTTCAAATGTTCAATGGTTTAGTCTTTTAAGAGATCTATTTTTGGATCATGAGTATTTTACAAGATTTGGGAAAACTCGTTTTGAAGAAGGGAAAAAAATAAACTTAGCAAAAATATTAACAAAACTTAGACAGGAAGAATTAAAAAGTTGAAGAAAATATTTAATTATTATGTTTGATAAATTGAAAGAAGAATATTCTAAATGTGAAAAATGTTCAGCTCTTCTTAATAGTAGGAGCCAAGTTGTTTTTGGTTCAGGTAATAAAAATTCTAAAATTTTATTTATTGGTGAAGCTCCTGGAGCTAATGAGGATAAAAAAGGTGTGCCTTTTTGTGGTATGTCTGGAAAGATTTTAACTGAATTATTAAATCATGTTGGTTTAGAAAGAGAAGATATTTTTATTACAAATACAATTTTATGCAAACCAGATAAAAATAGAAATCCAAGAAAAGATGAAGTTGAGAATTGTAGAAATAGATTAGATCAACTAATTTCTATAATGAATCCTGATGTAATTGTAACAATTGGTAATTTTGCAACTGAGAGAATTATTAATAAAAAAGAGATTCGGTCGATTAGAGGCCAAATTTTTGATTTAAATGGAAGAACTGTAATTCCTGTTGTACATCCTGCTGCATATATTTATTCTGGAAGAAATCCTTCAATGTTTGAAGAAATGAAAGAGGATTTTGAACTAATTGCCTCTTTAGTTAAAAAATAGATATAATCTTTTAAGAACTCTTCAATCAATGTTTTTATAAAGGATCATTTTATTTTTTTTAATATGGCTGATGATTATTATAAAGGTACAAGATTTGTTTTCGTAGATCAATTAGATTTAGGAATGATATTTTTAAAACAAACTTCAAGTGAATTACTTAATGGATCTTTTGATCGTGCAGATTCAAATTTTAGAATTGCACAAAGATTTATTGATCAAGAACAAATTGATAATTATATTGCTCATTTAGTTAGAACAGGTATGTCTTTGTATAATCAAAAAGATCCTATCACAGCTGAAAACATATTAACTGGAGCTGTTAATTTTTCTACTTCAAGTTCTGAAGATATAACTCTTTTAGTAAAAAGTTATTTAGAAAGGAGTTTAACAAGATTTGAACAAGATAAGAATTTAGAAGGGGTTTCTGATCTTGAAAAAGTTTTAGAAAATACTAATGAAGAACCTTTAAGTGATTTTTTATTTGAAGCTAGAGTATCAAGTTATGGTTTATTTGGTAATTTTTATCTTAAGAATTTTAAAGATCATAAAAACTCTTTATCTAGTTATAATAATAGTCTTGATTTAATTCATGATAGAGAAAATCTTTCTAATAAGGAGAGAATTTTATTATATTTCTCTAATGCAATGATTTTAAGAGAAGCTTTAACTTATTTAGATAATACTGATGATTTAAAATTTGCAGAAGGATTTATTAATTGCTATAGAAAAAATGGAGCTTATTCATATTCTCTAATGGAAAAATTAAGTTCTGAAGAAATTTCTCCAGAGCTTATACAGATTATTCATAAATTAGGTGCAGAATTATTTTTAGGAAGTTTAAAAAGTTCTAGATTATATTTGAGAATGTCAAGGAGTCAAGATATTTTAGGTAGTAAAAAACAAGGATATTGGGAAATTGCGACTAGAATTATCGAGGGTTATAATAATATGGAAAAAGATTTTAATGCTTATGTAAGAATAGGTCAAGAATTGAGTGGAGTAGAAGATTTACATGCAAAAAAATTCTTATTGATGGCTAAAGATTTATATGATTCTTCTGAAGATCCTAAAAATGAATTTCATCCTGATCATTTAGATATATATGAAGTATTAGCTCAAGTGCATGATATTAGTCCTGCATTGAATCCTTGGGGAATATCTATTGATAATACTTAAAATCTTCTTCCAGATAATAATTCAGCCATTTTTCCAGACATATCTTCGTAAGGAATAACCCTACATCCGCCACCTGTTTTTGAAACATTTTTTTTAGGTTCTTCTTTTTTGGTTTCTTGAGAAATAGGTTTTCCTTCTCTGTGAGCAATTAGTTTTTGTAATGCTTCAACTAATTTCTTTAGATTGTCTAAACTTTCATTTTCTGTATCAAAACTTATTTTTACTTGCATTTTTTATATCTGGGTGTTAGTTATTAAAAAAGGTTTTGCTTTTATTTTAGTTAATTTTATATACTTAAAGAAATGGGATTCTATTATGGCAAAAAAATATACTATTACATTGTATCCAGATAAATGCATTGGATGTGGTGCATGTGCTGGAGTAGAAGCTGAATTGTTTGAAATGGATGAAGAGACATATATCTCTAAGTTGAAAAGTTCTGTTAAAAAAGAAGAAGATGGAAAAGAAGTTTGGGTTTTTGAAACTGATGATCCTAAAAATGCTAAAGAAGCTGCAGAAATCTGTCCTGGACAAGCAATTAAAGTTGAAGAGAGTGAAGAATAATTCTTTTTTTATTGTATTATAGTTTCGAAAAACTTATAAAGTAGTAATTATTCTTAATTAGGAATGATTCCTAATAAGCAAAGAAGGATAAGCTTTCAAAGGCAAGAGATATTAAATTATCTGAAGAGTGTTAAGACACATCCAACAGCTGAAATGGTTTATAGTGGAGTGAAAAAAGATATACCTAATGTAAGTTTAGGTACAGTCTATAGAAACTTAAATATTTTAGCAGAAGATGGAGAAATTCTTAAGTTAGAAATTAATAATGAATTCCATTTTGATGGTGATTTATGTAAACATCAACATTGTGTTTGTAATAAATGTGGAAAAATTAAAGATGTATTTCAAGAAGAAATTTCTAAGTATGCTTTGAAGAAAGTTAATGTTAAAGGTTTTGAAGCAAAATGTGTAAATGTAATCTTTAATGGAATTTGTAATAATTGCGAGGTAAAATAAAATGACAGTAAAAAAAATAGAAGAAAATAATTTTGAAGAAGAAGTTAAAAAATCTAAGATGCCAGTTCTTATTGATTTCTGGGCAGAATGGTGTGGACCATGTAGAATGATGGGACCAATCTTTGAAGAACTAAGTGAAGATTTTGAAGGGAAATTAATCTTTGCTAAACTAAATATCGACGAAAATAACTCAATTGCTAATGAATTTGGTGTAAGAAGTATTCCAACATTAGTTTTGGTTAAAGATGGTAAAGAAGTAAATAGAATTACAGGACTTTTACCTAAAGCAGCATTAAAAGCTAAAATTGAGGATTTGTTAAAGGAGTAAAAATATGATAAATGAAAAAGCAGTAAACTTTGTAGAAGATGCATATTATAATGGGGAAATTAATAAAATAAATTTAGAAGACTATAAAGGTAAATGGGTAGTATTATTTTTTTATCCAGCTGATTTTACTTTTATTTGTCCAACTGAATTAGGTGAACTTGCTGACCACTATGAACAGTTTAAGAACTTAAATGTAGAAATTATAAGTGTAAGTACTGATACAGCATTTGTACATAAGGCATGGCATGATAGCTCAGAGTCAATTAAAAAAATTAATTTTCCAATGTTAGCAGATCCAACTGGAAGAGTTTCAAAAGCTTATGGAACTTATATCGAAAATGAAGGTCTTTCTTTGAGAGGTACTTTTATTATTGACCCAGATGGGAATGTAAAAGCAAGCGAAATACATGATAATAGTATTGGAAGAAGTTCTAAAGAATTAATTAGAAAAATACAAGCTGCACAATTTGTAAGGAATAGTAATGGTAAAGTTTGTCCAGCAAGTTGGATGCCAGGAATGGAAACATTAAGTCCTGGTGTTGACCTAATAGGAAAAATTTAGGAGAATAAAAAAATGTATGAAGAAAAAGATTTTTCTCATTTATTGGGAATGGAAGGTTTTTCAGAGGGAATGCTGAAAGATCATTTTAAGTTATATAATGGATATGTAAAAAATACAAATGAACTAATGAAAACTTTGAAAGTTATGACAAATAATTGTATGGAATTTTCAGAGTTAAGAAGAAGGTTTGGTTGGGAATTTAATGGAATGAGATTACATGAATTATATTTTGGTAATTTAGTGAAAGGTGGAAAAAAATTAAATGAAGAATCTAAAATTGGAAAGAAAATTATTGAAAGTTTTGATAATTTAGGTGAATGGGAATGTGATTTTAGAGCTAGTGCAAGTATGAGAGGAATTGGATGGGTTATTTTAGCTTATGATCCTGTTGGTGATAAATTGTTTAATGTTTGGGTAGATGAACATGATGGTGGGATTTTAGCTGGTGCTGTTCCTTTGTTAGTCATGGATGTATTTGAACATGCTTTCATAAAAGACTATGGTTTAGGAAAAAGAGCATATCTTGAAAGTTTCCTTAAGAACATAAATTGGGAAGAAGTAGAGAAAAGACTTCTTTAATTTTATTTTATATTCACGGAGAAAAAAATGAAAAAAGATGTAATAGAAAAATTTGCAGCTTTAATTACAGCTGCTTTTGGTCTGGTAGCTGCATTAGCATGGAACGATACAATTAAGGCAATATTTGTAAGAATTTTTGGTAGTTCAGATACTGTTCTTGCAATGGTTATTTATGCGGTAATTGTAACTATTTTAGCAGTAATTGCAACATTATATATTGCTAAAGCTGCTGAAAAAGCACATTAATTTTTTTTTATTTTTTTGAGAAAAGACTTAAATAGTATTTTAGCATGTTTGTACTAATGGTAAAGAAAAAAACTGTACCTAAAGGAGTAAAATTAGTTTCTTTGTATTATTTTATTATTTCTGCTTTAACAATGTTAGTTGCTTTAATTGTTGGGGTTGTAGGTAGTATTGTTGTAAATATAATTGAAATTGAACAAGCTTGGATGAGTATTGTCGGAACTGCAGGTTTGATTGTTATTGGAATAATCTTTGCAGTTTTCTCAGTTTTATATTTTATAGTAGGTAAATCACTGAGAAAAGGTAAATATTGGGCTTGGATAGTTGCGATAGTTTTATCGTCTGTTGGAGTATTAAGTAGTTTTACTGCAATTGCTGGTGGAGATTTCTTTTTATCACCATTTAAGCTGTTAATCAACGGTGGAATTTTGTACTACTTAGGATTCAATGAAGAAGGTAAAGCCTATTTTAAAACTAATACAAAGAAGAAGAAAAAGAAAAAATAATTTTTTTTATTTTTATTTACTTAAAAAATATGAAAGTAATCTAACTCCAGCACCAGTTCCGCCTTTTGTTAAATAATCTCTATCTTCAGCAATAAAACCTGGACCTGCAATGTCAATGTGTGCCCATTTGGTTTTTTCTGTGTTAACAAAATGACTTAAGAAGACTGCTGCTGTGATTGCACCTGCACCATGAGACCTAGGAGCTATATTTTTTATGTCAGAAATTGATCCTTTCATTGCATCTTGGTATTCTTCTAACATAGGTAATCTCCAAACTCTATCATGGCTAGATAATCCAGCATCTTCAAGTTCTTTAGATAAATTATCATCTTTAGACATTAAACCAGAAATTTGTTCTCCTAAAGCTACAACACAAGCACCAGTTAAAGTTGCTAAGTCAATTAAAATTTTAGGTTTGTATTTTTCTTCAGCATAACTAATTGCATCTGCAAGAATTAATCTTCCTTCAGCATCTGTGTTTCCAATTTCAATTGTTTTTTTGTTGTAAGCTCTTAAAATATCACCAGGTTTGTAAGCAGAACCATTTACTAAGTTTTCACATAAAGGCATTAAAGCAATAATGTGTTTCTTTACTTTCATTTCTGAAGCAGCTTTTATTGCTCCAAAAACTGCTGCAGCTCCACCCATGTCACATTTCATAGTTTCCATGTGGCCAGAAGGTTTTAAATTGTATCCTCCAGCGTCGAAAGTAACACCTTTTCCAACTAATGCAATTGGTCTTTCTGATGAGCCTTTATATTCTAAAATTAATAATTTAGGTTCTTGGTCTGAACCAGCTGTTACACCTAAAAGTCCACCCATTTTTAACTTAACCATATCTTTTTTATTTAGAACAGTTAATGAGATATTGTTTTTCTTTGAAATTTCTTTTGCAAGCTTTTCAAAGTAAGCAGGAGTAACTTCAATTGCAGGTTCATTTACTAAATCTCTTGCAAAGTTTGTTGCATTTGCAATTATTTCTCCTTCTTCTAATCCGTTTAATAATTCTTTACTGCTTGAATATTCTAAGTAAATATTTTCTAGCTTAACTTTAGGATTCTCTTTGTCAGGAGTTATGTATTTATCAAAAATATATTCTGATAAGAAAAATCCTTCTGCTGTTGCTCTTCCTAATAAATTTGTGTTAAAGTTTGAAATTTTTAATAGGTTTGTAGATATAGATTTGCATTTTCTAGATCTAGAATATTTGAATGATTTGTTTATAGATTTTCTAAATTTTTCTAAAGTGAATTCTTCTTTCTTTCCTAAGCCTAAAATCAATACTCTTTTAGTAGAATTGTTTAAATTGCTTGAATAAGCATGACCATATTTCTTAGTAAAGATTTTCTTTGAAATTGCATCAGAAATTTCTTCAGATAATTTTTGGTTAAAGTCTTTGTAATTATGTTTGTCTTCTTCAAAAAGACCAAGAACAGTTAAATCTGCCTCTTTTAATTTAGATTCTACATTTAGTTTCATTTTATCCTCTCTAGTATTATGAAAACCTTTCTTGTTTAATATCTTTTTGGTCAACGCCTCTTTCAACTAAAGTCTTTCTAGTGTCAAGTACCATTTCTTTTAGACCACAGATGTAAAACATTTTACCTTTAATTACTTCAGGTAAATGTAAGGTTACTCTACCTTTCTTACCATCCCATTCTTCTCTTGTAATAGAGGGATGATATTCAAAATTAGGATATTTTTTTTCTAATTCAAATAATTCTTCATGATGTAACATGTTTTTTCTTAGTTTATATGAAACGATTAAAGAAAATTTCTTATTAGGAAAATCTTCAACATGTTCTTTGATCATTGAAATCATTGGAACAATACCAGTACCCACAGCTAAGAAACAAAATTCTTCAATATCTTCCCTATCTTGGAATTTAAAAAAACCAAGAGGACCTTTTACATATAATTTTTCTCCTTGTTTGACATCTTTAAAGAATTCTGATGCAAAACCACCTGGAATTAATCTAATACATAAAGTAATGCCTTTCTCAGAAGGAGGATTTAAGATTGAATATGATTTTATCTCTTTTTTTTCTTCTCTGTCTATTTCTATAGTGATAAATTGTCCTGCTTCAAAAGTGAAGTCATCAGGGCTAGATAATTTTAGTAGAATTACATCTTCTGTATATTCTATTTTTTCCAATATTTCTGATTCGAAGTTTTTCATATTATTAGCCTTTTATGAATATAGTTAAAAAGTTTATTATTGTGTTGTCTATAAGTCTTCCTATACTAACTCTTATATTTTCACTAGGAGCAAAGGGTTTAAGTAAAATTGCTGTTGCATTGTTTTTTTTAGCAAATAATACATCTGTGAAATAAAAATCGCCTATAGTTACAATATCTTTTGACTTAACTTTGTACTTTTTTTTAACTTTATTGAATAATTCTTTTGAAGGTTTTCTTAAGCCAGTAATGAAAAGTTCACAATTTAAGGACTTTTTTATTGAAGCTTCTCTTTGTTTAATAGTTTTGGAGTTAGAAATGCAAATGGTTTTGTACTTTTTTGAAATCTTTTTGAACCATACTTGTGTTTTTGGATCTATTTTTGTAGTTTCAGGATAAAATAAAGTATTATCTATGTCAAAAATTAATAATTTTTTAGTTTTGAAAATCTTTTCATCAATATCTATAACAGTATTGAAGCTATAATCTGGAAAATATTTTTTCATTTTGGTAAAGTATATAAAGTAAATACTAAGTATATATATTTATGGATTGGTCGTTTATAATAGGGTTATCTATACTGCTTGAAATTTTTACAGTATTTGTTAGATTTAGTACAGGAATTCATAGTAAGAGTGTTCAACATAAATTACATATGCCTGTTAGGATACATCATATGTATTTTGGGATTTTGATAGCTGTTGTAGGATTATTTTATGTTACTCCTGTTATTGCTTTTGAAGGTTCTAGATTAATAATTCCTGCGACTATAAGTTTGTTTGAAATTGGTATGGCTATTGCATTGTCAGATTTATTTCATCATTTTATAGTTTTACCTGCTGTATATAAAACTAAAAAATTTCCAATAGATTTTCCTTAATCTTCTTTCCAGAATTCAAGCTCTTCAGTTTTTTCATCAACTTTCATTCTTTCTTTTGTTCCTTTACCACTTAAGCCAGTCTCAGGAGTTTCTCTAGAATAATCTTCTTCTTTGTTGAAAAATTTATCAAAATCAATCCAAGTGTGCCATTTACCATTTTTCTTATATTTCTTTTTTGCTAGTAAAACTATTCTTGAAGGAATGTGTTCAGCTACAATTTCATAGTCAGGAAGATACTTTACTAAAGCTTTTGAAAAATTTACCATGTCTTCATGGAAAGGCATATTTTTTAAATCTAATCTTTGTCGAGAGGAACCAACAAACATGTAAGCTTTTATTTCTAAGAAATCAGGATCTGCTTTTTGGATTAATTTTGAGTAGCCTTCTAAGTCACACATATTAATCTCTCGCATTAAAGTAAATCTTAAACAAGTTCTTTCTTTTTTCTCTGATAGATATTCTAAACTTTTGTTCAATCTCTCCCAGTGATCTGTGAATAAAGGTTGACTTACTTTTTTTAGTATCTCTTTGCTCGGAGCATCTAGGCTAATATAAAGTTGTGTTATTGGAGGTAAATCCTTTAGTTCTTCAGGGTATTGTCCATTTGTTACTAAGAAAGTTGAGATTTTTTCTTTGTGAAATAAGTTTATAATTTCATTTATTTTGGGATAATTAATTGGCTCACCAGTTAAGGATAGAGCTACATGTTTTACTGTTTTAGATTCATTTTTTAATTCTGTAATTGCACTTGGATGTCCACCAAAACCAGAAAGTAATTCTTTTTGTGCTTCTTTTGCACCGTCGATAATTTCTTGAGGATCATTTATTTCTCCAAGCCATTCTTTTGAAACTGGAGCCTTGTAATCTCTCCAACAAAAAATACATCTGTTTGCACAACTTAAACTTGTTGACATTTGTAAACATTGATTGCTTCTAATTCCATAAAATTTTAATTTGTAACAGCCACCTTCTCCACGAATCATTTTTTTAGCCCAGCCACAAACCTTTACTGCACTATGTGAACCAACAATTCTGTATTGCTGTTTTTCCATTAATTTTTTTACTTCTTCAGTTATCATTTTTTGTTTCTATAATCTTCTATCGCTCTTTTTAATGCTTTTTGTCCCATAATAGAACAGTGAAATTTTAATTGAGGTAGTTTACCTAGTTCATCTGCAATTTCTTTAGCTGAAATATTTTCTGCTTCTTCTAAAGTTTTTCCTTTTGCTATTTCACAAAGCATGTCTGTTGAAGCTATTGCTGCAATACAACCATATGTTAAAAATGTTATTTTTGTAATTATATTATTCTCTACTTTAATGAAAATCTTCATAGCGTCACCACATTTGAAGTTTCCTTCTTCGCCAACTCCATCAGGATTTTGCATTTCTCCTGCATTTTTTGGTTCTTTAAAATGTTTAATTGTTTTTTCTGAATACATAGTCCATTACCTTTCCAAAAGGAGATATTTTCCTTAGTTTTTTTACAACCTTAGGAATTGTTTCTAAAGTTTTGTTTATGTCTTCTTCTGTTGTGTATTTACTTAATGTTAATCTTAAACTACCATTTGCAGCTTCATGTGATAAGCCTATTGCCATTAAAACATGACTAGGTTCTAATAATGCTTCTGAACATGCAGAGCCTGTAGATGAACAAATGAATTTTTGATCTAAATACCCACCAATAGCTTCTCCTTCAATTCCTGCAAAGGAAATATTTACATTATTACATAATCTTTTTTCTCCTTTAGGTCCATTTAATTTAGTAGCTTCAATTTTTATAATTCCTTCAATTAATTTATCTCTTAATTCAGACATTTTTTCAATTTCTTTTTTTGTAGGTCCATGTTTTAATGCAGATGCGAAACCAATAATTCCTGGAATGTTTTCTGTACCTGCTCTTTTTTTGAATTCATGTTCACCACCATGTAAAAGAGGAGTTATTTTTGTACCTTGTTTTACATACATAGCACCAACACCTTTTGGTCCGTTAATTTTATGAGAATTTATTGTTAAAAGATCTAAATTTTGTTTATTTACGTCAATTTCTACTTTTGTATAACTTTGACATGCATCAGAATGAAAGTAAACCTTGTGTTTTTTACAAACTTTACCTAATGCTTCTAAGTCTTGAATTGTACCGACTTCATTGTTTGCATGAATTACTGAAAATAAAATAGTTTTATCTGTGATTGCTTTTTCTAAATCTTCAGGATTTACAAATCCTTCTTCATCAACATCTAAATAAGTTATTTTGAAACCTTGAGTTTCTAACCATTCACAAGCTTTTACAATACACTTATGTTCAACTTTTGAAGTAATAATATGATTTCCTTTGTCTTTGTTTGCGAAAGCAATACCTTTGATTATTGCATTGTTAGATTCTGTTCCACCAGAAGTGAAAACTATTTCTTCAAAATCTGCATTGATTGATTTTGCAATAACTTTTCTTGCTTTGTCTAATGCTTGATGTGCTTCATAACCAAATGAATGAGCTGAAGATGCATTACCATAATGTTTTGTGAAATATGGAAGCATTTCTTTTAGTACTTTCTCATCAACCTTAGTTGAAGCTCCGTTATCTAAGTATATATCTTTAGGAATCATCTTTGTCACATCCTCTACAATTTTTTTCTACATGCTTTTGTACTAATTTTAATAATGGTTGAACTGTGTCTTTATTTAAGGAATAAAATCTTTCTCTTCCTTTACTTTCAACAGTTAAAATATTACATTCTATTAGTTTTTTTAGATTATGTGAGACAGAACTTTGTTCATATCCAGTCTTTTCTACTATACTTGATACATTCATTTGGCCTTTTTGTAATAAAAAAATAATTTCCAAATTAGTTCGATTTGCGAAGTTCTGAAAAAATGTGTTGTATGATTTACATAACATATGAATCTTGTTTCATATATACTTTATAAAGCTTATGGTTTTGAAAAGTTTTAAATAATGAAGAGTTATTAGATGTGATATGAAAAAAATTGTGATAATATTAGTTTTATTGTTGTTAGTCTCTTGTTCAAGTCCAGTTGAAGAAACTGCAGAAGAAGTTGTAGAAGATAATATAGACGAAGTTGTTGAAATAATAGAAAGTAATGTCGAGGTAAATGAAATGGGAAAGAAAGTTGTTATGATTGTGGCTTCAGATCAATTTAGAGATGAGGAATTATTAGAACCAATGGATGTTCTAGAAAATGCAGGTGTGGAAGTTGTAGTGGCTTCAAAAGATACAGATATGGCTACAGGTATGTTAGGAGCAATTGTGTCAGTAAATTTAGATTATTCCGAGATTATTGTTGATGATTATGATGCTTTAGTTTTTATTGGAGGTACTGGAGCAAATATGTTTTTTAATGATGAGAAAGCATGGAGTTTAGCTAATGAAGCATATTCTAAAAATAAATTAGTTGGAGCTATTTGTATTGCCCCTTCAATATTAGCAAATGCTGGATTATTAGAAGGGAAAAAAGCAACTTCATATCCAAGTGAAGAAAGTAATTTAGCAAATAATGGTGCTCAATATACAGGAGAAAGAGTTACTGTAGATGAAAATATCATTACAGGAAGTGGACCTGAAGCAGCTAGGGAATTTGGTGAAGGTATCCTTAGACTAATTTAATTATTTTGCTGCTATTTGCTCAGCTTTTCTTCTCAGAGGACTATCTTGATTAAAAGAAGTATCTGGAATTAATGGACTTGGTTGTCTTCTATAAAAATAATTGCTTAATGTCCTTTGAATATTTCTTTTTTCAGAATATTCTAATCTTCCTCTAAATTGAATTGGGTTTTCTGCTATTCTTTCAACAGGAAGCCTATAAGCTGCAACTAAACATCTTTTTTGATTTATGTATAATCTTTCATCTAATAGACCTACAATATCATACATTTGTTCTACTATCATTTCTGGACTTAAAGGCATGTTTTCTCCTCGAGCTTGCTCTTCTGCCATAATGTCTGCATAAGGTGAAAATGGTGCAGCATTAATTGACATGAATGTTATAAATCTTGGTTGAACAGTATTTAGTAATTTTGCTGTCTGAACAACATGGTCTTCATAATGTTTTAATCCACCAAGACCAGTCATAATCATTGTTGAAATTTGAATCTTACTTTGAACAGCTTTTTTTCCAGCTTTTTCCATTCTGTCATAATTTATATTCTTGTTTACATATTGAAGAACTTGATCTGAACCAGTTTCAATACCCCAGAAAAGCATATTTAATCCGTGCTCATAAAGAGTATTCATTTCCTTAATTGATTTTTTCTCTATACCTTCAGTTCTTGTGAAAGCAGCAATTCTTCTTATATTATTTCTATTATAAGGTGTATATTGTTGATTATCGAAAGTACTTCTAGCAGCATCAACATATTGTAATAATTTATCTGTTGGCATTGCAAAAATATCACCACCACCTAGAAAAAGTCTTTGAATATTTCCAAGATCCCCATCTAATTTTTTTCTAACCTCTGCAATATGTTCTTGAAATGCTTGAAATCTTTTTATGTGGAATCTTGCTTGACCATATTCAGTACAGTATGTACACTTTGCATATTGACAACCATTTCCTACTTCAAGTTTTAATACTCTATGTAGTTCTTCTGATGGAGGTGAAAAAGGTTCTGCAGTATATATATCTCTATCGTGATATAATAAAGCTCTATCAAAAGAAAATTTAACTCCTAGTTTACCGCCGTCTCTTTTTTCTCTATTTATCCAAGAGTCAACAGTTTTTAGTAAAATTTCTCCAGTTATATCCTCTAACTCATTTGTTTGTTCTGCTTTTCTAAAAACAACACTATATTCTTTTTTTAATAAAATTGATAAAGTATCCATTTGTTCTTTTGCTTTATCGTAATTATTTTCTAAAGCTAATCTTGTTGCTTCTAATACAATCTCTTTTAATTTTTCTTCATTAAAATTTTCAGTTTTATAATCTATTTTTTCATTTGCTTTATGAGTAATAGATCTAACTGCTAGTACTATTAATTTTTCATATGGAATATTTACTTCATCTGGAAAATCTGGAATTTCATAATCAAAATTGTTATCAGCAAGAATATCTTCTAGTTGATGATTAGAGAGAGAATATTTCTTTTTTAATATTTTTGTTACTTCCTTTTTTTCATGATCATGATCAAAATTTATTCTATTTTTAGCCGAATCTATACTTAATTCTAAAATTAAATTTTCAATACCTTTTCTTAAATCTGTTTCACCAGTTGTTGTTAATGTATCATAAAATCTATTTTTTCCAGTTTGTTTAAGTTCATCTGGGTGAAAGTTCCAAAGAGTATTTTCAAATATAAGGACATATTTTTCCTCTGTAGGAGACGCAATTAGCTCACCTTCAGTTCCTAAACTATAATCTTCTTCATTACCACCATAATAATATACTTCTTCTAATGGATCATCAAAATCAAATCCTTCAAAACCAGTAATTTCAAGAATGTCACCTAATTTTAAATCTGCTCTAATTGGTGTTGAAATGCTTTCGTATACTTTAGTTACTAATTGAGTTCTATATGTATCTAGATCTGTAAAATCTATATTTGGAATCTGGTCAAGATTGATATCAATTCTTTTTGCTAATTTTGAGAATGCATTATTAATATCTTTTTCATCAGTTGTTGGATTTTCTAATTCTAATTTTCTTTTTTCTTCAATTTCATTAAGTTTTATTTCTAGTTGAGAAAAATCTCCTTTAATTTCTTCTTTTACTGCATTTAAAATATCAGTTTTAGATGGTAATGTGGAAAGAAATTGTTCATAATCATCTTTATTATGAATACCTTTAATATTTTGACGTGCTGTTTTTATTATTTCTGCATCTTTTATTTGTGAAGATAATAATGCTAGTTGGTCCTCTGCTGAGAGTTGATAAATTGTTGCAAATAAGTTTGTAAAAACTTCTTCTTCTGTAGCTTTTATTTGTTTCATTTTTTTAGTTATTTAATATGTCTATAACATATTGTCTTTCTCCTAAACTTTCTGTAAACTCTTGACTAATTTTTTCTTTAGAAATTCCAAGTGATAATAATGTTGTTATATAATCTCGAGTTTTTGTAATTATTTTTTTTCTCTTATCATTTATGATTTGGTCATATTCTTCAAGAACTGTTTCAAGATCGCCATTTATTTGCTCTTTTATTTCTTCTATAGCTTGGACATAATTTTCAGGATATTCAACCAGTTCTAAATTTCTCATATATGATCTGCCATTTTTCCCATCACCATATTTTATTCTCATAATTGGATCAGTTCCTTCAGGTTCTGAGACTATAGTTATAGGGCCATATTTATTATAAGGTTCATTTCCAGTACCGATTTTATGTCTTACTAGATCTCCTTCTTTTAATTTAATATTAGGGAGATCAAAAGCTGGAACCATAGGAGTAACATCAAAAGTTACACCTCTTAGATTACCATTAATATTTAGAATGTGGTTACCATGTTCATTTTTCTCATAATATCTAACAATAGTACCTTTTGGATATTCTCTATTATAATCTTCTTCTAAGATAACTAAAGTACCTTTAGGAATTTTTACTTTTGCTAAAGTCTTTTTTATGAATCCTGCTTCTTCATAAAGATGAGGAATAATTCTATCAAATATATTCTTTCTAAAGTTGTCAAATTTGTTTGCATCAAGATCGTTTATTTTTAATTCTTTTAAATCTACTTTTAATTCTAATTTGTCTACTAATTTTTCAACAAGTCCTAATGCTAATTTGGAATAATTTATTTGTTCTTCATAGGATATTAATTCTGAAAAGAGATTTTTACGAGGAACATATTGATTAATTTCTCTATCATTTATACTTATTTCTCCAAGATTTGATCTTAAAAAGAAACTGATTATACTTTCTTCTAAATCCATTGACCTTAAATCAGAAATAACTCTTTGAATAGTTGTTTTTTTATTTGTTTTTGCATTCTCAAATTTGGATTCTTCTTCTTGAATTATTCTTTCTAGTTGAGTTTTAATTTGTTCTGGATTTATTCCATCTGTTTCTTCTTCTGTTTCTTCTTCTGTTTCTTCTTCTGTTTTTATATATTCAATTTCACTTTCTTCTAAATGCCATCTTTTACCATTATTTAATCTTGCAATAATATGATTTCCTCTTTTTTCAATTATTTCTCCAGTTGTGCCTATAGCAACTTCATTAATGTGGCCACCGTGCATATATGCTCTTCCATTTTCTCCTTTTCCTGCTTTTATTATTTTAATTTGTTCACCTGTACCATGTATATTAATTGCTTCAAGTAGTTCTAAATCTTTTAAATCTATTTTAGTGTAACTTGCATAATTTTTCCTTGGTCTTGGACAAAAATCTAAATCATAATCAAGGTAACCAGTTGTTCCAATAGGAAATCCTTTAACCTTTATTTTGGTTCTTACATAATTCTTTTTTCCAGGAGTTTTTTCTTCTGAAGGTTTATAAAAACGATTTAAGGAAAGAATTTCATCTTTTAACCAATTAAATCCTCTATCGCTTCGAATTCTTCTCTCTTCACTATGAAAAAAGAATAAACCTAATTCTTCTTCTATTTTTTTAACAGTAGAATTTCTTAAATCACTATATGTAGAACCTACTTCATGATAAATTTTTAATTCTTCAGAAATCATTAATGCAATACCTAATCTAGATCTGTAAATATTTTGATATTTACTTAAAATGGTATCAAAATCTTCTTCTTTAAAATTAGGATCATTGTGAATAGCTAATGCAACTAAAGATTGTTCCATTAATTCTTTTGGTTCTAAATCTGCTGAATGTATTTTTGAAGATAAATATGGACTAACTGTTTTTTTCACATCAACAGCGAAATTTAATTTTGCTAATTCTTCAAGAGTAGTTATTTTTTCTAAATTTATTAAATCATTAGGAATTACTTCTTCTAAAACCTTTGAAGCTAATAATGTTTCTGGATCTAATCCAATATAATCAAAAGGTAATTCTCTTGGATGTGGATCTGGTACTGCAATAAATTCTGGTTCTTCTTCTGTAATTCCAGTATCTTGAATTTCAGGTAATTCAAATGAAATCATTTTATGAAGTCTTTCTGCAAATGCTTTTCCTGTTATTTCTAAATATTTTTCTAAAGATTCAACTTTCTTAATTAATTGTGGGGAATTATTTTCTAAAGCAGATTGAGTTAAAATTAATGAGACAGTTTCGGAAGGATTTATTCCATGAGAATAAAAATTACTAACATATACATTTGCAATTTCTTGAGAAGGTGAGAGATGATTTAATAATGTGGATGTAATTGGATCTATTCCATTATCTAATTCTAGTTCTATTCTTCTAGGTTTTACAAATCTTGAAACTCTATGAGTATTTGTTGTTGCTTGAGGAGTCCAATCTAGATGTTCTTCTACTACTTCTTCTTCTAATGAAGCTTCTAATAATGCATCTAAATCAAAATCATCTTCATCATCATACATTTCATCTTTTGTCATTTGTTTCTCCTAATCTGTTGTTTCAGTAGTTGCAGCAAAAGCCTTAACTTGTTCATCGGTTACAATTAAATCTGGTACTGGTTTTGAATAACAATCACAAGTATCTTTTAATGGATTTGTTCCAAATCTTTTTGATAAATCTGATCTATAAGTTTGTTCACCATTGAAAGGTTCACCAAATTTTTCAGATTCAAAAATAGTATAAGTATCTAATACTGCGCATACAGCTGCAATTGCATTACTCATTACAACTGAAGGATTGGGATTTAATGCACAACTTGCTCTTCTAATCATTTCTTCTCTTCTACCCTCTTCATAAATATTAAATAAGTGATCCATACATTGTGTTTTTCCTTCTAAATGAACATCCCATCTTGCACTATTTGGTAATGCTCCTGCACTGATCAAAGGTGTTTTTGTATTAATTCCGTAAGCTGAATTTACTGCTCTTGTATACCTATTGTCAACAAAATCAAAAACTAAATCATATTTTTCTTCAGTTGTAAAACCAGGTAAGATTTTTTGATTGAATCCAGTTGATGCAGTTTTTCCATGACTCATTGCTAGAATTTTTTCTGCAATATGTAATGCTTTTTCTTTATCTACACCATCATAAGCTAAAACTTGTCTGTTAATATTGTGAGATTCAAAAATATCGTAATCAAAAACATCTAATCTTTCAAAACCCATCATTGAAGCAGCAATTGCACCCCAACATCCTAAAGCTCCTCCACCTAAGAAAGCAACTTTTAATTTGGAATAAATTTCGGAATCAGGTCTTTCTAATTCTTCACCTTTTTCAGGGAAACCAAATCTATAGCCAGAACCTAATCTGTACCTAATTGGATTTTTTAAGAAGTTTTGATCTTTGAAAATTAATTTTTTTACTTCTTCTGTAATAATACCAGATAAAGCTAATGCCATTAATGGATCCTGTTCTTGAGCTTCGAAGTTAGGCATTAAAAAATGTGGGTTGTTTGTATTTGGATCACATAATATCAATTTTGTGTAAGCCCATTTTGAAGATGTGCTTAAAACAGGAATATTTTTTTCTCTTCCATAAGCAATAGCTAACTGTTTTGAAGAAATTGAATTAGTTGCATCAATAATAACATCAGTACCTTTTAGAGCTAATTGATCTAATCTTGATTCAAGATCAGTTGCATAGCCTTCAACATTGATTTGTCTATTAATTTGAGATAATAAGCCTGGAAGTGATTTTGCTTTTGGACCTTTTGCAAATGGCATATCTAAGAAAAGTTCATTTTC
The DNA here is from genome assembly GCA_018692925.1 of archaeon. GTDB lineage: Archaea > Nanobdellota > Nanobdellia > SCGC-AAA011-G17 > GW2011-AR17 > BS150m-G60. Next base: position 87,911 of record JABHLH010000014.1, read on the forward strand.
TTTTGCATCTTGACCATCAATTAAAACAATATTTCCAACACCAAGTGATGCTAGACATAAAGAAGCATAAATTCCCTGAGGACCTAAACCAATTACTGCAACTCTTGCATTATTTAATTTAGCTTGACCGTCGTCTCCCCATAAAAGAGTTTGCCTTTTATAACGATCTTCCTCAATAATTATTGTTTCTTCTTTTGTCATTTTATTTTTTTGGAGCCTTATATGTATTCAATACACTTTCTGCATAGGTTTCTAAAAGTTTATTTTGTGCACCTATTTGTGCATGAGAAAATCGCAACATAAAATCTATTGTTTCAGCATGATCTACGTCCCATTCTAATAATTCATTTCGAATATTTTTTACTGCATTTCCTAATCTATAGTCCAAATTTATTAAATGAGCTTCAACAATTTGTAAGTTATCTGGAAGAATTTCTCCAACAATTTCAATAGAAGTTCTAAGACCTAATGGATCATATTCTTGTCTACCTTTATGCCAGGTACTTGCTGGGTGTGAACATAAAGTTTTTGAAAGTTCTTGCATGAAAGTTGAATATTCACAAAATGTTTGTCTATGTTTAGTCATGTACATTTGTGCTGCAAGAGTAAACATTGTTGCTATCTCTGTATATCTATAAACTGCATTAGAAATTTTATCTTCAGTTATTAATTTTTTTGATGGTGCTGATCTAACACTAGAACCTGTAGTTAGTGATTCAAGTAAATCTGAATCTCCCTCATCAACTTCTTCATTTTGTGTTTGTATTAATTCAAGACGTTTACTTAAAGATAAAGCTGTGTAATAATTTGTTGTTATAGCACCAGGATTTTGCCAATTACCCCATGCAGTATTTGTTCCATAAGCTGTTGCTGGAATTGCTGCATTACTTGCTGTTGCTGCAGGTTTTCGAAGTGCTCTTCTAACTGCTTTTCCTGCTTTTTTAACAAATCTTTCTGGAAAAATAACTCTTGCTGAAATTAAATCTTCAATTTCTTCATAAGTAGGTATATTTATTCCATGTTCAATTACTCTAATAGGAATATTTTCAAAGGAATCATAATTTTTTTTACCTGAAAAAGCAAATTTTTCTTCTGCTCCAATTTTAATATAAGGAAATCCTCCACCATTATTGAAAACTATACTTACACCATAATTAATTAATCTTGGTTCAAAAGTTTGTTGATCAATTAAATCTAAAATCTGAGCTAAAAATTCTGCTTTGTTGAAAGCATTTGGGTCAGGATTTATATCAAAATGTTGTAATGCTGAAAAAAATGCTTCATCATGTGGATAAATAAATCTTTGAATTGCATCTGAGAGTTCATCTCCTTTTAGACAAAGTTGATCTTCACCATATTCTTTTCTAATTCTATCTTCAATAAAACTATAGGGTGATTCAAAAATTTGTCTAGTAGTTTTTGCCATTTTACTAGTAAGCTTAACTAACTCTTTATCATCTTGTGGTGAATGATGTAAGCCTCCATTTTTTGATGGATGTATGTGAAACATAGCAGCTAATCTTTGATGAGTATTATTTTTTTCATTTCTTGCTTTTAATTCTCTTGCAGCAAAATCATATTGTTCTGCAATTAAAATTGCACCTGTAGTAACATGAAGTTTTCTTGGAACAATAAAATCTCTAAAATTGGTTATATCATCTCTTTCAGCAACAAAAAAACCACCTACTTCTAATGCTCTGCCATATAGTGCACCTTTTTTATCTTGTTCTTGAACAAGAGGTCCAATCCTCTGACCTAATTTAATTGCTCTATCTGTTATTGTAAATTCTTTTGGAAGTAAATCAGCTAATCTTAAAATTTCTTCTCTTGTTTCTTCTTCTTCTTCATCACCTAATAAAGATCCTAGTAATTCATCTCCAAAATCATCATCATCGTATCCACCAGAAGCTGGACCATTTATTGGGCAAGTTCCGTCTGGGCAATCTTTATTATCATTATCTTTATTCATTTTTATTCTTCTCCAGTATATCCTCTTTCTACTACTTCAACAATCATGTAACCTTGTTCATGTGCTTGTTTTCTTGTTAGTGATCTTTCATTACCACCAAGTATATCATCTACAGGATCACCAAAAAATCTATGGTTTGGTCCAGGGTGACTCTTTAAACTTCCAGGATTTAATGGTTCCATTAAAGCTGTTGCAGCATCACTAATTTTTCTTACTAAATCTATTTTTGTGTGACCATAATCTCCAGAATCTCTACTTAAATTACAAATACTAGAATTTCCACTTGTTCTATTTCTTAAACAAGGATGGTGTTCTCTAGGTTCAACAATAATTGGACTATCAGAAGAATATATTTGTCCTCTACTCCAATTAAGTCTTATTGCTACTTTTGTTGAATCATAAGGCCAAAACCTATTAACATCTCTACTATCTTGAGTTGCAAACTTTGGAACTTGAGTGTAAACATATAAATCCCCACTTTTTATAAAAAATCCACATAAATTATCTAAATTTAATTCATCTAATTCTGCTAATTTTCTCATATATTGTTTTGAAGCATCTTTTTCTCTTTTTCTATTATTGATTTCATCAAATGCTGTTTGAGTTCTTTCTAATGCAGCAATTCTCCAAATATTTTTTCTTTTATCTAATAATCTTTCTGATAAATCACTCACATGCATATCTGCTCTAGCATGCATCCTATAACTTTCATTATTAACATGGATTATACTTTCGTCTTCTTTGGGATTCTCAATTTTTATTAAGGAATAAACTAAATTGTTTGAAATAAATAGAGGTGTATCAATAGAGAACTCATAAAGAGAACCTACATGTTCATTATAATCAAAACCAATCTCAGATTCTAGATTATTTTTTTCTTCTCTTAAAAGAGATAATCTCATTTCCTCAGCTAAATTTATTTCTTCCTCATTACCTTCGACTTCACCAAAACGACTTTTTAATATTTCTTGGATCTCTTTTTTTGCTCTTTCTTGAGGTGTAATTTCATCTACTAAATCATCATCATCAGAAATTAATGAAAGTAATAAATTATCATCATCATCATATTTTTTACTTAATAAGAAAGGTAAAAGTTCTGACATTGCATAATCTAATGATTTTAATCTTGATCCCTCTCTATCAATTTCATCTTGTCTTTTTATTTTTTGATCAATTCTAGCTTTAATATATTCTGTACAATAAGTTTCAATTCTTTCAGTTTGTAATTTTTCACTTAAGTTTTCTAATTCTAAAAAAGTTAAAGAAGGAATTAAATCAAATCTAATTCCACCAGTTCTTAAAAAATCTGGATTTGTATTAGTTTCTGCAAGACTATATGCTCTTCCATCTAATAAAATAAATGAAGCCTGCCTTTCAGCAAGCATATCCAAAAAGCTTTCTAGTCCTGACATGTTTTTATAATTTAGCGTCTAAGCTTTCATATCCACCAGGGATAATAATAGCTGAAACTACTAATTCTACTCCACCCATTGTTTTAATTGGATTTCCTTGTCTTTTGTAAACAGTGTGTTCTTCAGTTACATCTGCAGAAGGAATTGATCTTGGTTTTTTTCCTTCCATTATAATTGTCATTTCTACAAAATATGAACTAATTACTGCATCTGATTTTACTCTTTCACCATTAACAGCTAAAGTATATCCACCGAATCTTCCTTGTTTTTCTTTAACAAGATCAGCTACATCTCCTTCACCAGTCATTTCTTGTAATAATCTGGATACTGCTTCATTTTGTTTTCTTGGAACATTTCTGCTATATTCTCCTCTATATGTTTTTGGAACAGAATCTCCTAATGTTACATCTTTTCCAACTGCGTAATTTGCAATGTCTGCTGCTGAACCGTAAGCTAATACTGCTCTATCTCTTCCTTTTGTTGAAAATGTAATTCTATCTCCTTCAATACAACCAGGATATGTTACTAAAGAAATTGGCATATCTGCTAATTCTTCTAAATTTAAAGGTGCTGCCTTTACGTCTTGTTCTGCCTTTCTATCTTCAGGTCTTTCTCTACCACAAGGGGTTGTTGCCTTTGCTTTTTTTTGCTTTATTTTTTTAACCATTTTTATTCTCTCCAATATATTTTTTTAAAAAACTCTTCCTATTCTTTTTCTAGTCTTTTTCGCTCCACCAAGATCAGTAAATTCTCTTTGGTAGGTTCTAGTATTAAAATACCAAGGCTCAATTTCTTTTCCACCATTAAATTGTTTTAATGCTGCATTAAATTTTTCGTCACCTATTGTTCTTCTATATTCCATTGCAAATCTAATGAATACCTCAGGAACATTTCCTCCTCCACAACATCCACCGTGGTCGATTCTTCCTAATTTAAAACATCCACCAGTTGGACATGCATCCATTAATACTCCATCATTCAATTGACTAACAAGAGGAGTTATTTCGTATCTCTCTTGAGCTCTATAAAGATAAGTTCCTACATCATAATTTCCCATTCTACTTGAAAATAATAATTTATCTCGTAGATCCTGAATTTCTGAAGAAATTTCTTTTACAATTTCTGGCATTTGAGTAATACCTTTCTTTTTTGATTCTGCAATTTTATCAAAAAACATTTTACCAACAAGATCACCTAAAGAAGATCTTCTTGTTTTTCTATCAGAATATTCTAAATCCATAACAAAAATTTCATTTCCTTTGTTTGCATCTTGAATATTTCTTTCTGCTTTATCATTTTTAGCTAAATAAATAACAGGCGTATTTGGATATGCTTTTTCAATTTCAGTTTGTGATATAGCTTTATCAGTTATAATTGCTAAAGGTAATCCTTCTTCTTCTATTGGTGGAAGTACTCTGAAATGTGAAACTCTTTTATTTCTTCTTTGGAAACCTATAACTTGTTTATCATCAGATAATAACATTACATTGTCTGGATTTGTTCTTAGAGGAGCCTTGTAGCCAGTTCTTTTCATCATTTCTTTTACTAAATGTACTTTTCCAAGTTCTCTTAACAAATCTCTTTTAGTATAATAAGCTTCATTTCCAGTCGCTGCAAATTCTTCAGTCATTTGTAATTCTGCTCTAAGCATTTCTTCAAGATCTGTAATACCTTCTCTTCTTTGTGAACGGATATAATTTACAGTTTCATATAATTCAGTTATAAATTCTCCATTTGAATTATTTACTAATAAAAGTGAATGATTGCCTAAAGCTTCTTCAATTTCTGAAAGATTATCTTTTTGTCCAAAATATACTAATGTTGATTGAGGATAAAGCATTTTTACTTTCTCTGGAGAAACAGCTTCACTTACAATTACTATACTTGGATTCTCTTCAGTACTATTTGGTCTAGCATTATAATTTGAAGTAAATTCAAAATCTAACTTAAGATCTCTTCTTCCTCTATAATCTTTTGAACTAATTAAAAGACCTAGTTGTTCATTTGCTCTTTTTGTTAAATATGAAAATCCGCCCATTTTTTCTGAGATTGCAGAAAAGTCATCTACAAAACCAGCCCCTGGATTAAATAAACCTAACTGTAAAAATATTCCTAATTTTTCTAATACTGTTTTAGGATCTGAAGTTTCAAATTCTACAGGATATTCAGATGCATCTCTAGTTTCTAAGTTTGGATCAGTTAAAGCCATGTAATCGCTTATACCAAAAACACCATCATCTAATTCTTCAACTTCTCTCATTTGTTCTAAAAAAGATTATCTTAATTCAGGTGCAACTAAAACTGTTGCTGATAAAATTTCATCAAGGACTGCTTGATCTTCAGGATTATCTTTTGCCCTTGTTAAAACTACTTCCATAGTTTGATTAAAAAGATCTGTACCTAATGATACATAAGCATAAGGTGCAATATCAATCATATGTTTTGGATCTTCAAAAGTATCACATACTCTATTCAAAAAATTTGTAGCTCTTCCTAATCCCAATTCCATATTTGGATCTTCAGTAGGTTTATTTTCATTAATACCAAATGTTGAAACCAATGTTTTTCCTATTTTATCTAATGGATCTGCACATTGCTTTTGATTAAATTTCCTTAATAATTCTTCTTTATGATCTTTCATTTTTATCTCCCTTTTGCAATTTCATCTACAGCTGCTACTGCTTTTTCAACTTCATCCATTGAATTGTAAACATAAAAACTAAGTCTAACTGTTCCATCAAGTTCTAAAGCTTCATGAGCAAGAGATGCACAATGAGTTCCATTTCTAGCTTCAATCCCTTTTCTATTTAATTCGAAAGCAAGATTTTGATGTTGCATTCCTTCAAGAGAAAATGCTATTAATCCACTTCTTTGTTCAGCATTTCTTGGACCATATAATTTTACACCTGGAATTTTTGATAAAGAATCAATTGCTGCTTGAGTTAATTTTTCTTCATGTTGCATAATATTAGTCATAGCTTCTGTTACAACACTTCTTGTTGCCATTAATCTTTCATTAGCATCATATAAAACTTCAAGTCGATCAGGATCTATTTCTTCAAATTGATCATATAAATTATTTTCAGCATCTGTTAATTGCTTTGTAATTTCAAAATCTCCTCTTGGAGTGTTCATTAAAATATCAGTTACTAATTGTCTTCCTTCTTTTGCAATTCTTTCAGGTTCAGAAATTTTTCCTTTAATAAATAAATTTCCAAGACCCATATTGATCATATAAGAAATTCCTCTTCCTGTTGCTGCAATACCTAAAATATTTGGAGTACCTGCTGTAAATTTCCAAGGAAGATCATTGTATTCTACCTTTCCAAGTTTAACATCACTAATCATATCACCACCATATAAAAATGGATCCATTGATTCTAAAACTTCTTTTTTACCATAAAGACCACCAACACCTAGAGGTAATCCCATTTTGTGAAATGACCAAGCTAAAAAGTCACAATTAATTTTTTGAACATCTACTGGTGTTCCTGGAACTAATTGAGCTCCATCTACTAAAAAGTATGAACCTCTAAAAGAATCTAATCTTGGTTGTTGATAGCCACTTGAATGAGCAATATCTCCAATTCTATTTAAGTCTGGTTTGTAACCTAAAAAGTTTGATGCACCAGTTGTTGTAACAAGTTTTGTTTTGCTGTCAACCATTGAAGCTAATTGGTCAATATCAAGTTCTCCAGTCAGTGGATCAAATCCAGCAACCCTTAGTTCAATATCAATTCCTCTTCTAGCTAAAATATTTTGTAATGCATACCAAGGTACGTAATTTGAATTGTGCTCAAGTAAAGTTGTAACAATGTTATCTCCATTTCTGAATTCATTTTCTAAAGATCTCATAACTAAATTCATCATTTCAGAAGTGTTTCTTCCAAGAATAATTTATCTCCATGAATTTGCATTTACTAAGTTAGCTGTCATGTTATATGCTCTTTCAAATTCTTCAGTCATAACTTGAGAAGCATCATATTCACCTCTGTGAACATTTGCATATGTAAAAAGAAATTCCCCTAAATTCTGATAAACAGATAATGGAAGTTGTGTTGATGCAGTATTATCAAGAAATATTCTATCTGTTTTATTTGCATCAAGATCTATCTCTATTCTTCCAGTTTGATATGGAAAATGAGTTTTTATCACACTCGGGTCGATTATTGTCATTTTTATCTATTAAAAAATTTTTCTTCTTATTTATAAATATTTGTTTTTGTAACTACTCAACAGTATAGAAAAATTAAACCTATCCATTTAAAGAAAATTAAACTGATTGGTTTAAAAAAAGAAATTAAATAATAAAAATTAGACTAATTTAGCTTTTTTTATGATTAATGTTGCAACAATACCATCTTCTTCAATTTCAAAATCTTCAATTTGAATTTTTTTATTAAAAATAGGGCCATCAATCATTAAAGATTCAAATTCACCACCTTCACCAGCGATATTAAAACCTATTTTTTCGTTTAATTGAATTAATTTTTGTAAGTGGTCTTCTGTAATTATTTTGTTTAACCAAGATTTCTCTAAACCATCTGCAGCAACTTTTGTAATTATAAATTTAAAATCTTTGTTAATTATTTCTCTAACTTCAGTCTCTTGATTCATGTGCCAGAGTGGTGAGAAGATTTTTAATGATAATGAGTCTGCAACTTTTTCTATTCTTTCTCTTTGGTAATTTGAAAATAAAGCTCCAGTGATAATTCCATCAATCTGGTATTTTTCTTTTGCTTCCTTAAGAATTATTTTTAAATCTTCTAATTCTTTTTCTTTTTCTCCTTCTGTTTCTTGGATCATTAAAGGAATTCCTGTTGATTCTGATTGAAGTTTTACAATATCTACAGCTGGAGTGTGGTACATATATGAATCTAAATTTTTACTCTTGATTGTTATCATACAAGAAATCTCATAATTTTGTTTCATCATTGTGTACATTGCATAAATCCCGTCTTTACCTGAACTAACCAAAGCTGCTAATTTTAAATTCTTTTGAGGATAAAATTGTTTTAGATAAGAAGAGATAAATTTATGATTCTCTTTCTTTGTTAATTTTTTTAGTGCTTTGTGAAAGTTTGAACCATATTGTGCTGCTCTTTTTTTCCTTTGTGAGAATCTTTCTGGAAGTTTTAATTTGATTGCTAAATCTCTTAAGATAATTTTAGATTGTTCTTCATTGATTTTGTATTTCTCTGGAATTTTAAGAGCATAGTTTACTAATTCTTTATCTAAGAAAGGAAGTCTTAATTCTAATTCATTAAACATTGTAATTACATCGTCTCTGTAAGTGTCCCTTTCATACATTTTTAGTAATCCAGAGATACATTCTTCATTTGCATTTCTAGAATTTTTGTGTCGTTCATAACCTGCAAATATTTCTTCTGAACCTAAACCAGAGAAAATGACTTTACATCCATCTTCCTTAGCCTTTTTACATGCAGCATAAAATGTTAATGCAACACCTACTTTAACAACATTTGAATCTTCAATTAAAGGTACAATAGTTTTTAGTAATGATTCTACTTCATCTAATTTTATTTTTACAATTTCTAAGTTGAAGTTTAATTCCTTTGCAATTTCTTGAGCATAAGTTAAATCTTCTGGTTCTTTTAGGTCAGGATCGTCAAAAACTGAAAGGTAACAAGTGAAATTATGTCCATTATTTTTAATTATGTGAGATAATATAGTGCTGTCAATTCCCCCAGAGAATAAAACTCCAAATTTTTTGCTTGGAATTCTTTTTTTAATTGCATTAAGAAAATAATTTTCTAAATCTTTTAAGATAATTTCTTTTGAATCTTGATTTTCTGGTTTAATTGTGAAGAATTTTCTTTTTTTAATTGTTATTTTATCTTCTTCTTTGTTGTAAATTAATATCTCTCTAGGATTTAATTCTTGAATATTTAAGTAACCTAAATTTTCTAAAACTTTTTTCTCAGATGCGAAAGCAAATGTATCTGTGTGAGTATACCAAAGAGGTTTGATTCCAATTATGTCTCTTGCTAAGTAAATTTGATTATCTTTGTAGTAAGCGAAAGCAAAAACACCATCTAATTTTTTTAAAACTTCTTCAATCTCATTGTTTTCTAATAAATTGAATAAAACTTTTGAATCGCTCTCTTCATTCCCTAATTCTTTCCAATTGTAAATCTCACAGTTTGCAGTTAAAATACCTCTTCCTGTAATTGGTTGCTTAGTGAATCCTACTACAGAATGTAATGTGTGACCTAAAGTAAAATTATCCCCTTCATAAATATCTTGGTTATCTTTTCCTCGATTTTTTAATAATTCTAGAGATTTCTCTACTTGAATCTTTGAATTTTCTCCGAATATTCCAATTATTCCACACATGTTGTTTAAAAAGAGTTTTTTAAGCTTTTAAAAGAGTTTTTATTTTTGTAAATATTCATCCTTGTTGAATAGTAAATATTAGGAAAGATTTATAAAGAGAATCTAAAGATTTTTTTATATGGAAAGTATTGAAACTAGATTATTTGCAGGGAAATTTGGAAATCCTGGAATGATTTTAAAAAGAGGAGGAGAAAATTTTATTTTTGATTGTGGTGATGGGCTATTAAGTAAAAGTGATTTTAACAAATTAAAAGCAGTATTTATTAGCCATCATCATTATGACCATTTTTCTGGATTTGATCCATTAATTCCATTAAGCTTATATCATGAAAATCCAATAAAAGTTATTGGACCAGAAGGCAATATCCAAAGAGTTATTGCAAAGGTTATGGCTTATAATTGGAATCTAATTAAAGAAGATGATATTAAATTGGATGTTTATGAAATTATTGAAGATAAATTATTATTTGCTTCACTTCGTTTCCCTTTTAATCTTGATCAAAAATATGAGATTAAAAAAGTTGATCAAAAAGAAGTACTTAATTTTGGTGATTATAAGATTCGTTTTACATCTTTAGATCATAGTATTCCTTCAATTGCTTATGCTTTTTCTGAAAAAGATTATGTTAATATTGATAAACAAAAATTATTAGAATCAGGTTTAAATCCAGGAGCTTGGTTAGAAGAATTAAAAGTAAAATTTAATCAGCCTAGAAGTGTCATTGATTATTTTGGAGAATATATTGAAACACATAAATTAATTGACATGGTAGTTTTAAATCAAGGTAGAAAGATTGTTTATGCTACTGACTTTATTTATTCTGTTGATAATATTGGAAAATTATTAAATATTGCTAAAGGAGCTGATGAATTTTATTGTGAAGCAAATTTTCTTTCTAGTGAACATATAAATGCAAAAGAGAATTATCATTTAACTGCTGGTCAAGCAGGAATGCTAGCAAGTGAATTAGGTGTTAAAAAATTAGTTTTATTCCATCATTCCAGAAGATATAATGACGGTTCAGAATCAGTTATATCTAAGTCATTTATATCTGAAGCAAGTAGATATTTTAAAGGAGAAATTTGTTAATGGTAGGTGAAATTACAATAATTCAAAGAATAAAAATGCAAGGGATTGAAGGTTTAGATTTAAGTTATGATAAAGCAGCTGAAATTTGGAATCAATTAGTTAAAGATGGGTTGATAAATGAATCTAAAAGTATTGAATTAATTTCTGATGACTATAGATTAGTTAAAATTTTAAGAGATGATTATGGTAAAATTACAAGTATTAATGTAAGTACACCTTTAGAAAATGTTGATTTAGAAAATTTACCTTATGAAAAATTATTTGTTTCTAGAAATTTTGAATTAAACAAGAATAAAGGATTAGTTTTATTAGTAAATGATGAAGCAATTAAAGGATTAGATCAATATGAAGGAAAAGTTTATGATGGAAAATTAGATGTTCCTGAATTAGTTCCATTTATAGGGAAAAAATTTGGTGGAGAATATTCTGTTTGTTATGAATTAACTTCATTCGATTTAAATATTTACTCTCTTGGAAGAGGGTTTTTAAATTCATATCCTAGCTTATACCAAGAAATAAGATTTAATGGCCAAGATAGAAGAATTATTGGGATTGAAAATTTAGGATTTGTTGAAAAAGAAGATGATTTTTTTCCTCAAGAAGAGAGTATATTTAGACAAAGATTATTAATTTATAGTGAAAAGTTAAGCAGCCAATAATTCTGATAAAGTATTTCTTAATAAATTACCATCAATCTTATCTTTACCATATGTTTTCATCGTTTTTCCAATAAGTGGACCCAATGATCTTCCAGATCCCATTTTATTTATTAGACCAAGATTTTCTTGGATTATCTTCTTTACAATTACTTCTGTTTCTTCTTTTGAAAACTTTCTAGGTAAATATTGTGTTAATAATACATTTTCATAAATAATAGAAGCTAAATAATCTGAGGATTTGTTTGTAGTTTTATTTTGTGCATACTTTATTTCATTTTCAAGAAGTCTTAACTCATGATTTAATAAAGCTTTTTCTTGAGCACTAGCTTCTTGATACCTTTCTTGAATTTCTTTTATTTGTGCACTTATTTCTCCAAAAGAATTTTTAATAATTTTTTCATTTTCTTTTACAACTTTAGCTATTATTTCTAAAATTTCTTTATCATTTAGTTTCACTTTTATTCTCTGTAATTCTGTTTTTATATTTCCAGGATGTAAGGTTCCAGCTTGTTCTTCTCTTTTATCTAATTCTGCATAATGAACCTTGTTTAATATATTTCTTATTGAATTAATTTCTAATTTATCCTTTTTTTTCATTGCTCTAGTTAAATCTTTGTTTATCTTAACTTCGATTGAAGACGGTTTTTCTTTTTCAACAATTATTTTATATTCATTTAAATCAGAAAATAACTTTTTGAATCTTTTATAGCCTTTTAAAATAGAATAACCGAAAATCCTGTCAAGTTCAATTAATTCTTGAATAGCTTCTGAAAATTTTTTGGAGGATTTATTTAATCTTTTTATTCTTTCTTTTTTTGGGATATCTGTATCCTGACTATTATAGACAATATTTTGATCTTTAATGATATGACAAATATTATTTAATCGAGCACTTTCTACTTCGTGAATAGAAATTCCGTGAGAAGTACAAAATTTGTTTCCTTCTGTGTATAAATCTTCCTTTACAATATAATGAATTTTTCCAATATTATTGAAACTTAATGTTACTGCACAACCCCTGTGTCTTAAGCCATATTTTTTCCCATCTTTCTCATAAATTTCTACATATTCTCTTGGAATGTTAACCCCTTTATAATTGAAATATAAAAGGTAACCATTTTGTGTAGGTTTTTTAATGACTTTTCTTGTCACTTCACCAAGAACAGGATTAATATATTTCTCTTTTATTTCTATTACATCACCAACTTTTTTTTCTTTTAATGTTTCAATAATTATTGATTGACCTGCTTTTACAGCTGAACCTCTTTTATCAGTTGAACTAATAAATTTTTCTTCTGTTACACCATTACCTTTATCAATAATTTCAAAATTATCAACAAAATAACAACACTGATCTGTGACATAAATTTCTGAACCGGATAAATCTATACCTTCTTTTGCTGCTTTTACAATTCCTTCAACTTCAGCATGTCCTAGAAAATGAGAATAATCATTAAATACCCTTAAAACTTTTCCATCTTTTGCTTTTATTATTGCAGCTACTCTTACACCATCATGATCATCAAGAGCTGTTAAAAAACCAATAATAGCTGTTTCTATTAAATATCGTAAAGGATCATAAGTAATATTTTGTAGACTATATTTTAAATCTAAGTCTGTTTCAGGAGAAGTCATAATTGGACCATAATCAGTTGAACCTATTTTTATGGTCTTATAAATTTCTTCTAAAGTATGAGTTTTTTGAATTAATGTAGTTAATATGCTCATGTAATTTTGTAAAGCTGGTATTGTTTTTTGTATAATCTGTTCAAGGTCTGTAATTTTGGTTGGATCTTTCTTTAATTCCTCTAATTTTTTTTCTATAATTCCATCCTTTTTCCCTAGTTCAAATAAGTTATTATTCATTTGTTCTGAAGATAATATTAATTGTTTTATTTCAGTAACTTCGTTATGATGTTTTTTATCCATAATTGCTTCAAGATATGAAATTTCAGTTTTTAATTTTAAAAATTGTTGTTGAATTTTATTAATAATTTTTTCTTCCCCTCCAAAAAAAGAACCACTCATTTGTGAAAGTATTTTTTTAATATTTGCTTGAACAAGTTCAGGATTTCCTTGTAATTGTGCATCTTTAGTTGATTGTAAATTGGTTAATATTTTAGAAAGACTTTTTAATTCTTGTCTAATCAAAGCTAATTCAGTTAATTCAATTGCTTCAACACTCTCTTTTGCCATATGAGTTCTATGTTTTTTTATTTTAAAAGTGTTTCTCTTCGTAAGATTTATATATGGAAGGTTTTTTAGAGGATTTTATGAGATTAAGAGATTATATATTAGGAGCAGTTATTTCTGCAGGAATTATGGGTTGTGGAAAAGAATATGAAGGACGAATTACAAATGAAAGTTTTGTAGCTAGAGATAGTTTTTGGAATAGTTCTTCTGATATATACAGTTTTACAATTTCAGGAACTGATGCTATGTTTTCTATTTATGGAGATCATAGTGCAAGAAAAGCAGATTTATTCTTAGATGAAGGTGATCGGATTAAATTTACCACTAGTAATAGAGGTGATATGAATTTGAGAAGTATTTTAGAAATTAATGGTAAAGAAGTTAATTTGTGATAAGCCATTATAAAAAATAAGAATTTAGATCTAACTTATCTTTATAGCAGTTCCATATGCAAGCATTTCTGAAGCACCAGCCATTACCATTGAGGTTGTAAATCTTACATTAATTATTGCATCTGCTTTCAAATCAACTGCCTCATTAACCATTCTGTTATATGCTTCATCTCTTGAATTTTTGGTCATCTCTGTGTAAGTTTTTACTTCTCCACCTACAATGTTCTTAAACATAGCTCCAATGTCTCTACCAATATTTCTTGATCTTACTGTACTTCCTTTTACAAGTCCAAGAATTTTAATAATCTTTTTTCCAGGAATTTCTTCTCCATTTGTTACAATTATATCTGCCATTTTATTTTTTTCTCCGTTTTATTTTTTCAATTTTGTCTTCATTTTTATTAAATAAAATAAATATTCCAATAATGATTAAAGGGATCCCATAAAATAATAGCCAATAATTTGAAATACCTAATAAGGATAAATAAAGCCCTAAAATAATTGTAATAGTTCCAGTTAAGGTTCTGCTTATTCTATTCATAATAATGTAATATTAAAGAGATATATATAAATACCTATAAGATAGCTTTATAAAGAAGTAATTTGGTGAAATGATTATGAGACGAGCTTTCCTCCCGACCTCATATAGAGAAGGTACGGAGTATTATAAGAATTTCAAAGGATTTGATGTCATTTTTATATCTGGAGATCCATATTATGACCATCCATTAAATGGTGTTTCTATATTAGCTAGACTTTTAGATAGTAAAGGATATCGAGTAGGAATTATTCCTCAACCAATCTATGATGAAGATTATCAGGCATGTGGTAGAGCTAAATATTTTTTCTGTATTAGTTCTGGGCTTTTAGATTCAATGCTTGCAAATTATACCCCTATGCTTCACCAGAGAGATGATGTTTATGTTCCTGAGAGAGCTTTGATGGTTTATACTCAAAAAATTAAACAAGCTTACAAAGGATGTATGACAATTCTTGGAGGAGTTGAAGCAACAATAAGAAGATTCACTCATTTTGATTATAGAACAAATAAATTGAGGTGTGGAATTTTAAATGATACTAAAGCAGATATTCTTGCATTTGGAAATGCTGATAGAAGTTTGTTAATTCTTTTAGAAAGAATCAAAAGAATAAATAAAAAGAAAAGTAATAAGGATTTTGATGGATATAGAGAAGGTTTAGATTTGAAATCAATTAATGGAATTGCTTATAGAATTAAAAAAGATGAAATTAATAAAAGAGTGAAAAAGTTGCCTAGTTTTGAAGAATGTGTTGAAGATAAAAAGAAATTTTCTTTGTTAACAAAAATACATTATCTTATGCCTGAAGTTGCTTTCTTAGAAGCTTGTGGTTTAGGTTTTATACAGCATAATAGAGCACAACACACAATGCAAGAAAAAGAATTGGATTATGTATACGAACTTCCATTTACTAGAGAACTACATAAAAATACTCGAAATTATAATACAGCAAAAGGAATGATTATTAGATTTAAAACTTCTGTAATTATTGGAAGAGGATGTTGGGGATCTTGTAATTTTTGTGTGATACCTTTAGTACAAGGGAAGAATGTTGCTAAAAGAAGTAAGGCTAGTATTTTGAAAGAAATTGAAAAGTTGTATAATGATGGATATAGTGTAATTAATGATTTGACTTTGCCAACAATAAATATGTATGGTTCATATTGTTCTTTGTATAATTCTCCTGAAGAAATTTATTCTCCAGTGATTAATGAAAAAATTAAAGTATTTAATAAAAAGGAATATTGTGATCAAAATTGTGTTGGCTGTAAAAATAGAGTAATTAGTGAAGATTTATTTTCTATTTTAGAAGGTGTAGAAGAAGTTCAAAGAAAGTTTAAAGGTAAAGAATTGGAACTTAGGAGTGCAATTAGACATGACATTATTTTAGAACAAGAAAGATTGTTTAAGAAGATTATGCAATTTGCAAAAAGATTAAAGATTGCTCCAGAACATGTTTCAGAATCAGTTCTAAAACAAATGAATAAATCTGATAAAAAATCATTTGAGAAATTTTTAAAGCTGTATAGGAAAACAACTAATAATAAATTAATTCCTTATTTTATAGCTGCACACCCTGGTTCAAGAATGGAAGATATGGAAGAATTAAGGAGATATTGTGATAAAAATAAATTTTATGTTAATTTAACACAAGTATTTACACCAACTCCTGGGACTATGTCTACAGCTATTTATTATACAGAAGAAAATCCTCTAACTAATGAGAAAGTTTATGTTGCTAGAAGTTTTAGAGAGAAAAAAGATCAAAAGAATGTTTTATTTTCAGAATAAAGTTATTGTAATTCTCTTCTTAGTAATTTATGTGCTTTGTTTAATTTTTGAAAAATTTCAATATTACCATCAGGCATATCAGGATGACACTTTTTTGCTAAAACTTTGTATTTTTGATTAATTTCTTCCATATCAATACAATCTTCATCAACACCAATTAATTTTCTAGCTTCTTTTCTTTGTTCATTAACATCTTTATCTTCAGAAAAAATATGACAAAATTCTTGTTCAGTCTTTTCTCCTGAAAGTAATTCTTCAACTTCAAGCTCAATGATTTTTTGAACAATATAAAGATTGTCTACAAATCTATTAGCTCGTGCATAGCTATAATATAATCTATAATTAGCAAACCAAAAGGTTGCAGAACTTGGAACATTTTTTATTGAAAATCTTTCCATAGGAATATCAACATCATCTTCATGAATACCAATTCTTCTCAAAGTAGTCACTATCTTATTTCTATATTGCAGAGATCTTCTATCAAAAGAGTTTTTTGCAACTACAGGATTTATTTCATGACCTTTGATTTTTATCATCAGTATTCTGGCTAATTTCCTCTTTATAAAGGTTCGGTTTAAAAATAATCAATAGTTTTTAATAGAATTAGTTTCTAAAATAGAATATGAAAATACTACTAATTTATCCTGCATCTTGTTCACCAGTAAGTCCACCTTATTCAGTGACCCATTTAGCATCAGCAATCAAAGCAAATTCTGAATATGATGTAGAAATCTTAGATCTAAATATTGTTTATCATAGAAAAAAATTCCCTAAAGCTAAAGAAGCTTTTCAAAATAATAAAGATATAGAAAAATATTTTATAGAAAGTACAGAAGTTTATTCTTTAGAAAATAAGAAAGTAATAAGAGGAGATGATCCTGAATTTTTAAAATATTTTGTTGATTTAATTGTAAGTAAAAAAGTTGATTGTATTGCTTTTAGTGTTGTTTATTCAAGTCAATGCTTCTATAGCTATGCACTTCTTAAAGAATTAAATAAAAAAGGAATTAAATGTATTGTTGGAGGTCCTGCTGTTAACCATAAACTCTTAGAATTTGGAAAATTTTTAAAAAATGAAGATGAGTTGCTTAAAGAAATAGAACTTCTTAATAATAATAAAGAAAGAGTTTTAGATTTTTCAGATTATAAGAATTATTTTATTCCTGAAATTGTAGTTCCAATAAAAACTGTAAATACTTGCTATTATCAGAAATGTAGTTTTTGTACTCATCATGGAAATTTAAAATATGAAGAATCCTCTTTAGAGGAAATAAAAGAAAGCTTAGTCAAATCAAAAGCTAAGAAAGTGTTTTTAATAGACGATATGAACCATAAAGTAAGGCTTCTTAAAATTGCTAAAATTATGAAAGAATTAAATATTGAGTGGATGTGTCAATTAAAACCTGATAAAACTTGGGATGAAGAAACTTTGAAAGAATTATATTTAAGTGGACTTCGAGTTGTTTTGTGGGGTATTGAATCGGGTTCAAATAGAATTTTAAAGTTAATTAAGAAAGGAACTAATGTTGAAGATATAGAAGAGGTTTTGAAAAATTCTAAAGAGATGGGGATAAAGAATGTTGTGTATATGATTTTTGGTTTTCCGAGTGAGAGTGAAGAAGAATTTTTAGAGAGTGTTATATTTTTAGAACGAAATTCTAATAATATTGATCTTGTATCTCCTGCAACTTTTGGATTACAAGAAGGATCTGATGTGTATAACAATCCTAAAAGTTATGGTATTAATAAAATTAAAAAAATGGAAAGAACAATTTTAGATCCTAAGATTTCTTATGAATTAAATTATGGTTTAAGTCAAATTGAAGCTGAAAAATTAAAAAGAAAATATAAAAATAGAATTAATAGTGTAAATAAAGTTCCAAAGTGGATGAACTTGTTTAGAGAACATATGTTATTCTTAGATTAAATTTACTTTAAATTATTACCTTCTCTACTATTACTTATAATAATTTCAAAATCTTGAGAAAGCCATTCACTAATAAATGGATAAAATTTATTATTAATTACAGCTAAACAATTTCCAGATAAAATAACTTTTTTTCCTCTAATAAAAATGGGATATTCCTTACAAGTTTTTGGATGTAATGGGTCATTACGAATATTACATTTAAAATCAGTACTTAATGCAGGGCATGAATCTCCTAAAAAAGCTGATATTTTCTCTTTAGGTTTATTTTTTTTATCAATCTTAAAAATTAATTCATATTCTTTTGGTGTTAAATCGATATAACCCTTTCTACAACAATATGCCTTACAATCTGTAAAACAATAATCACCTAATGCCACTCTTGCACGAAGTTCAGTTGAGTTGCTATTCAAGTTAAAAATTTTGGTGGAGAGAGTATATAAGATTATGTAATACAAAGTTTTTTAAAGAGTTTAAAATTTCTTTTTTTTATGATTAGAAGATTAGGTCTTTGGACTAAGAGAACTGCATTATGGGGATTAACTTATTCTGCACTTTGGGGAGGAGTAAAGATAGTTGAATCTAAGTTACCTGAAGTTGAAGATGGAAAATTAAGTATTTTGATTGCTGATCCTATTAGTCGTTTAGATCAGATTGCTTATGCTGTTCCTGGATTACATGATTTTTATACAACTTCTATTGGTTTACATTTTGGTATTAAACCAGAGGTCCATAAACATGCTAGATTAGCTGAAATTAAAAATGTAGTAAATGATAAGTCTGTAGATTATATGGTCGTAGCTGGTCACGGTACTTGGGAAGATTGGGCTATTAAAGTTGAAAATAAACCTAAATGGAAAAGATTTATTCATGGTCAAAATTCAGACGATCTTGTTATAATAGCATTTGATGATTTTAAATTAAGGAGATTAATAGAAGATGGAGCTGAACCTAAAAAATTATTCCTTAGACATACTTGTGGTCAAGGAAGAAAAATTCAGAAATTACCTATTATTCATCCTTTTGAAACTATGACATATATTGAAAGAATGAATGAACTAGTCCCTGGTAAAATTGTTGGTCTTTCTTCTTATAATGAAGCTGATATGGTTCTAGTTGTACGTTATGAAAATGAATTATCTAGAGAAGAAATAAATTTAGTTGCACCAATTATGGATGAGTATATTGATGAAATTAGATCAAGAGAGTATAAGCCTATGGCTATAGATAGAGAAACACAATTAGGAAGTTCTGTTGTTGAAAATCTGGAAGATGTTAGAGGTTGGGATTATATTACAAATCCATTAATTTTTATGTTCCAGCCAGTAGCTCCAAAAAATAATCTTGAAACTGAACTTGCAAAAGATTTAGAAAAAAGAGATGAAAGATTAGCAAAACATGATTATAGTATTGAAGATGAATGGGATATGATGAAAAGAAGAATTAAAAATAATCCTGAACATGATCCAGAATCTAGAGAACGTTTTTTAAAAAGTACTTTTGAAAGAATTCAAAATAGTTCTGCTGAAGGTTTAATTATTGGTTATTATTAAAATTAAAAAAAATTAATAATTTTCATTCTGAATTTGATAATATGCTCTTGGATGATCACAAGAAGGACAATCTTCAGGAGCTTCAATACCATTATGTATATATCCACATTCTCTACAAATCCATACTTGTTCTTCATCACGCTTAAACATCTTATTATTTTCAATTAATTCTAATAATCTCTGAAACCTCTGCTCATGATGTTCTTCTGCTTTTGCAATACTTCTTAGTCTTTTTGCAATTTTTTCAAAACCTTCTTTTTCAGCAATATCTGCAAATTCAGGGTACATTTTTGTATGTTCAAAATTTTCTCCATTTATTGCTGCTTTCAAATTTTCTTTTGTTTTAGAATATACTAAAGGAACAGTAACTTCTAAATTTATTTCTTCTTCCTTTTTTAGTTCTTGAATATGCTCAAATAATCTCTTTGCATGAACTTTTTCTTGCTCAGCAGTTTCTAGAAAAATAGAAGATACTAATTCAAAAGATTCTTTCTTTGCAATCTTAGCATAAAAGGTATATCTATTTCTTGCCTGGCATTCACCAATATAAGCTTTAATTAAATTATTTATAGTTTCCATTCCAATAATAACTAAAAAATTAATTTAAATGTTTTTCTAATATGTAGGTTTAAAATGAGTTAGTTGTAGACTTTTCCTCAACAAGACCTTATATAGTAAATATTTTTTCTTAATATTTAATGAGAAAGATTATCATTAGTGGCGGGCCATGTTCTGGAAAAACTAGTCTTTTAAAAAGTCTTGCTGAAGATGGTTATTCTACAATTTCTGAAGCAGCTAGAGAAATTATTGAGGAAGAGAAGATTAAAAAAAGGGGAAAGTTACCTTGGACTGATGTAAAAGAGTTTCAAATAAAAGTAATAAAAAGACAAAAAATTAAAGAATTTGAATTGAAAGAAGAAGAGATTGTATTTCTAGATAGAGGCCTACCAGATAATATTGCTTATGGTGAATTAGAAAATATTGATTTTGGAGAAAATATTATTGAAGATATAAAAAATGCTAACTATGAAAAAGTGTTTATTTTAGATCTCTTGACTGATTATCAAAAAGATAGTGAAAGAAAAGAAAGTATTGAAGAAGCAAAAATAATACATGATAAAATTTGTGAAGTTTTTGAGAGACTTAGATTTGATGTAATAAATGTACCTTACCTTCAAATAGAAGAAAGAAAAAAATATGTTCTAGGTAGGATTAATTAAAAAAAATAAATTAGTTAATATTAAATAAGTCTAAATTATTCCAAAGAAGATGGAAAAAAGACTTGTTCGAGTAAATAAGTATCTCTCTGAGATAGGATATTGTTCACGTAGAGCAGCAGATAAATTAATTGAGCAAGGAAAGTTAACAGTTAATGGAAAAGTTCCTCCAATTGGAGAGAAGATTTCTGAAGAGGATGAGATAAGAGTTGATGGTAAAATTGTACATTCTACAAAAAAGAAAGTTTATCTTGCTTTCAATAAGCCAGTTGGTATTGTTTGTACTACAGATACAAGATATGAAAAAAATAATATTATTGACTATATTAATTATCCTACACGAATTTTCCCAATTGGTAGATTAGATAAGCCTTCTGAAGGTCTTATTTTTCTTACAAATGATGGAGATATTGTGAACAAAATCTTGAGAGCACAAAATAATCATGAGAAAGAATATTTGGTCACAGTAGATAAATCTGTAACTTCGAAATTTATTGATAAGATGAGCAATGGTGTTCCAATTTTAGATACAATTACACAAAACTGTAAAGTTGAGAGGATAGGTAAAAAATCCTTTAAAATAATTTTAACTGAAGGACTTAATAGACAGATTAGAAGGATGTGTGAATATTTAGGATATGAAGTTATAAAATTAAAAAGAGTTAGAATTATGAATATAAAGTTAGATATCCCTATTGGTAGTTACAGAGATTTTAGTAAAGAAGAGTTGGATACTTTGAATAAATTAGTTGAGCATTCTAGTAAGGATTTAGATAATTAAACTTAAGAAAAGATAAAACTATTTATATCTTTGAAATATTTAATTCTTATGATTCAAAATCCATGGTTTGTATATATTTTAGAATGTCAAGATGATTCTCTTTATACAGGTATTTCAAATAATGTTGAGAAAAGGATGGAAGCACATAAAAAAGGAACTGGAAGTAAGTATGTGAAGTGGAAGAGATTTAAGCAATTATTACATACTATTCAGGTTAAAGATAAAAGTGAAGCTGCTAAATTAGAATATAAAATTAAGAAAATGGAAAGGAATGAGAAAATTAGTTTCTTTGTGAATTATAGAAAATAAACAATCTTAAATATTAGTTCTTTTGACATATATCTTATGGTAAAACTTGAAATGAGAGATTTTATTGGTGGAGATTATGAGAAATATATCAAAGAGATTACTAAAATGCATATGAAAAAATATTTTATGGATAACTTTGGTGGTTGGTCAGATGAACTATGTCGTGATAAATTCTTTAAAGTTGTTGCTAATGGTTATGTTAAATTATTTTTTATCAAAGATTTGTTTGTTGGATATGTAACTTTTAACCCTGAAATTAAGGAAGAGAGTTCTTATATAATTAATGATATTCATGTTTCAAAAATATTTCAAGGATTAGGTTATGGTACTGAGATCTTAAATATTGCCATTTCTAAGTGTAAAGAATTAAATGCTAAACAAATTAAAGTTTTTGTTTTTAATGAAAATCCGGCTTTAAAATTTTATAAAAAAAATGGTTTTAAAGTTATTAAAAATTTAGAAAGATCTAATAGTTGTGTAATGGTTTTGGATTTGAATTAAATAATTTTTAGTTCAAGACCTTCAACTGATTCATGACCTCTAGCATTTATCTTAAGAATACTAAAGTTTAATTTTTCTTTTGAAGCTTGTGTTAAAACTAATTCAGGTTTAAAATGTAATAATCCTAAATATGGAACTCTTGACTTTAAATATCTTGGAACTAAATTAAAATCCCCTTCATAATCAATAGTTATATCTTCTTCCAACCCTTCATCAAGCTCTGCTTTAGTATGGAGATAATTAAATGGAATTCCATTTGTAATATAAAAAGAAATACCAGAAATACTAATTAAATTAGCAACTTCCATATTTGGTTGTCCAATTAATCCTGCTTTTAGTTTTTCTCTTCTAAATTCACCTAATTTTGTTGCTTTAATTTTATCCAATAACTCTCTTCTTTCTTCAAAAAAAGTTTGAGATTCACTATAAGATCTCAATATTTGGTCCCTATAATTCCTTAAGATTTTATCTCTTTTAATAGTCCATCCGCAACTATATGGGGAAATTAATTCACCTTCTAAAATAGGATGTGTGTGACATGCTATTAGAACTTGATTTAAGGCCTCTGCTTTTTTTCTTTGTGTTTGAAATCTACCATCATAAATTAAAGGTGTATGTCCATCATCAAACATATACATTTTTTCATATTTTAAACCTTCATCAATTGAACTTGCTCTAATTAAGAAATTACTTTGAGATTCTTTAAAAGCAAATTGATATACAGTTTCAAGAACTTCAGAAGGTATTAAAAAAGATTTTTTCATAATAGAATTATTTTTTATCATTTTATATACTTTTTGAAGAATTAAAATAGAATTTCAAGAGGTTCCTGACAAGTTTCATAAATTCTTACACCTAAGGGAGAATCATTTTTTAAATTCCAAGTGCAAGCTGTATAATTTGGACTATATTTACAATTAACTTGGTCTGCTTCATAATTAGAATTTTTTGTTATTAAATACATTCCATAAACAGGTTCAGGTGCGCCTATTATTACTTCGAAATCAGTTGTATCAATTTTTTGAATATTTATATTTACGTCTTCTATAGTAATTCTATCTGCTGTGTCACAATAATTATTACAAGAAAGGACAATTGGAACTAAACCTAATAATATTTTTTCTTTCATTATATGCAGGATAAAAATTTAACTTATATTTAAAGCTTGAGGATTGAGAAATTATAAATATATTTTTAGTAAGATTTTACTTTTTCTTTTTAATTTTAAAA
>JABHLH010000015.1 GCA_018692925.1 archaeon
AATACTAATATTTTAAATATTAGTAATTTATTATAAGATTATGATAAGCTTACCTAGAAATGATTTAGAGAAACAAGACATCTTAACTAAAATAATTAAAAAATTCTCTAAAGATAAAAAATATACTGAAGTTGAAGTCAATGAAATAATAAAATCTTTTGATGTTGACGATTACACTTTAATAAGAAGAGAATTAGTTAATTTTAATTACTTTGCAAAAGATTCTTACAAAAGTTTATACTGGGTAAAAACTTACGAACTTTCTAAAGAAGAGCTTGAAAAAATTGAAAAGAGATATAAAAAAATAAAAGATTTTTAATAAAAGATAAACATTTAAACTTTCAAAACAGTTATTTACTCACAATGAGGTACAAATACTTATCAATAATAATAATAGTTCTACTTTGTATTCCTTTTATTTCAGCTGAACTATACTCTTGTTACGACTCAGATTTGGATTCCTATGACACAAGCTCATGGATTGAAGTTAACGATGCAGATGCAGAACCTGGACAAGGCATTTACAAATTATATGATTATTGTAATGAAGCTGGTGAAGAAGTAGATTCTTGTGAAGGATTTAATTGCTATGTAATGGAAAGAGAATGTATTCAAGATGGAGATTATTATGCCGAAATTACAACAGGAATAAGATGTGAAGAAATAGGTTATAATAAATGTGTTGCGGGTGCTTGTGTAAATGAAGAAGAAACTGAAGAAGAAGAATTACCAATAGAAACACTTTTAGATAATGCAGATGATTCTAATGAATTAATTGAAGTAGAAACAGAAATTGTAGTTGATGAAGGAGAAATTGAAATAGAAGTTCTTCCAGTTAATGATGAAGAAATAATAATTGAAGTTGAAGATCCAGAAATTGAAGTTGAAATAGTAACAAGTGATGAGGAAACTGTAGCTGTTGAAGTAGAAGCAGAAATAATGATTGTTAATGATGAGCCAGTTATTTTAGAAGTAGAAGAAGAAGAAGTAATGGTTGTTAATGATGATAAAAGTCCAATTAGAATTATTTTAGATTTGCTTAGTGGATTATTTACTACAGAATCTTCTGAAATAATTGTTGATGAGGGTGAAATTGAAGTTGATGCTGTTTTAGTTGAAGACGAAACTGAAATAGCTGAAGTAGATTTTAATGCTGATGAATCAGAAGCAGAAATTGTTATTTGTTCCTCTACAGATCCTGAAAATGACATTCATATAAAGGGTACAACTTTTGGTGAAGGTTCATCAAAAAATTTCATAGATAGATTAACAACAGGAGAGTTATTTGGAGTTGTTGAAATAGATGATACTTGTAATGACTTTCTAGGATTAGGAATATCTTTTAGTATCAAACAATACAACTGTAATGAGGAAGATCTTGTTGTAAGATACACTTCAAATTGTGAATTTGGTTGTCAAGAAGGTAGATGTCTAACTGAAGAAGAAGAAAGTGATAGTGTATTAGCAGATATCGCTGAATCTATAGAAGAATAATTTTTTTTATTAATTTATTTTTTATTAAAATAACTAACAGGCCTAAACTTTCACCAATTCCACTATAAACTTTTCATGCCTAACAGAAAACTCTTCCTTCTCTTTATATTTCTGAGAACTAAAATCTAAACTTGAAGCACCTACTCTCTTCATAATTTCTTCTTTATGTTCTTCTAAAGAATACTTTGAAACAATTACTAACCTAACTCTATCTTTCTTAACCATTCCTAATTTCTTTCTCATATCTTGAACTCTTCTAACAACTTCTCTTGCATAACCTTCTCTCTCTAATTCATCAGAGACTTCAACATCAATATACACAACACCTTTACTAAAGTCAGCTCCTACTAATCCTTCAGGTAATATTTCTTTAACATTCACATGTTCTATACCTAATTTAAACTTACCAACAACTAACTCTCCTTTCTTAACTAACTCCTGCATTTTTTTATCATTTAACTTTTTAACAATTTCCACAGAATCTTTCTTAAAATCTTTACCAATAGCATTTCTATTCACACTAATTTCTAATTTCCCTTTATCTAATTTCTTAACAACTTCAATTCCTTTAATATTAACATGACTCAACAATAAATTTTTCAAATCGTCTACAGCTCTTCCAACTTTTTCTTCAGAAGAAACTACTGTAACTTTAGCTAAAGGCCACCTAACTCCCATTTTAGCTTTTTCTCTTGCTGACAAAGTACTTTGAATAATATCTTGCACAATTTTCATATCTTCTTCTAATTCTACATTGATTAGTTTCTTATCAAATTTAGGCCAAGACAAATAATGTACACTTTCTTCTTTCAAATCAAAAGCATCTTTAAAATTCAAATACATTTTTTCACTAACAAAAGGACATAACACACTTAACATCCTAATACTTTCAAATAAAACTTCATAAATCACACCTAAAACCAATTTAGGATCTTCATTTACTTTTTCTCTAGTCATTTGAATATAAGTTCTACTCAACTCTAAAAATAAATCTTCAATAATTTTAGGAACTTTATCTAATTGATATCCTTCCATATGTTCAGTAACTTTCTTAATTCCACTATGTAATCTTGACAAAATATATTTTTCTTCAACACCTAATTTCTTTTTATCTAAAACAGGTTTCACATCAAAAGTTTTACAATAGTCAATTAAATATTTATGAACATTCCACAAGATAGACAAATTCTTAAACTGCATTTTTATTGCATCCCAATTAAAGTTAACATCTTCTCCTGCACTAACTCTTGTAAAATAAAATCTTAAAGTATCAGTTCCAAATTTATTAACCATTTCAGAAGGTGCAATAACATTTCCAATAGACTTAGACATTTTCACACCATCAACATCTGTAAGCATTCCATGCATATATACAGAATTAAAACTTTTCTTACCGAATCCTAAAACTGATGCAACCATTAAAAGATTAAACCAACCTCTAACTTGTTCTTTAGCTTCTAAGATAAAATCTGCAGGGAAATATTTCTTAAAATTTTCTTCATTCTGTGGATAATCTAAACAAGCCCAAGAAGCACAACCAGCGTCAATCCAAACATCCAAAATATCTGGAATTCTTTTGTAAGTTTTACCATCTTTTTTAATCACAACTTTATCAATCCAAGGTTTATGTAAATTCTTTGGAACTTTACAACCATAATCTTCTAACTCTTTAGCAGAAGCAACAACAATAATATCCCCATCTTCACTTACCCAAATAGGAGCAGGTGTTCCCCAATATCTTTGCTTAGTAATAGAATTATCTCTTAAATTTGTTAACCAAGAATCAAAAGAGTTTCTTCCAGCTTCAGGAACCCAAAGAACTTTTTTATTTTCTTTCAACATTTGTTCTTTCAAATCTTCAGTTTTGAAAAACCACTGTTCTGTTGCTCTAAAAATAACTGGACTATGACACCTTTCACAATGTGCATAATCATGATCAACTGCAACTTTTGCAACTAAGACATCATCTTCTTCCATCAACTCAATAAATTTTTTATCATCTGTCTTTGCAGTCCAATTAGAAAATCTTCCCATATTTTTTGGAAACACACCTTTTTCATTTAAATTATTAAATGGAGGGATATTATTTTTCTTTCCAACTTCATAATCTTCAGGACCACAACCTGCAGCCATATGTACTAAACCAGAACCTGCTTTCAAAGAAACATATTCATCAGACAAAACAACTGTATGAATTTTAGGATGCATTTTTTTCAAATCTTTCATTTCTTCAATTTCATTTGACCAAAAATGTTCATACTCAACACCTTCCAATTCTTTTCCTTTAAACTCTTCAATAATTTTATAATCTTTATCTACAACACCTTTGATAAAAGCAGCTGCTAAACCTTTTGCAACAATCCACTTCTCACCTTCAACTTCAACTTTCAAATATTCTAACTCAGGATGCACCATAATTCCTACATTAAACGGAATTGTCCATGGAGTAGTAGTCCAAATAATAAAATACTCATCTTTACCTTTAACTTTAAATTTTAAAAACACGGACATATCTTTTACTTCTTTATACTCACACTCATGTTTAGCCATTGCAGTTGCACAGCTTGAACACCAAGTCAAAGTTCTCAAACCTTTATACAATCTTTTTTTCTCATGAGCTTTTTTTATCATCCACCAAATGGATTCAATATAAGAATTATTAATTGGCATGTATGCATTTTCATGATCCATCCAAACACCTAATCTCCAAAGCTCTTTATTCATAATTCCTGCTTTATCTTTAGCATATTCCATACACTTATTTACAAATTTATCAACACCATATTTTTCAATATCATCTTTACTTTCAAATTTTAATTCTGCCATAACTTTTCTAGCAGTTGGCAAACCATGCATATCATATCCGCCTCTATCCCAAACATCTTCGCCTTTCATTCTATGGTATCTCATAACCATATCTTTCATAGTATTATTCCAAGCATGTCCTACATGTAAATATCCTGATGTGTAAGGTGGACCTTGTAAGAAATAGAATTTTTTCCCTTTAGAATTTCTTTTCTTCAAATTAGGATAAATTTTATTCTTATCCCAAAACTTAATTACTTCTTCCTCAACAGATTTAAAATCATACATATAAGAATAGAAAATTATAACATTATTTATATACCTTTTTATTAAGGATTAATCAAATCAGCTAGATTATGTAATTCTACTAACCAATCTTGTTCAGCCCTTTCACCATCAACTTTATACCATGCTTGTATTTTTAGCATAATATCAATATCAGGAATATCTCTACCAAATTCAGTATCAATAGTAACTCTAGCAACATTTGGCTCATATAATTTCTGACCACTAGAAGTCAAATCATCTCCTGCAGTAATTAAAGAATCTTTATAATCTCTTTTTGCTAAAAAATCAATTGCTTGAGAAATATAAGGTAACAACAAACTATCTAAATAACCATCACAATCAGCTAAATCAAGATCCCAATTATGAATTCTATATTCTCTTTTACTTCTAATTCCATCTAAAATATCAACTGACATAAAAAAAGAGATTAATCTTAAATATATAAAATTTACGCTTCACTGACAAATTGAATAAAATCAGAAACTTTCAAATCTTTTCCTTTTTCCTCACCTAGAACAACATAAACACCTTTTTTCAAATCTTCCAAAGAAATCTTCACAGCATCATTTTGAAAACCACTAGAATTTAATTTTTCATTTTTACTTTTTTTAATCACCCACAACATTTTATTAGCCCTTAATTTATCTCTCAAATTTTGATTGACAATAGCATAAAATAAAAGTTGATCATGAGTTACATCATAATAAAATTCATATCTTGCAACTTTCCCTTCAGCCTTAATGAAATTTTCCCTTGCAATATGATTCATACTCCCTGGCACAGAAACATTTTGAGAATTTAAGCGAATAATTAAAGAAATATTTTGAGAGCTTGCTTTGTTTTTAGAAAACACACTGCCAAATAATTTTTCAAACATCTATATATTAGAATGAATTAATGACTTAAAAGCTTTACTCACTTAAAATTACACTTCTAAGATGAGTTAAGTTATTAAAAATATAATCAGGGTTCTCGGCTTTTAGTTTTTCTTCAGAATGATATCCAGTTAAAATTCCGCCAGATCTCACACCAACTTCCTTTGCAGCTTGAATATCAAAAATAGTATCACCTATGTATAATAATTCACTTGGATTACAATATAAGGTCTCTAGAACTTCTCTAATTCCACCAACTTTTCCAACTTGTCCACCAAAAACTTGATTAAAAATCAAATCAAATCCATAATCATCAATCTCTTGTATTAAATGATTTAAAGGATGACTACTAACAACACTTAAATGTTTATTATCACCTAACAAACTAACTAATACTTCTTCAGCATCAGAGTAAACTATTGGAACAATTCCTCTTTCTTTAGCTTCACCTAAATAATGCCTATATCTACCTTCTAAAAATTCTCTTGTACCCTCAACTCCTCGACTCCAAAAAAAATCTGAAGCTGTACCTTTAGATAGTTCTAACCATCTTTTCATATCAAAAGTTTCTTTAGCATTCTCTTCTAAAACCTTCATATTAGCATAATGTACTGGAGGTCTATCATCTGAAATAACTCCACTCCAGTCAAAAGATACTGCTCTTATCATAATTAAAATACCACTTCAAATCCATTTAAAATCATTTTGAAACTCGAAAATACACTCTATAAACAGACCAAACTATCTAGTAGTAACAACCAAAAACTTTATAAAGCATCTACCACCATGATATAGTAAGAGGAGAGGTGATCTAGATGGTACTAAAAAATGACAGAAAATCAATTCCTACAAAAACCAATGATGGTTATGCAAATGCGTACTGAATTCTCCATCCAATATAAAGCAAGTCCAAAAATCAAATTCAAAGAAGAACACTTAAAAAATAAGAAAGATTTTGTTGAATTTTTATCAAAAACTTCCAAACATTGGAAAGAAGGAAATTATTTCTTAAGATCTGACTTAGGTCCTTTTGCTGGTTTCTATGTAAAAAAAGGTGGAAAAGTTAAATTATTAAAAGAAAATCAAAATAAAACACCTTACTTATGTTGGGGCATTCTTGGAACAAAATAAATTTATTTATAATATAAACTACTAAAAACTTATAAACCAAATAATACTTTTCTTCTCTATGTCAGATTCAAGTATATGGACCGAAAAATATCGTCCTCAAAAATTCGATCAAATCAAAGGTCAAAAAAAAATCATTGAGAGAGTTCAAGCTTTCGTAGAAAAGAAAAATATGCCTCATATTCTATTAGCAGGTCCTGCAGGTGTAGGGAAATCAACATTAGCTTTAGTTGTTGCAAAGGAATTATTTGGTGAAAATTGGAGACACAGTTTTCTAGAATTAAATGCAAGTGATGCTAGAGGGATTGATGTTGTTAGAAACACAATAAAAGAATTTGCAAAAGTAAAATCTTTAGGTAACGTACCTTTCAAAATAATTTTCTTAGACGAATGTGACTCTTTAACAAAAGAAGCTCAACAGGCATTAAGAAGAACTATGGAAAACTATGTAACTACAACAAGATTCATTCTTTCCTGTAATTATTCCTCAAAAATAATTGATCCAATTCAAAGTAGATGTACAGTATTCAGATTTAAACCTTTAACAAAAGAAGATATTTCAGATTATGTAAACAAAATAGTTTCTTCAGAAAACATTGAATTTTCAGATGATGCAGTAGAGGCTTTAATTGAGGTAACTTCTGGAGATGCTAGAAGAGTTACTAACATTTTACAAAGTTGTGCATCCATTTCCAATAAGATTGACAGAAACTTAATTTACTCATTAGTCTCAGCTGCAGAACCAAAAGAAATAAAAGATATTCTTACTTTAGCTATTAGTAGAGAATTTATCAAAGCTAGAGATTTACTACTAAGCACCATGCTTAAACATGGACTTTCAGGCATTGACGTAATAAAACAAATACAGAAAGAAACAATCCATTTAGAAGAGATAAGTGAAGAAAAGAGAGTTGACCTGATTGACAAATGTGGTGAGATAGAGTTTAGAATGGTTGAAGGTTCTGATGAATTCATACAGCTTGAAGCTTTGCTTGCAAACTTCACAAGATAAGGAGGCTCTCCATGAAATTTTTCAAAAAAAGAACAAAAGAACTAACTATTCCACAACTAAGTCTTTTCATGACAAAAAATGTTGAGTTTATTCTTGACAAAGAAGTTTTAGAATTAAAAAAAGCTAAAATTTCTCTTAATTCTGCAATCAAAGAATTAGAATCTAGAAAGGGTTCAAGAAAAACCAGCACTCCAAAGAAAAGCTATTTAAGTCAAATTAAATCATTCCACAAAAAAATAACTTTACCAAAAGAATTTACACATTCAAAATTAAACAAATTTACAGAAGAAAGATTAAACTCATTAAAAGAATTTTCTTCAAATTCAAGCAAAGATTCAATAAAATTAAAAACTGAATTTAAATCTGAAATTAGAACAATTGAAAGAAACTTATCTTGGTTAAATTACACAATAAAAATAATCAAAGTAGAAATTACTAATAGAAAATTAAAAACTATCGAAGATATTCATAGTAGAATAAAAAATATTAACAATTTTAATTTAAGCAGGAACGATAAAATAAAGCGATTACAAAAAGAGAAATCTAAATTAATTGATAAAGAGGCAGAATTTAGCAAAAGAATAGACAAATTAAGAAAAGTAAATAACCCTACAGTTTTCAAAGAATTAAATAATATAATAAAACAATTAGATCAAATCACCAAAGAATTAATTAAAGTATCTGAACAAGAAGACACAATAGAAAAGAACTACTTCAAAAAAGAGATAAGAAAACTAGAATCGGACTTAAAAAAACTAGGATACGATATAAGAATTAAAAATGCTGCCATGGACTAGAAAATATTTACCTGTAAAATCGACTGAAATAGTTGGGCAAGCAAAATCTTTAGAGGCTATTAAAAAAAACTTAAGTACAAAAAAACCCTTACTTCTTTATGGCCCTCCAGGTACAGGAAAAACTTCAGTTATTCATGCAATTGCTAAAGAAAAAAATTTAGAAGTTTTCGAATTAAATTCTTCAGATATTAGAAACAAAGATAAAATTAACAAATTACTAGGTTCTTCAATTGCACAACAAAGTTTATTCTCAAAGGGTAAAATAATTTTATTAGATGACATTGATGCTTTAAGTGGAACAAAAGACAGAGGAGGAATAACTACAATAATGTCCTTATTCTCAAAGTCCTCACATCCTATTGCTTTAACTTGTATTGACCCTTGGATTAACAAACTTTCAAAATTAAGAAAAAAAACAATCCTAATTGAATTTGAACCGATCAAAAAGGATGCAATAATTAAACATTTAAAATATATTTGTGAACAAGAAAATATCTCTTACGAAGAAGATGACTTATATTTAATTGCAAAGGAATCTAAAGGAGACTTAAGATCTGCTATCAATGATTTACAAACAAACTCTTTAGATAACACATTAAAGATTGAAGATAAAGCCGAGAGAAACAAAAGTGAAGATATTTCTTTCTGTTTAAGAAAAATATTCAAATCAAAAAAATTATATGAAATTCAAAATGTTTTTAACAAAGTTGATATGGACACTAACGAGTGCTTACTTTGGCTTGATGAAAACTTACCTTATGAGTATTCACATGAAGCAATAAAGAAGTCTTACAACTGGATTTCTAGAGCGGATGTCTTTAATGGCAGAATTAGAAGATGGCAACATTGGCGATTCTTAGTTTATATTCATACATTTATCACAACAGGTGTTGCCTTTTCAAAAGAAGAAGCAAATACTAAATTCATTACTTACAAAAGATCTACTCGTCCATTAAAGATTTGGATGGCTAATCAAAGATATGCAAAAAAGAAATCTATCAGTGAAAAAATAGCAGAAGTTACTCACACATCAAAAAAGAGAGCACTAAGAGATACTTTCCCGTATCTAAAAAACATATTAAGCCAAGAAGCAATAAAAAATGAATTAGAACTTAGTGACGATGAAATAACTTGGTTAAATAAATAAGATTATTTTTTCTTCTTTCTCAAACCTTTTCTCAATTTACTCATTTCCAGCATAGCCATCTCATTTTGAATATCATTCAGTTTAGGATAAACTTTTTGTTTCTGCCATCTCTCTAATTTTAAAAATAAAGGCTTAATTTGATTATAATTTAATTCAACTCTAGCTAGATTTTTATTTGAAATAGCATGATAACAAGTCTTTAATAAATCATTAACTTTAATCCAAGGATCTATTTCTTTAAGCTCAACATGATATTCTTCAACAGGTAATTCAATTGGCGCTTTTAATTCTTCTAACTCAGGTAATTGTTCAACCTCTTTTAATTCAGGTGATTTTGATTCTTTTGATTTAAATAAATCTTTTTTATTCTCTTTTTCATGTAATTTTTGAATCTCAATATCAGCTTTATCTAATTTCTTTTGTTTTTTTAATTCTTTTCTTTCATTTAATTTATTTGGAATGAAATTGAAAAAATTACTAATTGACTTTCTTCTTTCAGCTCTAACTTTTACAGATTCTTCTTTTTTCTTTTGAGCTTCTTCTCTCTTCTTTTCCGCTTCTTTGATTTTGTTCTCTTCTTCTAATCTAAATCTTTTTATTTCATCAAGCTTCTCTCTCTCATTTGCCTTCCTTATTCTCTCAATCTCTTTTTTTTGTTTTAATTGTTCTCTTTCAAATCTTTTCTCTTCCTCTAACCTTTCTTTAATTTTTAATTTTTCTTTTCTTTTAATTACAGCAAGCTCTTCTTTACTTTTAGTTAAATGTAAAGCTCTTAAAATAGAATACAATCTACCTTCTTCAAACCTTTTCTTTTTAACGCCTTCTTTAGCTTCTCTAGCTTCCTCTTGTAAACCTACTAAATTTTTCTTATACTTTTCAATCTCCATTTGTTTTTTCAATCTATCAACTTCATGATGATAATATCTTGTTTTCAAATTTTGCATAGATCTTAAAATTAAAAGAACAACAAAAATGATCAATAGAACTAAAAATACCACATAAACTGAAGAGGGGATCATAAACAATATTTCTAAAAGACCTGCATAAGATAAAAATCCTGCAAAGAAAATCACAAATAAAATACCAATAAATAAAGCAACAGCAATAAACAAATAAATTAACAAACTTCTATCAAACAAAGGTACAACTTCTTTATTCATATATTTGTTTTTTTCTTCTTTTACACTATCTTTCTTAATAAATTTATAAATTAAAATTGAAACAAAGAACAAGAAAAAGACTAATAATATTCCTGATAATATAGTAAAAAATTGATTTCCTTCAAAAAATTTATTTTCTTTTACTTGTTCACCAACACTAATTACAGAACTTGAAACACCAGTAGAATCCCCATAAGTAATAGAAACACCTAAAATATAATCTCCTGGATTTAAATTACTTGACAAAGAAATTGTTTTTGTAGTTGACAATTGTGTATCAACTAAAACTGTTTCTTCCCCACTAAAAACAACATTACCATTAATATCTTTTACAAAATATTCTAACAAAACATTTGTTGCATCTTGATTAACTAAATTAAAAACCCTAATTGGTAAGTTAAAACTCTCACCAGCATCAAAACTATCTCTAGTCAACTCAAAACTACTATCAAACAAAACCTCTTCTGATTCAATATCTACTACTACAGGCACACTTAACATATCTCCATTAGCAGCAATATTAATATTCCCTGAATAAACACCAACTTGATATTCAACACCACTACTTTCAATAATTGAATTAAAACTTAAATCTAAAACTTTAGTTTGCCCAGAATCTAACGAAAAAGAACTTTCAGAAAAACTTAACAAATCCCCCATATTTGAAGACACTTCAATATTTTCAGAACCTTCTGCAATATTCATAACTCTAAATTCTTGAGTACCGATTTCACCTTCACTTAACAAAACTTTTACTAATTCATGATCAACATCAACAATGTCTTCCATTTCAACACTTGTAAAACTATCACTTTTTGCAAGAAATATACTAGTTGCTAACAATCCACCAATAACAATAACTACTATAAATAAGTATAATAAATTTAGACCACTATGACTATCTTCTCTAATTTCCTCTGGACTCACAAATTTTCTTTTTGACAAACTACCACCTCTAAATATATATTATATTAGTCATAAAACACTCCTAAATTTATAAAACTTATTGTTTCTATGCATTTCTTCTCCTTAACAATAACATGATACCTATCAATAAAATCATTAATATTAATGCTATAATTAAGACTAAAACACCTTTACCAAGACTACTGATTAATACTTCTTCTCCAACAATATCAAACATTGAGGAAGATACAGCAACAGAGTTTACATAAATAACTTCTAATCCTAGTACATAAGTTCCCATTTCCATATTACTTGGCAAATAAAACTCTTTATTGAAATTCATTTGTTCTTGTACAGCTATTGTTTCTGATTCTTCTAGTACAGTATTCCCTTCTAAATCTAAAATTCTATAATTCAACAACACATCAACTTTTCTTGGTGAACCTACATTAAATAGAGTTATTTCAGTTTCTAAAGTTTCTCCACTATTTAATTCTTTAAACTCACTTGGTATAAATAAACTTGCATCGAATAAAACAAGTTGTGATGCAATTTCTACAACCACAGGTAAATCTACAGTTTGAAATTCACTTTTAATTTTCAAAGTACCCACATGAACTCCAGCATCTCTATCTGATACAGAGTGTAAAACAATTTCTTTTGTTTCATAGGAATCTAAAGTAAATTCATATTCTGATAAAGTTAAAACTTCTCCAATATTATTAATTGATAAATCAAAGTCTTGTTCTTTACCTAAGTCATTTGTAATTACTAAAACTTCTTCTTTTGATTCTTCAAATGCTAAATCAAATGTAAATGAATCTTCACTCAAACTAAAGTTTGTAGGCTCAAATAATTCAGGAGCTAAAGTTCTCGCACCTCCACCTCCACCACCGCCACCACCACCGCCAGAAGTAGCAGTAGTAGTAGTACTTGATGATGATTCTTCTTCTTCTACAGCAGGAGTTTCTCTAACACTATAAACTGTAAATCCTGAAACATTAAAAATATATTCTCCTCCAGTATAACTTACTTCATTACATCCATTTGTATCATTACAAGGAGCACCATCCTTCAGAGCTTGAGGGTCTGTATAATCAACTCCAACAAAACTTAATTCTGAGCTTACATTAAACTGAGGACATAATGTACTATTAACTTCAATTCTATTACTTGAAAGATTTACACAAGCAGTTAAATTATATAAATTCAATAAATTAATTGATCTTGAAAAATTCATTTTTACAAAGCCAGGTTCATCTAAAATAAGATTAGTAATATTCTCTAAATTAAATGCAGAGAAATTAGTAGAATTTCCTCCCCATGTAGGATATTTCTTAATTACAACTAAAGTATTCAACCCACTACTATAATTTGCATCTGCATCACTACAATTAATAGACCATTCATATTTACCAAGATCAACCTTAGTCAAATTAAATCTAACTCTATCACCATCAAAAATACTTGTGCTTTGATTTATACTTCCATTAAATATAAATTGACATTCTGTAACTTGACTATTATTTGTAAAGTTTGCTTCAACTCCAACAAAATTAACAATTTCAATTCCTGTCCCATTATCTGGACGAGCAATACTAATATCTACACTTCTATCTGCATTAAAAATATTAAATATTCCATCTTGAGCATAATTTGTAAAAGGGCTACTTGGACCTATTTCAGTTAAACTAATATTCATCCTATAACTACCATCTGTTAATCCTGTTGTATTCCAAGTATAATTTACTTGAGTCATAGCTAAATTTGTTGCAATACTTTGATTAAAAGATCTATCAACATTATATAAACTTAAATTATAGTACCTGTTATCACCAGTATCTATATCTGTCG
Organism: archaeon; assembly: GCA_018692925.1. Taxonomy (GTDB): domain Archaea; phylum Nanobdellota; class Nanobdellia; order SCGC-AAA011-G17; family GW2011-AR17; genus BS150m-G60. The sequence continues at coordinate 13,467 of JABHLH010000015.1, forward strand.
CCGCTGTCCAAGAAATATTATATGTAGAACCTCTAACTTCTATCCCTGTTAAAGGAGATAATATATTTGGACCAACAGGTCTAGCATTTCTAATATACAAACTAACATTTTCACTCCAAGCACTCCAATCTGTTCCATCAAATGCCCTTACACTAAAATTCCACCATTCCTCTGAACTAGTATTTCCTGAATTCAAAGAAGTAAAATTAATTAAATCTGTTTGTAAAACTCCATCTTTCCACCATTGTGTTTCATTCAATATTTGAGCTCCTCCCTCTGGATCTACATAAGAATAATAACTATTCAAAGTTCCATTAGATAAATTTGATAAAGAGCTTGAATTCAAAACAATATTTGAAACTGTTGGTGCACTATTAAGAATAAAAAGATAGTTACTCAAATTTGCTTCACTCTCGTCAGTCCCATCATTAATTGTTACCTGTACACTCCAATTATCATTAACAGAAGTTTCTTGTGAAACCATCACATTAGTTTTATTTTGATAAAGAGCCCTAACTTGTTCTCCAGATATAGATTTATTCAAAATTAATACTTCATCAATACTACCATTTAAGAATTCAGTTTTACATCCTTGTATTTCTTTACCAATTCCAAAATAAGTATCCAGATTAGAAAGATTTCCACTAGCATTATTATAAGCTAATTCTTCCCCATTACCGTATAATTTTATAGCAGTCCCATTATAAGTTCCAACTAAATGATACCAGTTACCTGCAGTCATATCAAAATCCACACCATTATTAGTTTGAACTAAAGTATTATCAATATCTAAAGCCCACCGAGGTTTTTGAGTATTTGGTGCTTGCCAAGTTCCTAAATAAACTCCTACCCAAGGAGGACCACAAGAATTTAATCCTCTTCCAGCATAAAAACTCCAATCAGAAAAAGATGTAGGTTTTACCCAAAGAGAGATAGTAATTTCATTTTCAAAAATATAATTTGAACCATTCCCTAAATTAATATAATTATTAGAGTCATTAAATTCATAAGCTCCTGACCCATCATATCCACCAGTTGCACTCCAAGTAACATTTGCTACACTTCCATTATGTCCATAACTAGAATAATCTTTACTTTTATTACTACTAAATTCAAAAGGCATATTAACTAAAGCATTTGAAATATCTGATTTTCTCCAATCATAAACAACTCTAACTGTATCTTCATTCAAATCATTAACAACAACATTTGCAGTTAAATTTTCAGCAGATGAATTTGTTAAAGAGCTTGAATTTAATTCTAATGAAATAATTTCAGGAATATGATTTACAACTTTCAAACTAACATTTTGACTCCACTCACTCCAAACAGTCCCATCATATACTCTAACACTAAAATTCCACCATTGACCAACACTAGTATTCATTGAAGTAACATAAGTAAAATTAATTAGGTTTGTTTGTAATACTCCATCTTTCCACCACTGAGTTTCATTTAAAACTTGAGTATCACTTGAATCAGCATCACTAAATTCATAATAAGTTTGTAAAGTTCCATTTGTAAAATTAGCTGAACTAGTACTATCTAATGAGATATTTATTATAGTAGGAATTGCATTAAGAGATGCATAGCTAACAACAACACTATTCCAATTTAATTCTGGGCTATAACTTGTATTCTCAGATTCATAGATTAATTTATATTGTAAATATCTTGAATCACTTAAACTTGAAATATTTTCAAAACTTGCATCACTCCCAAATGCATTCCAAGTTTCGGTATCACAAACATTATCATCACAAGATCTTGCTGAAACATTTAACCTTGAAACACTTCTTCTATAAAGATTAGTAATTTCTTCTGCACTAAAAGTTCTATTCCAAATTGCAAACTCATCCATTGTTCCATTTGCATTTGTATTACCTACATAACCTCCACCTATAGTTATATTCCCTCCAGGATATTGCCAAGTAACAGCTTGAGTTTCTCTTAAAATAGAATTGACATATAATATTTTATTCCCTGTTTTTTCCCAAGTTAAAACAATATGATACCAATGATTAGGTCCATCTAAACTATCCAAATCATAGTCTACAATTGTTCCAGCACTATCTATTCTAGCCCGTAACAACCCATTAGAATCAATCCACATTTCCCAATCATCTTGACTAACAGAATTGTCATAAAGTCCTTGAGTATTATACCAATCTTCAGCAAAATACCAGAAAGCCACAGTCCCATCATCAGGCATAGTTAAATTTACTTCAATGTAATCATCAACCCCATCTAAATCAATTGCAGTTTGAAGTATACCTTCAGAATCATAAATTATTCCTCCATTATCAGTACCATCATTTCCCATTCCAGAAGAATCAGCAACTACTCCACTAACTTCATTCATATGCATCAATAAAATATTTCCAGTCATATTAATTCCATTTGTTACAGTTTCAACTTCCTGGTTATTTGGCAATTCACCATAAGGATAATTCTCATCCCAAGTAATATTATTCCAAGTTACATCACTTCCAACATCAAAAACTCTAGAAGTATAACTTCCATTATAAACAAAAAATCCTTTTTGCATATCATAAATATTTGCAATTTCAATTTCACTTAAACTTCTATTCCAAACTGCAACTTCATCAATGGTTCCATCTAAATATTCATCACTTCCTGGAGGGTCCATCCCAATAGCTGTAGCTTCATCAACTGACTCAATAGTCCAAGCAACTGTTTCTCTAGCATCTAATACTCCATCAACATAAAGGCTAACAACACCATTATCAAAAGTTGCAACAACATAATACCATTTATTGGTTCCTAATATTTGATTTCCAAAAGTATATTCACTAGCAGAGTAATCTGAAGTAAACTGTAATTTATTTCCTGTATTTCTTTCTAACTGAAGAGCATATTGTCCAGTATTTACTCCCTTACCAACAATACCTTCCCAGGTCCCTGTAGTATCTAAATTTATCCAAGCACTTAAAGTTATAGTATCAGTTATATCCATAACTTCATTATGAGGGATTGAAACATAGCTTGCGCCACCAAAATCAATTGCAGTATTTAATTTACCTTCAGAACTATAAGTAACACCTCCTGTATCAGTCCCATTATTTCCCATCCCTGAAGAATCAACAATAGCACCACTCGCTTCATTCATATGCATCAATAAAACTAATCCTGTTGTATTAAACCAAGTACTATTCAATTCTTGTTTATCATCATCATAATCTAAACTTAAATAATTTTCACTATTATTTAAAATAATTTTATCATAAGTTCCTAAATCCCAACTACCAAAACTATTATTTGTATTTCCCCAATCAACTCTACTTTCATTATCATAAGCAACACAAGTCCAATTAAATACAGAATCTCTTACATCTAAACTATTATAAAAATCACTTATATTTCTAACAAAAACAGTTTCATTTGTACCGCCAGAAATATCAACAGTTCCATTAGCTGTCCAACTTCCATTTAAATTATGGTACAAAGTAATGTTTACTAAATTATTATTTTCATCTGTTACACTACAATTAAATAAAATATCTTCAAGGACAACAGAATAATTTGTATCACTCGGACTATTCAAACTTACAACTGGATTTGCAGGGAAAGCTAAAATTTCTAAACTTAAACTTGTTTCACCATAAGCACTACTTTCACTTTTATTCACTTTAATAACATAATTTCCTCCAGAAGCTGGAGCTATTAAACTATAATTATAATATCCAGAATCATTAGCATAAGGAATTAGTGAACTTACATTTTCTAAAGTAAATGTAATATCTTGAATAGCATCTGCCCCTCCACAAAACATCATGTAATCTACCATCCCTGAAACAAAATCAGAATCACCAGGTAAACCACCATTAAAAATATCACTAGAGTTAGTATTATTTCCCCAATAAACTCCCATATAACTTGTAGCAGCAGTCCAACTTCCTTCAGCAAGATCCATAACTCCATCATTATCATAATCACCATAACTTCCTGAACTCCATAGATCTTGTATAGGTGCAGAATCTAACAATCCCCCATCCGGCATATTAACACCATTTGCAGAAATACCAGTCCCATTATTCTCAAAATAAGTCACATAAGTAGCTGCTGATTGACCATAAATATCTAGATCTCCATCATTATCATTATCAACTACCCAAATCCCATGCCAATTATCAGCAAAACTTCCTGAATCAGAAATACATCCATCGTCAGTAAAACTACCATTACCATGTCCCCTAAAATAATTTAAACAACCTGTACCTAGATATTCTCCTGCAATTAAATCTAAATCATTATCTCCATTCAAATCTGCACAAGCTACTTTTCTATTTTCACCAGTTCCACAATCTCCAGGTGATGAAGTATAAGTAAAAGTTCCATCTTGATCGTTTTGATAATATCTTAAAACACAATTATCACCATTAGTAACAATATCTGCCCAGCCATCTTCATTAAAATCACCTTCACAAAGACCAAACCAATTATTAGCACCAAGCTCAGCAAAAGCTTCAATTTGTGTAAAATTCCAATTGTCATTATTATCATTATGAAAAATATACAAAGTATCAAGATCATCTGAAACTGAAGCTATATCTAAATCCCCATCATTATCCATATCAAAAATTGTAGCTTCATCATGATCATCACTAGCAACTTGTGGAACCCAAGTTGTCCAATTTGTTGGCAAAGTCCTATTATAATTTGAATAAGCAAATTCAAAATCATTAGAATTATCTGCTCCTGAACACAAGAAAAATTCTTTAGGTAAATCATAATTAGGAATATCTTTCAAACCATTTTCTATAATATCATAATAAACATAATAAGTATAATTTGTTTCTTTTGCAATGGTTCCATTTTCAGTTAATTTCCATCTAACCATCCCTGTAGAATTTTCAGTCAACCAATTAACAACTTCTGCATCTAATTCAATTTTATTTATATCTGCAACTCTAATTGAATTTGAATCTAATGTTCCAGAGATTCTAGCAGCGTCCATAATAGCTGTAAAATTTAGAACTACTTTTACAACTGAATTATTTCCTCTAGGTGCATAACCAGTTCCAACACTAACATTTGTCCTATAAGGCCAACTATAGTTCCACCAATCAGAAGGAGTTTGATAAGCATCATCAATAAATAAATCAAAACCTCTTGAGATAAATGGATTACCATTAGTTAGATTTGCATAACCATAAACTAAAACATTATCATTAACATTAGCTTGACTAACATTAAATTCTAATCCCATAGTAATAGTATTTATTGAACCTGTTGAACTAACAATATTTCCAGAACTATCATAAGCATCAACAGTATAATTGTACTCATTTGTTTCACTTAAATTAAAAGCAGTTGAATTCCAAATATCTCCTGATTGTGTCCCTGTTTGATTTACAAAAACACTTCCATCTTTTGTAATAACTGAAAAATTAACAGCAACTAAATTTATATCCGTTACATTAGCAATTAAATGTACAAAATAACCCTGAATTACAGTTGTATTTATTTCAACACTATTTATTGTAGGATTAGTTTTTGCTCTAACTCCTAAAATTTGTGGTGAAGTAGATAAAGTTGTATCAAAACCTGACAAAGTTCCACTTCCATCACTAGTAATAGTTTCAACAGAAACATTATTTGCAAAAACAAAATAATCTAAGTTAGAATATAATCCACTAATATTATTTGTTGTAACAACGGAAACATTATTTGAACTATCCGTCCAATTAATAGTTTCATTTGTCCAACTCCCACTAAAAGTTTTATTAATATTAACACTATCATTTTTACTATAAAATGTTCTCTGTTCAAGACTTCCATTTGTAATTAAAACATCTGATCCACCATCTCCTCTACAAAAAATACTTTCAGTATATTGACATCTAAAAATTGAACCATTATTACCATTATAATTTAACCATGAATTCAAAGCACCACTTACATCAATTTCTCCAGAGAAAATATCAGTTTCATAATACAGAGCAATTCTTCCACCAGCACCACTACCATCTCCAACAGTACCAATAGCTCCTCCTCTTGCAGTTATATTTCCACTACCTTCTAACTTATTTGTAATCAAATAAATACTACCACCAGCACCAGCACCATCACTAGTTTCTTTACTTGCATTTGCACCAATAAAACCATTAATGGTTAAGGTATCAGAAATATTTAAATGGATTACACCAGCACCAAACCCACCAGTAAATCCTTGAGCACCACTACCTGATTCTAAAGGACTCGTTAAACTCCCGTAAGGTATACCTTCTCTTTTACTACCAGAACCACCATGTCCACCACCATAATCAGCAGTACTTGGAACACCAGGTCCATAACCACTTGAATAACCTAAATCTTTTACTTCAATAAAAGCATTATTATCAATTGTAAAATTTCTTGCACTAATATTAATCATATACAATTGACTATCATTATTTCTTTTATGTGATAAAACTGATCCACTTAACATATGAACATCCATACTTTTATTAAAACTATGATTTCCTAAAATTAAAGTTCCGTTCAAAGTTAGATTAGAAATATTATCCATAGTAAACATAACAGTTTGATTTAAAACTGCAAGAGAATCTATATTCAAAATATCATCTAAAACAGATAAATTCATATCAATAATTACACTACTTCCCCCATAAATATTCAAATTGTCCAAAGTAGAAGTATCTAAAAGACTATCATTTAACAAAGTTCTAATAGGTCCTGTAAGACCTATATTATTGATAGTTAAATTACCATAACCTTTTGAAGAATCTTTAAGATAAATAGTACCTGCACCGCCTTGGTCATAATCATAAGCTGCTTTTTGTGCATTTGCATTAATTCCTCCAACAAAATTATAAGTATCATAATAAATTGCAATTCTACCACCAGCTCCACTACCGTCACCTACAGATGTAGCTCTTCCACCAACAGCACTAATATTTCCTGAACCAGATAAAATTCCTGTTCTCAAATAAATACTACCACCAGCACCAGCACCATTACCTGTTATACTTGTAGCATTAACACTAATATAGCCATCAACAGTTA
>JABHLH010000004.1 GCA_018692925.1 archaeon
CAAAAATTTTCTTTGTTAATTGATCAAGTAATACAAATATACCTAGTAGTAAATAATATTTTTTCATTTTACTTATTAATTATCAAGAAAGCTTTTAACTCATCATATAACTTTGAAATTTCAATATATGTATCTTCTTTATATTGTTCTAATCTATCTTTAGTCATAATTTCATAAACTTTTTGCATTTGTTTACCAAAGGTCCTACCTTTCCAGATTTTATCATTTGTATAAAGGTCTCCCCAACTCTTAAATTCTAATGTTGCTTGTTGTCTCTTTACTTTCTTCCCTCCTTCTAATTGTACTTCTACATCACCTTTTACATCAGCTCCCAGAATTAAATGAATTTGAAAAGTATTATAGTCATTAAGGTTTTTTTTACCCATCCAAACAATTTCTAACCTATAACCTCCACCTGGAAACATTATTTTTCTGTATTCAATTTCACTCCATACATAGCCATAATGTTTAAACCAAAGGTAAAGTTCAACATATAAATCTTCAACATTGAATATCCCTTTAGACTTAATCTTAGTTTCACCCATTACTTTATACTTAGTCATCAAGAAAAACAAAGCCTCATATATTAATAAATCTTTCTTAGTCCACAAGCTTTTTAAATGAACAATTTTGCTTTTCTATCTATGATTACAAAGTTAGAGTTTCGTAGACAATTATTACACATGTTTTTTGGAATTTTTCTTGTAACTATGCTTTATTTTGGACTTTTCAACATTTATCACATGCTTGCTATTCTTGTTTTAGGTTTCATTTTATCAAAATTTTGTGCATTTACAAGAATACCTCTTGCTTCTTGGGTTATGGATAATTTTGAAAGAAAAGAGTTTAGAAAAAGCTTTCCCGGTAAAGGCCCTATTCTTTTCATGATTGGTTCAATTATTGTTTTATACTTTTTCCCATTAAAAATAGCTTTAGCTTCAATGATAATCTTATCTGTTGGTGACGCTGCATCACACATTTTTGGAAAAATTTTATCCAACAAAACTTACAAACATTTGAAATCAGTTGAAGGAACTATTATTGGGATTTTATTTTCTTTCGTATCTGCGTTAATTTTTGTAGAATTAGCTTTAGCTTTATGGGCAAGTTTAATAGCAATGGGTCTTGAAGGTTTTAAATTAAAAATTGATGATAATATTTACATTCCAATAGTTGCTGCATTAGTAATGATTATTCTATAATACCTAGTCTCTAGTCAAATAATTCTTATAAATCTCTTTAAATTATATTAAATCATGACAGATATTAAATTAAAGGATCCTGTGGCTGATGGATTTTGGTCTGGTTTAGGTTTTATTATTTCAGGTTTAATTACTGTATTAATTTTTATGGTATTATACGTATTTTACCTAACTTTCCTAATTTAGTTGGCCATGAATAATTTGCCACTCTTTGTACGCAGTACTTAGAGAAGAAAATTTAACTTTTATTTTTTTTAATTCTTTTTTCAGATACTTTGCTTCACTCTTTAAAACTTTTTTATCAAAAACATGTTCAGAAAATTCAGTTTTAGGTTTTGGAACTAAATAATTTATAGAAAGATATGTTTGTCCATTAAATTTTTCTTTGATTTTATTTGTAAATTCAACAAAGTCTTCTAAATCTTTTTCTTTTGTATTCGGTAATCCTATCATCATATAGACTTTTAATTTTTTAAAGCCAGCTTCATTTGCCATTTCTATAAATTTAAAATAGGCTTCATCTTTCACTTTTTTATTCAAACTAAATCTTAATCTCTCTCCAGATTCGGGAGCTATTGTCACAGATTCCTGTCCACCTTTTCTTATTAACTCTAAACTTTCTTTATCTATAACTTCAGCTCTTAATGATGGAACTGTAACTCTAACTTTTTTATCTAATAAATATTTTAAAATTTCTTTTCTTTTAGGATGTGCAAATGATGCTGCATAAATTACAACTTTATCAACATTATTTTTTTCCAAACCTTCATCAATAAGTTTTTTTATACTTTCTAAACTTCTATATCTAAACTTTTCATAAAATTCATTCAATGGACAAAACTTACAATTATATGGACAACCTCTTTCAATTTCTAAAATAAAACATTTTCCAAACACAAAATCCTTGTCAACCTTTTCGGGATATTCTTGAACAACAGGATAAGAATAATCATCTAAATTTTTTACAAATGCAGAACTAACTTTATTTTTTCCTGCAACATAAACTCCTTTAAATTTTGAAATCCTTTCTAAAAACTTATCTTCACCTTTTTCATATTCTTTTAAAACTTTTACAATATTTTCTTCAACATCCCCAATTAATAAAAAATCAAAATGTTTTCCAATCATTTCAGGATTCATTGAAACTAAAGGTCCACCAGCAAAATTTAACCCATCACATTTCATACTAATTGCTTTCTTCAAGTCTAATTCATATTGTAAAGAAAAACCAACTAACTTTGAACTTATTTTACCTGAATCCGAAAATACTCTTTTACAAAACCAATCTTTTCTTAAATTTACAATATTTTCAATAATCAAAAGTCCAAGAGAATACACACCACCATAGGACTTATTAGGATAAACAAGATCCATATTCCATTTAGATTTTCTATATCTCATAAAAAAGAAAAAAATTTAACCGAAGTAGTTAACTTTTTTGTTATGTACATCAGTTTTTTCTGTATTCTTATCAATCTTACCAACATAATCTTTTAACTTATCTTCAAACTCTTTAGCAGCTTTTTCAAGTGGTTTATAATCTACTCCTAAGTTCAAATAAATATCTAAAATTTCAATTATTCTCGCTGAAGCCATACTATCTGGTAACTTTGTATGTGTTTCAACAAAAACTCCTGTTGTAATTATATCTTTACTATGTAACAATAAAGCTGCTGTAACACCCATTAAAATTCCTTCTTTCAAAGGTTTTGCACTTGAATTCGCAAACTTTTTTGCTTGTATAGTTTTATTTGCAAAATAATATGTCTTTATACTAGTAACATCTTGACTCATAATTCCTTCAATACTAATAATCTCTTTAGCTTTCAATTTTTTATAAACTTCTGTTAATGCTTCAGCAATTTCCCATTCAATTCCTCTAACATCAACTAAAGAATGTACAATAATTAAATTTTTACTTTTAACATAATATAACTCTAAAGGTTGAACAACTTTACCTTCATGCACAGCTGCAATTGGCGCAATCTCTTCAGATTTTATGAATCCAATTGCTTTAGCTTTTAAGTGTTTGATTAAATATTCAGTAGTGATTGTTCCTATAAGTCCAACTCCAGGGAACCCCTCAATAATAGTAGGGTTTTTTGGACATTCTTTTAGTTTTAATTCCATCTTATTTCTAAGCTAGTTAAGAGAATTAATAAACCTTTCTAAATAAAATAAAATAAAAAATTAAGAAGAAATTTCAATAATCTTAATCTTAAAGATTAAAGTTTTACCTGCTAATGGGTGATTCAAATCGATTGTAACTTCACTATCATTAACTTCAGTAATTTTTGCAGGAAGTTGTTGTCCATTTGGTAAAGCCATAGCTAACATCATTCCAACTTTTGGTTCAGGCTCAGGTGGTAATTGATCTCTAGGTACTTTTCTCATCATTTCTGGATTAGGTTGACCATAAGCTTCTTCAGCTTTCAAAGTAATTTCTTTTTCGTCATCTTTTTCCATACCTACAACAGCATCATCAAAACCTTTTATTAACTGTCCACTACCAACTTCAAATTCTAATGGATGTCCATGTTTTTCAGTACTATCAAAAACTTCGCCATTTTCTAACTTTCCTTCGTATTCTACTTTAATTTTATCTCCTTGTTTAACTTTCATTTTAAGGCTCCTATATTTATTTCAAAGAATTAATAACTCTATTTAAGGGTTTCTATATACTCAATTCATTCATAAATCTCTTCACAGTTTTAACAACATGCTCAGGCTGAGTTTTTAATCTCTTAGAACTTTCTAACAAAACATCACCTTTAAATTTCTCATCAGAAACTAATTTCTTTTCAACATCTTTTTTCTTTTTAACAACTTTTTTCCACAGGCTAAATAATTCACTACATCTTCCGGGAACTTCTTCTCTTTTACAATTCAACAATTTCATTAACTCATCAACAACTTCTCCTTTACTTTCTTCTTCTTTCATAGCAGCTTTACCTGCAACAAAAACTAATCTTACAACTCCATCTTGAATTTTGGAACTTTTAATAATCTTAATCTTTTCAACATCTTTTGTATTTTTCAAATGAGTTCCACCACAAGCTTCAACATCAACACCTTTAATATTTACAATTCTTAACATTCTTCCAGGAACTGCACCACCTTGATAAATTTCCATTCCAAACATTTTTTCAGCTTCAGATCGAGGATAAAATTTACTTTCAACAACAATTTCTTTTTTAATAATTTTATTTGCTTCATCTTCAATTTTTCTAACTTCTTCTTGACTTAAAGAATCAAAATGAGTAATATCTAATCTTGCTTTTTCAACATCTTTGTAAGCTCCAGCTTGGTTTACATGTCTTCCTAAAATCTTTCTTGCAGCAGCATTAACTATGTGTGCAGCAGTATGATGTTGACTTAATTGTATTCTTCTTTCTCTATCAATTAAACCTTCAATAAGATCTCCTTTCTTAAAATTCAAATCTTTAACTTTATGTACAATCAAACTTCCTTGTTTCCAAATATCTAAAACTTCACATCCACCTAAACTTCCAAAATCATGAACTTGTCCTCCTGAGCTTGGATAAAATGCTGTCTTATCTAAAACAACTAAATCTTTTACAACTCTCAAAACTTGCCCTTTAAATTTAACTTTATCATAATTATCATAATATAATGCTTCTGTATTTGTTAAACTTCCAAAATTAATTTCATTTTTCACTTCAGCTTTTTGTACAGCTTTTTTCTCATGCAACTCAGAAACTTTTGCATAAAAATCATTAGGTATTTTTACTCCAGGAATCATTTCAGGATTAATTCCTTTAGAATCATACAATTTCAGCAAATCATTTTCTTTTAATTTCTTTAAATCTAAATTTGCAACTAGTCTTTTTGTTTCTTTTGAAAAGCTTGCATATTTTTTCTTCTCTATATCTAAAACTTCTTTTACTGATTCAATATTTTCTTTTAACTCAGGAAACAAATCCTTTAATTCATTTGCATGCCACTCACAAATTTCACTAATCTCATTTTTATTTGAATAAGCTAAACATCTTCTTGCCATCATTCTAAGATTATATCCTCCACCTGTATTTGAAGGCAAAGCTCCATCATTGATTGCAAATAATAAACTTCTTGCATGTTCAGTAATAAAATAATGTTTAGACCATAGTTTAATTTTATCCTTTACTCCTTTTCCAACTTTTTTTTCTACAAAGTTCCAAGCTTTATTCATATCATCAACTTCATCATTATTCAAAAAACCACCATAAGGGGAATATTTCTCTAAAATCTTTTTATCTATTTTTACACCTTCTTTACTCAATACTTTTTTCAATGTTTTTGGGAAAGTAGCATCATAAATTGTTGAAGCACCTTGTGAGAACCAAGCATTTCTTTCCATTCCCAGACCCATATCTAAAACTTTTAACTTCAAATCTCTAACACCACTATTTTTTTGTTCATACATCATATAAACTTGATTCCATAATTCACAACCACCAGAAAACATTTCCATACACGGTCCTAAATTTCCTCCTCCAGCCCATGCATCTTCATGAAAAGTCATATCTTCTTTTTTCAATCCTAAACCTTTAGTATTCCAATCATACATATCTCTAAACATCTTTTTTTGATCCCAATGTTTTTCTTGAACAAAACTATGTTGTCCAATCATAACAAAACCAGTCATATGCGACATTGTAATTCCGACATTATCAACATCACTAAATCTTAAACAGAATTGTGGGATTGCTAAATGGTCTGAAGGTGGATTAACTTCTCCAGAAATAATATAAGGTTGAAAAGCTGCAATTGACGCATTAGTATATTCCATTGTTGGATTCCATCTTGCAACTGAAGGATATCTTTTTATTGGTTCATATCCTTTTTTCTTAAACATATGTGAAAACTTTTTCCAAACATCAACATAACTTAATTCCTTACTTCCAATTTTCTTTCCAATAAAACTATAACCTTTTCCAGAACAAGCACTATCTCCACAAACATTTTGATTATTAACACTCCAGAATGGTTTTTTACAAACTTTACAAATTTTTCTTTTAAATCCTTCTTCTTTCAAAACACTAGTAGCATAATATTTATCAGGATTTTTCCAGAAAATTGGCTTGTACTTCTTTTTTATAACCTTATCAGGCAGCATAGATTATTTATAGAAAGATCTATTTATATAATTTTGTATAAAAAAAATAAAAATAATTAAAGAGTTTCTAATTTTTTTCTCAAAGCATCAAGTTGACTATCGATAGCACTTCTATGAACTATAATTTTCTTTTCTTCATGCTTTTCAATATGTTTTGCCTTCATCACTATTTTATGTTCTTTGTGTTTCTCATCAATTCCTTTAACTTTTGGCAAATCTTTTGTTTTAATATCTTTAGTCATCTTTTTTATATCACTTAGAACAATTCTTAAATTATCCATTTCTCTAACTTTTGCTTTTCTCAGTTCTCTTACAACTTCATATTTTTTAAGAAGTTCCACTGTCATAACTGCAGTTTGAAGAATATCTTTTCTCTTAGAAATCGGATTATCCAATCTCACATGTACACTTTCTTGTTTCTTCTTTTTATGTACAACTGCTTTCTTTCGTCTTGTTTTCTTTTTTGCCATTTTTATTCAAAGAGTTTTCTATCAATATCTAATAATTGGTTTCTAACTTTCTCTAGATCACTATGCCATGCAGCTAATTCTCTATTTTCTTTTTCTTTCAAATCATTTAGATTTTGCAAAATATGATCTGCATCATTTAATCTTGCTTTCAGCTTTCCAAGTGTGTTAACCAAATCTTTGTATTTTTCGATTTTCACAAACAAAGGCTTTTCAGTCATTTCTGAAGAAACGGATGGCATTTGTGGCACATCTGAATTTGAAATAGCATCTTTGATTTCTTTAGCATCTGAGACTTTCATTGATTTTTCCTGTTCAAAAGAAGGAACTGATTTTGGTAATTCAGGAAAATTCAATGGTGGTAATTCATTCTTATCATCTTTTTTATTTCCAAATAATCCCATAGGGTACACCTCAACTCATTCGAGCTAAACATTTACAATGCACTTTTATTTAAAAACCTTTCGCAGAAATTTACAAAAAAACTTTTTTCAAAGCAAAAAAAAAACCAAACATTTATATAGTACCTCCGGCAAAATATAAAATAGTCTTTTTCCTAATTAATCGTCGACAATGAAACTAACAAAAGAAGTATTGGAGGATTTTGTCTCATTATCCCTTGGGGATGATATATTACCCTTAATAGATATTCTATGGGTTAAAAAAAATGTTAGTGAATTTAAACTTGCAGAAAATTTAAACATTACAGTAAATCAAGTTCGAAACATGTTATATCGACTAGGTGAATACAATTTAGTTTCTTCTACAAGAAAAAAAGATAAACGAAAAGGTTGGTATATTTATTATTGGTCATTAAATGAAAAAAGTACTTTTAATGCTATATGGAGATTCAAACAAAAGAAGTTACAAGAATTTAAAGATAGAGTAAATAGAGAAAAAGATGGTATTTTTTATGTTTGTCCTTCTGGTTGTGTAAGATTAGGAATTGATAATGCCATGGATCAAGATTTTCATTGTACAGAGTGTGGTTCATTATTAATGCAACAAGATAATCAAAAAACAATTGCAAATTTGCAAAAACAAATTATTTCTTTAGGTATTGAAGTTGAAGAGTATAATGTGGTTGCTTTAGAGATAATTGAAGAGAGAAAGAAAAAGACTGCAAGAGAAGATGCAAAACTTAAGAGAGCTAAAGACAAAGAACTTAAGAAAGCAAGAGAAGAAAGAGCAGCAGCAAGAAAAGCAATAAAAGATGCAATGCCAAAGAAAGAAAAGAAAGTAAAGAAAAAGAAAGTTAAGAAAAAAGTAAAAAAGAAAGTTAAGAAGAAAGCAAAAAAGAAAGCTAAGAAGAAAATAATCAAAAAGAAAGTAAAGAAAGTTACAAAGAAAGCAACAAAAAAGAAAATTACAAAGAAGAAAGCTAAAACAAAACCTGTAAAAAAGAAAGTTCAGAAAAAATCTGTAAAGAAGAAAGTAAAAAAAGTTCTTAAAAAAATATTAAAAAAATAATTCTAAAACATTCCCATTAAGCCATTCAATACTTGTGCTCCATCTAAAGGTCCTATAGGTATTAAATTAAAGATAAACAAGAAGATGTTCAATCTTTTAGAAATTGTCCAACCTATTAATTCTTTATCAGACATTTTTTTCTTAGTTTTAATAACAAATATACTAACTACATAAATCAACAAATTAACAAATGGTCCTGCAAATGCTATCAAAGCACTTTGGTATGGTAATGCGGACCCACTAATTGCAACATATGCTGGTGCTAAAAATAAAAATGGTGAATTTATTGCTTTCAAAATAATTCCAATAATTAATCCTGTTCCCCAAACATAAAAAGTTGCATCTAATCCAAATGCTAATGCTACAAACTTATGTCCAAACTCATGTAACACTACAGCAGGGGTAGAAACAATCGCAGCGAACTTAATATCTTCCCAATCAAAAAGTTTTCTTGGCTTATATGGATCAGTTTTAATAAACCCTGAAAAGATATATCCAAGTGCTAAAGTTAGGATAATAAATTGTCCGATTTCAAATAAACTAAGTAACATATGACCTTTTAATAATAAAAACTTTAAAAAACTATTCATTCTTTACAATAGACATGTTATACCTTTTACCATTAATTGTATTTTCAGGATTACTAATAGGTTTACTAATTAGGCACTTCTGTAAAGAGGAGATAAAACCTGGAAAAAAATACATAAAGATTACTGAACTAATTATTATACTACTAATTTCAATTTTACTCTTCTATTTTAATTTCACAAACACTTACCTAACTTATATAGCAATCATTCTAGGAATTTTATCTTCATTTGTATTAAAAGAAAAATATTTCTACTTTTCTTTAGCTTTACTAACTTTAAACTTTTATATAGCTTCACTAATTTTTATCTTTGGAATTGTTTCTGGATCTAAGAAAATTGTTAGAAAAATATTTTTATTCTTTCCTCCATTACTATTATTACTTACTGCTTTAGAATTATCTTATTTTACAATATTTGCTGCATCTTCTCTATTAACTTTATTTTTCATTAAATCACAAAGCTTATAAAGCAAATAATCAATTTTATAATAAAATGGCAATAGGTATCTCAATAGCAATAATAGGTGGTGTAATTTTATTATCAAGTCTTAAAGTTATCAAAGAATATGAAAGAAGTGTAAAATTCAATTTAGGTAAATTCTCTTCAGTTTTAAAACCTGGTTTGAACATTGTAATTCCTGTTCTTCAAACTCATCAAAAAGCGGATATGAGAGTTAGAGTTGCTGATGTTCCAGATCAAGAAGCAATGACTGGAGATAATATTTCTGTTAGAGTTAATGCAGTTATTTATTACAAGGTTACTGATGCAAAAAAAGCAATTTTAGAAGTTGAACATTATCCTTATGCAATTTCTCAGTTAGCTCAAACTACAATGAGAAATATTGTTGGTGAAGTTGAACTTGATGATTTACTTGCAAAGCGAGATAAGGTTGCATTGAAAATTAAAGACATTGTTGACAAAGAAACAGATCCTTGGGGTATCAAAGTAAATTCTGTAGAACTAAAAGACATTGTTTTACCTGAAGAAATGAAAAGAGTTATTGGTAAACAAGCTGAAGCTGAAAGAGAAAGAAGAGCTGTTATTACAAAGGCAGAAGGTGAAGCTCAAGCTGCTACAAATATGTCTAAGGCTGCAAAAACATTAGCATTAGCTCCTGGAGCTTTACATCTAAGAACTTTACAAAGTTTGAATGATATCTCTAGTGATAAGAGTAATACAATAATCTTTGCAATTCCTTTGGAAATTCTTAAGGCATTTGAAGGAATGACTAATAAAAAGAAATAATTTTTTATTTTTTTCTTTAACATAGTCTGGTCATTGGACACAGGTCTGTGCAGAACTTATAAACTTATTTTTCTTAAATAAATTATGCTTAAAAAAATTAATCCTCAAATTGCAGAATTACTTGGTGCACATATCGGAGATGGTACTTTATACAAAACAAATAGAGGTGTAGTTTGGGAATTAAGAGGTAGTTTAGATGAGAAAATTTATTACATTGAAAATATTACTCCTCTTCTTGAATCTATTTTTGATATTGCTTTTATTTCAAAATTTAGAAATGATGGAGGTAATGGTGTTTGGGGAATACAAACTTCCAAAAAACAAATAATTAATTTTTTTTTAGATTATGAAATGCCAATCGGAAGTAAAACTTATATAGCAAAAATCCCCAAATATATTTTTGATTCCAATTTAGATATTCAAAGATCATTTATCAGAGGTTTATTTGATACAGATGGGTGCTTGAGATTTGAAAAAATAAATAGTAAATCTATTTATGATTATCCTAAAATAGAATTTGGTTTTGCTTCAAAAATTTTAAGAGATAATCTTAAGAAATTACTTGATATCCTTGAATTTCGTTCTTATATCTGGTTTGATAAGCATACAAGTGCATATAAATTGTGTCTTTCGGGTAAGAAACAGCTTGAAAAATGGATAATTGAGATTAGTCCAAGAAACCAAAAGCATTTAAATAAATATAATCTTTGGAAAGATCAAGGTTTTATATTGCCGAGATCGCATAATCTGGTATTGCGCAGATCTCATAATGAGAGTGTATGACTGCTAGGTTTATAATAACGAAGAAATCCTGTTTCCTTTGGATATCTGGGTTCAAATCCCAGTCTCGGCGTATTTTACCTATGGGTATAAAACCTCTTTTTAATATCCCTTCTTTTTGGGGAATATTAAAGGACTTATAAGAAGCTATTTCTAAAAAATATGTATGGTATACGATTCAAAATGAATCTATTGGCCAATATTCCATAAGATTTATATACGACTTATTAATCATAACAAAAATGATTTAGAATATTTAATTGACTATCCAAACCTTATTAAAACTGTTAAAGTTATTGTAGCAAATGTTGCTTTAGAAGCTGGAATTATCAAATAAAACATTATCTTGGCGTATTTACTTTTTTTAATATTTTTATTTAGCATTTATTATATTTGTATTTGAATTTAAAAAATTAACTTAACCAATTTAAAGATAAAACTTCTTCATCATTCATTATTTTATCTCTTAGTGTTCTAAATCTATGTTCAAAGAATTTTTGCCATTTTTTAGAATCTGGAAGAAATAACCTTCTTTCTGCCAATGCAACTGATTTGTATGATGGTGTAAACAAACGACTTTCTTGAGTAGAATAATGTCTATTTTGTAATCCTGCAACCAATCTTATTAAAGCACTTAACTGCATTGTAGTTTGATCCAAACCATATAAAGGGTGGTCCTTATTTCCATTTGAAAATTTACTTCCAACAGTTCCAAACTCTGGAGCCATAACAAGAGCATTTTCATAATGTGAATCCACATAATCTATTGAAGATCCTACTGCTCTAAAACCTTCATCTGGTTGTTCAAGAGATGTTAAAGGTGAAGATTCAAACAATTTATCAATTAAATCAAATTTTTGAGTTCCTGGTGCTTGAGGAACAAATCCAATTAATTGTTCATTGAGAAAAAATCCTGTATGGATATCTAAAAATATAAATGGCTGCCCTTTTTCTGCAATTCTTTTATATATTTTTTTTAAATTTATAACTTCTGGCTCATCTATTCCTCTTTGGCCTATATAAAACAATAAACCTGGGTGCTCTCTTTGTCCCATTGCAATAGCTTCTTTTAGTTCATTTACTCTTCCTGATTTTTTATATTCAACAAAAGTTTTAATTAAATTTATTGCATCCTTTCCTGTAAACCTATGTTTAGGATTCAAAATATCTACTAAAGTATTATAGCCTGGATTAGAATGTTCCAGATCTGAAGCAAATGCTCTATTCAAATCTACATAGTTTTGATTTAATCTAGTTCCTTCTGCCATACCTTTTGGGTTTGCCCCATGAATAAAACTAAAACTCCAATCACTCTTTCCAACAACTTGTTCAATAGTGTCAATAATTGCAGCAGAACCAGCATAACCTTCAGCTCCATGCAAACCAGCTTGAATAACTAATCTACAAGGTCCACTTCTATCAAAATGTGCAACATTAATTTCATGGTCTCCAATAGGATAACTCTTTAATATTGCATCTGAACAAGCATTTTTAAATCGTTCTACACTCTCTTCATAATTGCTTATAAAATCCATAAATTTTTTTTCAATTGGTCCTTTATAAATCTAACTATTTTGATGTAAAAAAAGAATATTAATATCCACCAGCCCTCAAAAATTTCAATCCATTAATTCTCAAATGCATCATATCATACAGAGTATGAGAATCACTATTAACATAAATTCTATCAACCATTCCTAACATTTGCTCTAATTTTTCCATATCAGTTTTACCAAAAACTAAATTTGCACAATTTAATTCTACAGGCACATTAAAATGATTTGCAACTTCAACAACTCTTCCAACATTTACATGTTCTGAAAAGTATTTAGCACAAAGATGTCCAATACAATCAATTTCTTTATGGTGTTTTTCTAATGCACTAATATAAGCATCAGTAATTTTTCTAGGTTCACCCTTATACACACCTCTATGTGCAGATAACAAAACAAAATCTTTCATTCTATATTCATTTTCAAAATCTACTTCTCCCTCTTCACTAATTAAATCAGCTTCGACACCAAAAACAACATTAACATCATTATGAATATTTTTCCATCTAAATTTAACACAAGATCCACTTGTTTTTTTAACAATATCATGACGTATTAAATGTGATTTAGAGTGATCTGTTATAGCAAATTTTTTTAAGCCTGCTCTTCCGGCCATAATTACCATTTCATCAACAGAATTTAATCCATCAGAATAACTAAAAGTGTGACTGTGCATATCAGAATTTGGGTTTATGATTTTCATTCATCTATTTTTCTTTAAACTGTTTATAAATTTTATCTAAGAAAAATCTTTATTAAAATAAAAAAATTAACTTTTTTTGCTAGTTAAATATCTAACAAATTCTCTACCTTTTTTAGCAGCTTCAAACATTTGGTCTTCAATATCATCAACTTCTTTTTCACCATAAATTGTCTCTTGAAGTAACATTTTTAGAACATCTCTATCTAAAAATTCCCTTCTATAACCTCTTACCATATTATCTGCTAATTGTGATCTAGCTTCACTAACTAAGAAAGCTCCTTCTTTTCCAATTACATAAATAACTGGAGTTCCACCAACACCTTGATTTCTAACAGAGGCTCTATGTGTAGCATAAATTAAAGCTTCAATACCTTCAACAGGATCAATATTTTTCAATTTTTCTCTTTCTAATTTTTCAATAAATTCTACAATAACTTCATCAGCACTATCATTACCTGAACCCACTACATCATAAGGTCTTCCAATTAATGTTGGTACTAAATTACTTGCATCTGCTCTATATAATCTTACATTGTCTTTATCTTTTCCTAAAATTGTAAATGTATTATTTGAAATTTGTGCATTAGCTTGATTTTGTATATTATTCATTCTTTCAATTAAATCCTGTCTTATTGGTATTACTTGGCCTTCCTCACTTCTACAATGTCCAGAAATAAATTCTTCATATCTAATTCCTAAATTTGATTCTAATTCTCCTCTTACAATTGCAAGCTTTCTTACATCCATAATTCTTGCTGTAATTTCTGCAATCTGCTCTGAATTTTGTGCAGGATTTATATTAAAATAATCTCTAAGTCTTTCACTAACATTAAATAAAAAATCAGCATGACCTGTTCCACCAATAATAGCATAAGTCTCTCCATTTCCAATTCTAACTAACTTGTCAGCAAATGAAAGTTTTCTATTTCCATAAGTACTTTGCTCATCTGCAACGATTGCTCCTTCTTGAGAATTAAATCTCATACTGCTAATAACTGTCATCCTTTTTCTTCAATATTCATCATATATAAAACTATCTATTGTTACTACTTACTAATCACAAACAAAACCAAAGATTTATATACTATGGATTTACACAAATTCAGAGGAAAATAATAAAATGACAAAAGACAATGATAAAATATATTGTACTTTAGATGCAGTTTTTGCAGAAGATGATAAAGCTCATGATGCATTAAGTAGAGAATTTGAAGTAACTGATGATGACTTAAGGTTTTTATATTCCGGAAAAAATGTTCTAGGATTTGAAGAAGATGGAACTCCTATTAGAAGAGAATCAATAATCGAAAAACCCTACATTACAGATGAAGGAAAATGGTCAGACCATAGAGATTATGTTCTGCCTACAATAAAAGAAGATATTGAAGCTGGAATCTTATCAGTTAATTATTTAAGACCTGATCTAAGACATCTAGTTAATATAGTGGATGAAGAATAAATTTTTTTATTTTTAATAATTTTCTTCAATATATTCATAACAATCTTCTTTTCTTGAACTATCAGTATTTGCTTCACAAATTTCTTCCAAATCATCGATCTCTGCTTCTCTACTCTGATCAGCAAAATCTAAACATTCATCAAAATAGTAAGGATAATTTTCACAATACTCAATATTTCCACTCTCTTTAGCCATTCTTGTATAACAATCTGCTTTCATAGAAGTATCACTTATACCTTCACAAGTACTATCAACTATTATTTCTTCTTCTCCACTATCAATCAAATAGAAGAACAGAGAAATTAGAACAATAACAATAAGGCTCCATAACAAACAATTATAACAAATCTTTTTTACTCTTTTTCTCATATCTCTTTTAAACTCTTTAGAACTTTATATAATTATTCATAATAAAACTTATATAATCTTAACCTAGATCTTAAATTTACAATGACAAGGGAATCAAGAGTTTTAATAGGACTTCAATATGGTGATGAAGGTAAGGCAAGAGTTTTAGACAAAATTTTATCTCGATTAAGGGATTCAAGATTAAGATTAACTCCTAAATATAAAAATGTAGTTGCTAGGTTTGCTGGTGGAGCAAATGCAGGTCATACTTTAGAGAAAGGAGATAAACGAGTTGTCTTACATCAAATTCCTTCTGGAATATTTGATCCTGATGCAAAATTATACATTGCAAGTGGTTGTGTTTTAAATCCTCAAAAAACAAACCGAGAAATTACTGACATAAATAATATTGGTATTTCTATAGAAAAAAGATTACATATTGCTGCAAATACAACTTTAATTCAACCTCATCATTTAATCCTTGACGCTATTCATGGTAAAGCTATTGGAACAACTGGAAATGGAATTGGTCATGCTTATGCAGACAGAGCACAAAGAGCATTAGGTGAAACATTAAAGACTTTAAGATTTGCAGATTATTTAATTGATACAGAAGCTGGAAAAGATGTTGTAAGAGCAAATTTAGAAGAAACAAATGCTATACATAATTTAGATTTAAATGTTAATAAATTAACTGAAGAATTTCATATGGAAACTATGGAACTTGAAAAATATTTAACCAAAAATCCTTTATTTCTAGAAAGCTTAGTTGCTGATTATGGTTATGATGTTTTCTATGAGGGTGCACAAGCAGTAATGCTTGATAATCTTACAGGTACTGTTCCTTTTGTTACTTCAAGTAGGACATTAGCAGGAGCAGCATACACTTGTGGTGATTTATCTTCAAGATATCATAAAAGAACAATGGGTGTTGCCAAAGCTATTATGTCAAGGGTTGGTAACGGTCCATTTGTTTCTGGATTTGCAGGAAAAGAATCTGAAAAATATTGTATGGCTGATGGTGGAAACAAATATAAAAAAGCAGAAGAAAAAAGGCTTTATGATATAGATACTTTATCCAAATCAGAAAATCCTTTAGATTTAGAAATTTTATTAAGAAGGTGGGGTAAAGAATATGGTGCATCTACAAAAAGACCAAGAAGAATTGGAGCTTTAGACTTAGTGATGTTAAAACAAAACTGTGCTCTTAATGATATAGATGAGTTATATATAACTAAGTTTGACTGTCTAGAACATTTTTCAAGAACAACTTTGCCAGGGATTCCAGTAGTTACTGCTTATGAATTAGATGGTAAAATAATTAATTATATGCCAACAACAACAAAAGAAGCAGAGGCTGCAAAACCAATTGTAGAATATTTACCTCATATTAGAGAAGATATTTCTGGAGCAACTCATAAGGATCATTTGCCAAGTTCTGTATTTGATGTAAAGAGTTTTATTGAAGCTCAGGTTAGAGTGCCTATTTACGGGATTGGTGTAGGTCCAGAAAGAGATCAATTTGTTTTCTTATAAATTTAATTTTTTACTTATTTTAAATTCATATTCTTCTTCTAAATCATAAACTAAAATTAACTGTTCTTCATAACTTCTATCCACATAAGTATTGATTAAATAATTTTCATAACTTTCAACAGGATTACCATATTCACTATTATATATTCCTTCAATTATAGAATACATTTCATCAAAATCAACTTCCACTTCTATTTCCAAATTTCTAACATTTTCATAATTACTCTCTTCTCTATATACCTTACCTAATGAATCAACTTCTACATTAATTGTATTTGAAAAACTAAGTTCTACATTAACTCGGTCTCCATCTAAAATAAAACCACTATCTTCTAAAATATCTACACAATCTCCAAGATTGCTTTCTAAATATGAATCTAAATTTTCTTCAATCTCTTCCTTACTTAACAAATCATAGCTAAGCCCAAAAGAACTTTCTCCTTCTTCAAAAAATCCTGAATACTCTCCTTGTAAGAAAACAGAATCAACTACATATTCTTCAACACAAACCTCAACAGCTTCTCTTGCTTGTTCTAAACTTTCTATACTTGCCAAATTAGTCTCAACTTCACTAGAACCTTGACTAACAAAAAAGACTAAAACAATTATAATAAATAAAACTATTCCAAGAACTGCAAAAATACTAAATTGTCCTCTTTTTCTTAAATTAATTTTATACTCGCTAATTAATAAAAATACTACAAAGCTTCCAAGAACTATAAATAACCAACCTAAAACATTTCCATCACTACTAGTTCCAACAACTGCTCCAGTAATTTCATTTTCAAGAATTTCATCATCATCATATGCTACAAAATTTTGATAACTTAAAACTCCATTATTATTAATTAAAATTTCTTTATCATTAACATCAGATATATAAGTTCTAACTAAATCTGCTTTAGCTTCATTTATTGGTTTATCATAAACATCTTCTTTTCCTTCAGTAATTAAATGATTTCCAGTATAAACATAAGCAAGAACTCCATTTCTAATTTTAGCATTACTTAATTTAACTTCTAAACTTCCACTATCATAACTAAAAACATTATTCGGATCTTTTGACAAATAAAAACTTTCATTTTGGTATAAAAAATCAACTTCTCCATTTATTGTAAAACTTCCATCTTCAATATTAATATCACACAAAGAATCTTCTTTACAAATAATCAAACTTTCACTTCCTTGATTAATTATACTATAATCAAAATTAGTATAAACATTTTCTGCATGCAATTCTAATCTTGTAAATCCATTTTCATCAAACTCTACTGTTGTACTTCCATCTGTATTATCATTGTTTGTTACACTTTCTCCTAGTAAGTAAATACTTCCATCTTCAAATTCAATTTCTGTAGAGTTATAATAAATATAAGTTGGTGAATCTCCTTCTGGTACAAATATAATTGCTTCATCTTGGGTTAGGTTTCCATTCTCTAAAGTGATGTAAACTTGTCCTGTACTTCCAAATCCATTTTTTTGAGCAACAGCAATTTCGCCTTCTTCATTTAAGGTTGCAGTAAATTGTGAAGCATCAAAAACTGAGTTTATGAAAAGGTTATTATTATTTTCAAAAGAAACAAAAGATCCTTGTACTAAAGATCCTAAAGAGAATAAAGCATTTGTCATAGAGAAATCTGCCATTGAACCTTGAGAGGTTGTTATTGTGTCATCAGCTTCAAAATTAGTTTCAAATTCTTCATCAGTTACTTCCTCAAAATTATAACCTTCATCATCATATGTTGCTCCTTCAACTTCTTCTACAACATCTTCTGGCTCATAAGTTGGATAAGTTTCCCCCTCTGCTTCTTGACTATCTCTTTCTTGAAGATCTCCACTATCATCTATTGTAAATGCAGCACTTACTATACTAAATAAAAAGATAATTAAGATAAAACTTATTATTACACCTTTTTTCATTAATATATAGAATAAGAATAATTCTTTAAAATACTTTCTTTTATTCTAATGGATGTAATTTACAAGTACCTTCATAGCCATAGACTATTCCATCTAAAGGTCCTTCAAATACAGAAGGAATTAATCCTTCTCCCATATTATTTATTGTAGCTGTTACAGCTCCTTCATCATTTAAACCACAAGGCATAGTATCAAATAATTCTCCATCTCTGTAAACTTGAAAAAATGGCAGTGTATGAACTTCATATAAATCTTTAAGTTTTGATAATGATTCTTTTGCTGTTAATCCTTGATAAACATGTTGCATAACATCATAAGTTACAAATTTTATGGGATGTCCATTTCTTTGAACGCCTTGAGACATTTCAGCAATTGCTTCAAATGCTTGTTTATTATTATTGTGGGTGATTCTACCTTTTTCAGTATTTGTAGCTGAACCATAGAATAAAACTACAGCATCTCCATAATCAACAACATCTCTTTGAAAAGTTCTATCGATAACAGAAGTAATAATTGAATCACCTGCATAAGCCAAACCCGCTAAACCTAATCCAAGACTCAAAACTAATTTTCTCATATTTTTTAAGCCGTTCTTATAATATTTAAATCTTTCGTCTTTCACTACTTTCTAGAGAATAACAAAATATTTAATTTCTATTTCAGAATTCAACTAAATAAACTATAAAAACTCTTATTTCACTTATTTTCTAAATGGAATACAAAAACCCTGCACCAACATCGAATATTATTATAGTAAATGACAAAGATGAAATCTGTTTAGTAAAAAGAAATATTGAACCTCACAAGGGTAGAGTTGCTATTCCTGGTGGTTTTGTTGACTATGATGAAACTGTAGAAGAAGCAGCAATTAGAGAATCAAAAGAAGAGACAGGACTTGATGTTGAATTAGTTTCTATCTTAGGAGTATATTCTGAACCTAATAGGAATCCTAGTAAACATACTATCTCAACAGTATTTATTGCAAAAGCTTTAACAAAAGAATTAGATGGAGATGATGAAGGTATTCCTTTTTGGGAAAGTATAGAAAATATAAAAAATACAGATTTAGCCTTTGATCATAATAAAATGTTTACAGATTTTTTACAATGGAGAGAAGATAATAAACATACTTTTTGGTCAAGAAAGTAAATTCCTCAAATCATCAACATTTTCAAAATATAAACCTTTAATTCCAAACTTCTGAGCAATTTTCAAATTTTCCTTAGAATTATCAATAAACAAACAATCTTCACTTTTTACTTTCTTTAAAACTTCTTCAAATAATTTTCCTTCGATTTTCAAACTTTTATAATCAAAAGAAAAATACTTTTCTTCAAAATATTCACTAATTTTAAACTTTTCATTTGCAAAATTCCACCAATCTTTAGAATGATCAGAGACTATAAACAGTTTATATTTTTTTGACAAATTTTCAATATACGAGATTATTCCTTTTTTTAATATAATATATCTCTCATATGGCAATTTTACAAATTTAGAATAATCTTCTTCAATTCCCACATCTTTCAAAAATCCTTTCCAGTATTCTTCTTCATTAATTTTATCACAAGCATATAATTTCCACCATTTATCTCTAACTTTCATAACAAAAGAATAATCTTTTTTATATTCTTCAGAGATCTCTTTCATCATATGCTTCTCAATATCTTCACAAATAACACCTCCAATATCAAATAAAATAACTTTCATTTTTCTTTCCTATAATCTTTTAACATTTTCAAAGCCTTTGGTTTATTATTTTTCAAGAAATCAGAAATTTGTTTAACTCTTGCAAAATTATTTCTCCAATTATTATAATAACAAATTGCTTCATGTAATTCTCTCATTTCTAAAAGTTTTATTTGAAACTCTCTCCAACCTTTAATTTGAATTACTTCTGATCTTCTCGAAACAATCTCATGTGAATTCCATTTTCTTTTAAGAAAATACAAATGTAAAGGCGTATTTACCAATTTTGCTAACTTATGTAATGAATCATCAATCATGGCTCTAGATTTTAATTTTCTACAAATAAGTGTCTTTGGTTTATTATCGGTTCCATGAAAATATGAAATTGGTAATTTATTAAATTTAGAAAATTTTATTGCAGCTTTTAATTCTTCTCCACTTCTTGAAGTTACAACAGCAAATCTAAATCCTTCATTATAAAGGTCTTTTAAAACTTGTTTACATTTGGGATCTAAAATATATTCCATTATATGTATTGTTGTAACTTTATCCATTAATTCTTTATATTTTTCAGGACCTAAAGGATATGTTTTCTTTACAATCTGATTTGAGTTTAAATCAATATTATGATAAACTTTTGCATACTTAATTTTTGCTTGTTCTCCAAGAGCAATACATCCATCAAAATCTAAAGTTATTATAGGATTTCTTGCAACATGTTTAGGTCTCATACAAACTAATAAGATTCATTATTTTAAATAGATTTCTTCTATTCGTTAATATTAATTTTTTTTTTAATCATAAGAATACATTAATCACAAAATATGCTCTAAACATGTATCTCTTCTTCTGAGATATAAATCTTTTGATAATTAAGTAAAATTAAAAGATATAAAAAATACTTTGGCTAATATTTAACAAGAGATATCTTCTGGAAAATAAGAATATTTGTATATCTTTAAAGCTTTATAATAATGGTAATTACGGATTTTTTCTGGAAATAATTTTTTTAGGTCCTCAAATATTTTATATAACTCTTGTTGGTTTAAAAGTTCACAATCAAATTCAAAATCACTACCACCAATAAAAATATCTTGATAAATTATATTGGGATGTTGTATTACATATTGTTTTAGTGAAGGAATTATGCTTACATCTTCAAGATCTAAATCAATTTTATAATATTTATATCCAAACTTATCAAAATTTATAAGAACTTTATATGCCATAATTACTTTATTTTTTTCAAGATTTTTTAGTTTATATTTTATACCAGTTGGAGTCATTTTCATTTTTTTGGACAAATCTAAAAGTGAAATACGAGCATCTTCTTTAATTAAATTAAGAAGCTGTATATCTTTATTGTCATATTGATAGAATTTGGAACTTCCTATTGATATGGGTGACAGATTATAATATTTCTTTTCAGTTAAATAATTCCTATTAAAATGTACATAATTAAGACAAATACTAAATTTTTTTTTTAAAATATAAGGCTTAAATATTTTAAGAAATTTCTCATAATATATTTGATATTTCTGTAAATCTTTAACAAAAAAACCAATAGCAAGATCATATTTACCATCAGTTTTATATACTGTAAAAATATTTTTTTGATTAATTAAATAATTAATCATTTTTTCTTCTATTTCTGTACTAGTATTTTTTAAGCGAAGATAAAGCCGTATATTTTGATATCCTAACTTAGTAAAATCAATAATAGCAATATATTTTTGAATAATCTCTTGTTTCTCTAATTGTTTTATTCTATACCTTACAACATCTCTACTTAATTTTATTTTTTTAGCTATTTTATTAATTGAAATTCTTGAATTCTTATCTAATTCAAATAATATTTGTGAATTTTTTTTATCTAATTCCAAGGTATTTACACATATATGAAGAAAACTATTTAAATATTTTGGTTTATGTGGAATTATTTGTCCCAACTTTTATTATTCTAATTAATTATTAAATCAGTGGAATGGAAGAAAATAATTCTTTAGAAAAAATAGTAGATCAAGAAATTATAAGAAATTCAACTAAAAAAACAATTTTAGTTGATACTATAGGAAATATATCTTATTCATTAACAGTAGGAATCCTATTAGATTACTGTATAGGTTTAAATTTAGCTGGAATTATTGCTTCAAGAGCTTCAGCAACAGCAATGAATTCAGTTACAGGTGGACCATATGGATGGTGGAGAGAAAAAGCTTTTGAAATTACACAAACAAATGAAAAAAGTGGAGGTCTAAAAAAAGGATTTGTCGACTTACTTGCATTTAACACATTCCAAGTACCAATTTATGCTGTAGCTATTATTATGGGTAGCCTTGTTTCTGAAGGTGAAATTGATACGGAAAAAGTTCAAAATGGAACAATGTATCTGGCATCAATTTCAGTATTTATTGCCCCAACATTAGGTTGGTATATGGATGGTTGTAGAAAACTTTTCAATGTAAAACCAGCTACAGAAGGAGCATATAAAAAGAAATTATAATCTCAATTTTAATTACTTACATCATTATTTTTTGATTTCAATTGTTTTACAATGTTTACATTTAACATTATATTAGGAATTTTACATTAATACAATTTTCATAAGATTAATAACACTTAGAATATTTTCTATTTATTACTTGTTATTCTAAAAGAGTAACAACTGCATAAATTTTATAAACCCTATCTAAATTTTATAAAAATAGGGAGAAAAAATGCAAATCAAAACACAAAGATATAATATTGCAGTAGACGAAATTTCTAAAGGTGGTCCAAGCGGTTACGAATCAGTTTATTTAACTTCTGAAGGGGATAATGCAACTAGTGAATTATACTCTCTTCTTGAACAATTTGAAGGTAGACTTTTACCTGCTGAAGCTAGAGTAATTAGACAAAGAAATGGTTCTGGCTTAGTAGAGGCAATAAAAGGAGATAAATCTCTTGGAATTGCATCTGGTTTTAAACCAAGCGGAGCTTATCATTTTGGTCATAAATTAGCATCATCTGCTGTAGCTTTTTTTCAAAAAAATGGAGCTCAAATTTTTATTCCAGTAGCTGATATAGAATGTGAAATGGATACAAGATTATCAAAAGAAGCTTATGGTTATTGGGCAGCTGATAATCTTTTAGATTGGGGTGCAAATGGAATTAATTTAGATGCAGCTCATGTATATTTACAATCTGAAGAATTTAGAGTTAATACACTTGCTTATTATTCAGCAAGAGGTTTATCTTTTGAGCTTGCTGCTGACATTTATGGAATGGATAAATTAGTTTCTGACTTCCCATTTCTCTTTGCAGGAATAACTCAAGTTGGAGATATTATTTTGCCACAACATTCTGATTTTGGAAATTTTCATTCATTTATGGTTAGTGGACAGGATCAAGATGGTCATATGAAAATGACTGTTGCTTTAGCAGAGGCTGCTTTGAATCGTGGAACTAGTTTTTTGGGTGTTCAAACAATTCCATCAGCTTTTTACATACCTCATATTAGAGGAATTCAAGGTAGTAAAGCAAGTTCAAGTAAACAAGAAGGAACATTATATCTAGGTTCTGGACCTATGCAAGAAAGTTTAGATGAGAGAATTATAACCAATTTAAGAAAATTTGATAGTGCAGACCCTTTACAATTAGAAAGATGTGCTCTTGACATGGTTAGATATATAGATTTTTTCAATAAAAGGAGTATTGTAAATTTTGGAGAAATTTCTCAGGATCAAAGATATTTAATTTACTTAAATGCTTTAGATCATACATACGGAAATAAAAAAATTGAAGCTCAAAGTAAACTTGATTTACATTTAATTGATATTTGTCGTTCAAAAGGACAAAATAATGTTGAACTTGTTAGAGATTCATTAAAAGAAGCTTTAGTTGAACATCAAAAGAAAAGAGAACTAGTTTTGGAATATGCAAAAGCAAAAGCAAGTTACCAACCACAAGGTGGATGGGGTATGGATGATGAAAAACCAAGTCAACCAGACTTTTGGAAAGTTCCTGAAAGAGCAGTCGTAGATGAAAGTAAAAGAAATCAAACCGAATGGCAAGATTTAGTTGTTGCTATGGCAGATCAGCTGGTACCATAAAAAATGTTAAAAGAATATTTATCCCAGGAAAAATTAGTTCAATCAGTTTTAACAGTCGAAGAATTAGAAAGTTTAGCTAGAAATAGAGATTCTTTAAATCTAATGATGGGTTTAACTTTTGATAAAGGTCAACCACTAGATATGTTAAAATATTCCTTATTTATTATGTCTCTAAGTGATATAATTGCTAAAGAAGGAGCAACTGTAAATAGTAATTGGTTAATTGCAGATCATTTTATTGTCGACATAAATAAAGATGCAAGTGCATTAGAAGCAAGAAAACAAGTTGATAAAAGGATAGGTTTCTTACAAAAACTTAATGAAGTTTATGCTGGGAATATTGGTTTTGTTTTATCTTCTAAATTAAGTAAAAGAGATGAATATCAAAATAATTTAGATAGACTTTTAGAAGAAGCAAAAATTAATCCAGAATTTAAAAGATTAGTTTTAAATGCAGTTCCAAAAGAAAGAAGAGATAATCCAAATGCATTAATTTATCCTTTTGCAGAATTAGCAACTATTCAAACAATGGACACTGATATAAAAGTTGGACCTCCTTACGAAGTATTTTATGACGGTCCTGCAAGAGAATTTTCACCTATTGTAGGTTTTAAAAAATATGTCGCAATTCATTTAACAAGAGGCTTCCCATTTGGAAATCCAGACATTCCTGAAGGAGTTTCTGAAGAGATAGAAGCTTTTGGAATTCTACCATATAAAATTACTAGCAAAGGGCTTGCTGATTATAGAATTGATCCAATAAATGACAGTTTAGAAAAAGTTGCAAGTTTAATTGAAGAAACAACAGATCAAAGATCCTTAGTTGATTTATTAGTTATTCTTAATCAAGCTAAACAAAGACTTGGAATAAAATCAGAGAATGTTTATCCAACTGATTTAAGAGAGTTAAAAGATCAAGCAACTTCATCATATACTGAATATGTACACAAACCCTTGAGAGGATAAAAATGGATTTAGAAAAAATATTAATCGTAGGAGCTGGAAATGGTGGTCAAGCAGCAGCAGTTGATTTAACTAGTCGTGGGTTTAAAGTTTGTTTATATGAATTTCCAGAATTTTCTGATAAATTACAAACTAAATTAAAAACACAAAGTATTACTGCAGAGGGAATTCTTACTGGTGGTATCAAAATAGATTTAATTACAACTGATGTAAAAAAAGCTTCAGAATATTCTAAAACTGTTCTTGTAACAATGCCTGCTTTTGGTCACCAACATTTCATTTCTACTTTCAAAGATGATATTCAAGAAGATTCTAGAGTTTATTTTTTCCCTGGAAATTTATCTACTCTGTTAACTTTAGAAATGAGTAACTTAACTGAGAAAGGAATTTCTCTTGTTGAATTTAATAGTTTACCTTATGGGTGTCGAATTAAAGAAGATGGAACAATAAAGATTGGAATTAAAAATAGTTTGATGACCTTTGCTGCTTTTCCAGCTATTGATACTGAAAAAGTGGTTGAAGAAGTTGAAAAATTATATCCTGGGCAAGAACAGAGTCTAGATATTTTAGAAGTTGCATTAAGTAATCCAAATCCATTAATTCATCCGCCTGGTGTTTTACTTAACATAGGAAGAATAGAGCATTCAGATGGAAATTTTTATATGTATAATGAAGGCATGACTCCATCTATTCTAAAAATAATTGAATCTGTTGATAAAGAAAGACAAAAAATTGCAGAAGAACTTTCATATAAACTAATTGCTTTTAGTGAATTTGGTGGTATCCTAGTTGATGGAAGAAAAGAACATTTTATTACATGTGGTGAAGAGGCATTAATGTTGGGTCCTTGTAATAGAAATAACAGATATTTGACTGAGGACGTTCCATATGGTTTAGTTTATTGGAGTGAAATTGGAAAAAAATTAGGAATAGAAACTCCTCATACAGATGCGATTATAACTATGACTTCAAGTATTTGTGATTTAGATTTTTCAAAACAAAGAAATTACATAAGAGATTTACTTCCAGATGGTTCAAGAGAGATGAGAAGATTTTTATATAGGGGGAAAATTTAAACTCAAAAAACAAAATGGAATTAGACAAACTATTATCACAAAATGGACTTGTACAAGAATATCCTAGAGCACAAGATATTAGAGAAAGAGCTAGCTTATCTTCTCCTATCAAATTATTTTATGGAGAAACATATGATGATAAAGGCCATACTATTGATAGTATGAAATATTATTTATTTGTTGCAGATTTAGCTGATTCATTAAGAGAAGAAGGTTTTTTTGTTGATCCAACAATTCTTGTCGCGGATACAGCTGCATGTAGAAATATAAAACCAACTCTTAAAGATCGTTATATGTCTTTAGGGAATGAGCGTGCAGATTTTATAAGAAAAGTAAATGATATTTATGGTACTGGTTTAAAGATTTTAAAAATGAGTGATTATATTGATTCAGATAAATTTCTTTCTGAAAGAGAAAAAATAATTGGTCTTTGTAAATCAGAACCTGAGCTTATGGAAGATATTGAAAGATCTGTTCCTCAGAGTAAAATAGATATTGAAAGAAAAAAAGGTTTTCTTTATTCATTTGATGAAATTACAACTATTCTTGATCTTGATATAAAAATTGGTCCTCCTCGTGAAAATCTATATGATGTCCTTGCTAGAAAAATTGCAACTAAATATGGGAAAAGGGGACTGATGTCATTATTTTTAACTCCAACTTTTCCAGTTGGTGTTGATTGGACATACTTTTTCATAAATGAGGGGATTGAAGATCATGGTATTACTGCATACAAAGCAGGAAGTAAAAGGTTACAACATTTCAGAGTTCTAGTTGGAAAATCTGATCCTAGTATTATTAGAGGTCACATTGATAATTCATTTATTTCAACAAACTCAGATCTTCCAAATCCTGTTTTAGATATTGGTATTATTTGTGAAATGGCAAAAAGAAGAATAGAAAAATCAAATTCACCAAGTTCACTTGCAGATGAATTTTATAGAGGAGAAATTACTCCATCACAATTAAAAGAAAAAGTTAAAGGAGATATAGATAAATTTATTTTATCAAAATTTTAAGATGTCAAATATATACCCAATATTAAAAGGGCTTGTAGGAGCACCAACAGAAAAGAGATTTAATTTTATAGAATCACATCTCAAAAAATTAGGAATGGACCCAAGTGTTTATGAATTAGATTCTCAGAGAGGAAAAGATAAACACATTTCAGTAAAATTTGATTATGGTTCTGATCAGGAATTATGGCTTACTGCTAACTACGATACTTTTCAAAAATTACCTTCAGCAAATAATAATGCAAGTGGAGTTACAACTCTTTTAGATTTATCTGAGAGATTGTTACAAGGGGGAGATCTTCCAATAAATTTAAGATTAATATTTTTTGATGCTGGTCTGGATACAGATTTAATAACTCAAAGAAAAAGGAATCCTGGTTTTATTGCAGGGTCAAAATATTTTTTAGATCATATGCTGAACGAAGAAATTGATTTTATCGAAAATTATGTCGGAGCAATTATTTTACAAGCACTTGGTAAAGGAAATTTATGTACTTTCCAAAAAACTGGAAAGAAAAATGAAAACTCTAGCGAGTTAAATAAATTATTAAGATTAAGTGGGGATTCATTTGGAGACACTGTAGAATTAAAAGGACAAAGTCCTTTAACTGATAATATTTCTTTTCTAAGAGAAGGTTTAGATGCAACAGTATTAGCAAGATATCATGAAGGTTCTTGGCATAGAATGCAAACAAAGAAAGATGATCTTTCAAATATAAATCCAAATGTAATTCATTCAACAGTAGATTTTTTACATAATTTACTAATTTCATATGGAGGAAAAGAATAATGGATCAAAGTGAATTAGAAGAAAAAGCAAGAGAGAATTTTGAAACAAAAAAATCAATAAGCGCTGAAGAAAATTCTTATTATGAAGCAAAAATTGAAACTATGGGATTAAAAACTTTAGAAAGATTAATTCAATTTCATCCAAATCCAAGTAAACTTATGAAAAAAGGTGTTACCTTTGCTCATCAAGATTTAGAAACTGTTGTAGAAGCAATAGGAAGAAATAAACCTTGGTCTGTTATTTGTGGACTTAATCCTTCAGGGCCATTACATCTTGGACATAAAATGATCTTTGATGAACTCTTATGGTTACAACAACAAGGGGCAGAAGTTTATATCCCAATAACAAATGATGAAAGTTATGTTGTAGGAAAATCTCCAACGCTAGCTGATTCAAGAAGAATTGCTTACGATTCTGTTATTCCTAGTATTATAGCAATGGGTTTTGATTCTAAAAAAACACATATTTATGTAATGTCAGATTATCCTGAGATTTATAATGTAGCAATGGATTTATCAAAACATACAAATTTGAATAGGATATTTGGTGTTTTTGGTTTTGGAAAAGATGAAGTTGGTGAAAATCCAGGCACTTTATTTTATCGAGGTGCAGTTCAACTTGCTCAGATACTTCTTCCTCAATTTGAAGAGTTTGGTGGTCCACAAGCAACTTTAATTAATGTTGGTGTTGACCAATACCCATATTTATTATTATCAAGAGATGTAGCAAGAAAAAAAGGTTTTGTTCCACCTTCAGCAATTTTTACAAAATTTTTACCAGGTTTAAGTGGCACAGGTAAAATGACTTCAAGTAGGATAAAATCTTCAATATTTTTAACAGATAGTCTAAAAGATGCTGAAAAAAAATTAAAAAAGGCTTATACTGGAGGAAGTATATTAGCAGATTTTCAGAGAGAAAATGGTGGAGTTTTTGATATTTGTCCAATATATAATTTAAGAGCAAATCATTTTGAACCAGAATATGATTTAAAAGATAGATGTTCTTCTGGTGACCTTTTATGTGGTTATTGTAAGAAAGATGCAATTACTGAAGTCCTACAATATTTAAGTGAACATCAAGCAAAATTAGAAGATGCAAAATCCAGAATTGATGAATATTTATTAAAAACTCCTATTCGTTCTATTCTTTAAAAAATTATAAGTGAGAACGCTGGGATTTGAACCCAGATAAGTCGGGCTCTCCAGAATTTTTTTGGAGCCGACGACACTACCAGATTATGCTACGTTCCCGATTAAGTAAGGCTTATAAATAATAGATATTATTTAAATTTATCTGAATAATGGAGATATATAATGGAAATAAAGGAATTGTTTGCACAAAAAGGATTAGTTCAAGAATATTCTGATTTATCTAAAATATTGTCTCGAAAATCTCAAAAAATAAAAATTTTTTATGGTGAAACTTATGACGATAAAGGAAATACAATTGATAGTATCAAATATTACTTTTTTGTAGCAAATTTAGCTTATTGTTTAAAAAATATGGGTTTTAATGTTGAGCCAATTATTCTAATTGCAGATACTGCAGCTTGCAGAAACATTCCTTCAAAATTAAAAGAAAAATTTATTGAAATTGGAAAAGATCGATTAAATTTTGTAAAAAAAATTAATGAAATTTATAAAACTGATTTGAGAATCGAATTAATGAGTGATTATAATAACACTCCAGAGTTTAAGAAAAATTTAGACTTAATAAAAGAGATCTGTAATTCGAATGAAGAGCTTATGAAAGATATTGAAAAAACTGTTCCTCCAAGCAAAATTGAAATTGAGAGAGAAAAAGAATTTGCTTATTCATTTGAAGAAATAGCAACAATAATTGATCTTGATATAAAGGTTGGTCCTCCTCGAGAAAAATTATATGATATTGTTGCAAATAAAATATTAACTAAATTAAATAAAAAAGAATTACTTACTGCTTATTTAACTCCAACTTTTCCTTTGGGTTTAGATTTTGATTATTTTATTGCACATGAAGATATAGAAGAACATGGTATTACAGCATATAAAGCTGCGAGTAAAAGATTACAAGATAACAGAATTTTAATTGGAAAAACTAATTTAGATTCTGCTAAAAAACTAATTACAGATTCGTTTATCTCAAAAAATCAAAATCTTCCAAATCCTATTCTAGATATTGGTATTATTTCAGAGATGGCTGCACAGAGATTAAATGGTCAAATTGAAGCTATTAAATTACATGACCAATTTTATTTAGAAAATATGGATATAGATAAATTTAAAGAAGAGGTTTATAATTTATTAAGTAAAAATATTTTAGAACAATTTGAGGTTAATAACAATGGACATTGAAAGTATTTCAAAAAAAGAACACGTTGAAAAAGAAAGATTAAAAGAGGAAGCAGAGGATTATTATATTGAAAAATCAAAAGAACTTAGATTAAAAGATTTAACTCGTTTCAAAAAATATTTTCCTGAACCAAGTGAGAATATGAAAAAAGATATTGCTTTTGCTCACAAAGATATCGACAAAATTGCAACAGCTATTGTTAGTAAAAAACCTTGGGCAGTTGTTTCAGGTTTAAATCCTTCTGGACCATTACATTTTGGACATAAAACTATTTTTGATGAACTTTTATGGTTACAAAAACATGGAGCTGAAATATTTATTCCTCTTACAAATGATGAAAGTTATATTGTTGATAAAACAAAAACTTTAGCAGAATCTAGAAAAATTGCTTATGAATCAGTTATGCCTAGCATTATAGCTATGGGTTTTGATCCTGAAAAAACACATATCTTTGTAGATTCAGATTATCCTGATATTTATAATGTTGCTATGCAATTATCTAAACAATTAAAGATTTCAAAAATAAGAAGTCTTTTCGGATTTAAAGATAGTGATAATGTAGGTTCTTTATTTTATAGAGGTGCAGTTCAAGTTTCACAGATTTTACTTCCACAGTATATTGAGTTTAATGGTCCAATAATAACATTAATTCCAATTGGGATTGATCAACATCCATATATATTACTTGCTAGAGATATTGCTAAGAAAAATGATATGCTCCCTCCTGCTGAATTAATTATGAAATTTTTACCTGGATTATTAGGTGCTGGTGGAAAGATGTCTGCTTCAATTAAAGGAAGTAGTATTTTTTTAACTGATGACATTAAAGAGGCAAAAGATAAAATTAAAAAGGCTTATACTGGTGGGATAATGTCTTCCAAATACCAAAAAGAACTTGGTGGTGTTCCAGAAGTTTGTTCCATATTTTTACTTCAGAAGTATCATTTTTTAAATCAAGAAGAAGCTGAAGAACTTAATATTAAATGTAGAAGTGGATTAGTTCTTTGTAGTGAATGTAAAAAATGTACAAATGTTTTTGTTGAAAATTATTTAAAGGATCACAAAGAAAAATTTGAAAAAGCTAAAACTGAAATCCCTAAATTTTTATTGAAAAAAAGAATCACTTCTATTTTAGAATAATTCTTTTAAATTTATTCCCCAACATTTATAACTAATAAAAAAACAAAAATCTTATGTCTAATATAATTAAAATCAAAGAAATTGAAGTTAAAAGTATAATCACTCCTAGCAAATTACCTTCTGCTGATTTCGTAATCAATCCATATATTGGTTGTCTACATTCTTGTATTTATTGTTATGCTGATTTCATGCGAAGGTTTACAGGGCACGGCGACGAGAAATGGGGCGAATTTGTTGATGTAAAAATAAATGCTGTTTCTGTTTTGGGCAATTTAAATAAAATTAAAGGAAAAACAGTTCTTTTTGGTTCTGTTACAGATCCTTATCATTCGATTGAATCAAAATATCAAATTACAAGAAATCTTCTAAAAGCTTTAGTTAATGAAAAAACAAAAATTGAAATCTTAACTAAAAATGGATTACTAGCAAGAGACATTGATATATTACAAAAGTTTGAAGATATTACTGTGGGTTTTTCTCTTGCAATTCTTGATGAATCAACCAGTAAAAAATTAGAACCTTTTGCAAGCTCTCCTAAGATTAGAATAAAAACTCTTAAGGAAGCTAAAGAAGCAGGTCTAAAAACATTTGTTTTCCTTTCACCACTCTTTCCTTATATTAGTGAGATTGAAGAAATTATAGAATCAACAAAAGATTATGTAGATTATTTTATGTTTGAAAATTTAAATATTAGAGCAAATAATAGAGTACAAATTTTTAATTTTATAAAAGAAAATTTTCCTGATTTATTAGAAAAATATCAAGAGATTTATGACAAAGGAAATGAGATTTATTGGGAAGAACTTGAAGAAAAAATAAAAGTCTTATGTAAAAAACATTCTAAAGAATATAGAATATATTTTCATCATGGTAAAAACATTTAAATAATAAAATATTCTCCAAGTAACAATGAACAAAACTGACATTAAAGAAATAATACAAATAATTCTAAGCCATCTTGATAATCAAAAATTTACTTGGAGACTTGAAGGCAGTGCAAATTTACTAATTCAAGGAATAGAAACTTCTGTAAATGATTTAGACATTACAACTGATGAAGAAGGAATAAAAATTTTCAGAAATCAACTTAAAGAATATATTGAAAAAGATTTTTTTAGTGAAAAGATAAATGGCCCTTCAATTATATGTAATATTAACTCTTTTGAAATTGAAATAAATTGTTATGGTGATAGAAAAATAAATTATTTTGATAAAATTCAAGAAATGACTTGGGAAAATTTAGATATACCTATATTACCCTTAAAATGGGCTAGAGAATTTTACAAACAAATAGATAGAAAAGAGAAAGTTGAATTGATTGACAAACATTTAAATATTTCCTAATAATTCTTTTATTCATGATAATTCCAGAAAAATTAAAACAAGGCGACGAAATTAGAGTAATCGCACCAGCAAGATCTTTATCTTTACTTTCAGAAGAGAATATTAACTCTGCAATAAAAAATTTAGAAACTGAAGGTTTCAAAGTAACTTTCTCAAAAAATTGCAAAGAGTCAGATATTTTCATGTCATCTTCAATACAATCTAGAGTAGATGATCTTCATGAAGCTTTTTCTGATAAAAATGTAAAAGCAATCCTTACAGTTATTGGTGGTTTTAATTCAAATCAACTTTTAAAATATTTAGACTACGAACTAATTAAAAACAATCCTAAGATTTTATGTGGCTATTCTGATATAACAGCTTTAGCAAATGCTATAACAACAAAAACAGGATTAATTACATATTCTGGTCCACACTTTTCAACTTTTGCTTTAGAAAATGGTGCAGATTATAATAAAGAATATTTCAAAAAATGCTTATCTCAAGATAAAGAATTTACAGTTGAAGCTTCAAAGACTTGGTTTGAAGATGAATGGTGGATAGATCAAAAAATCACACCTAAGGAAAATGAAGGTTTCTTTGTAATAAACAAAGGTAAAGTTGAAGGAAAAATTATTGGTGGAAATCTTTGCACTTTTAATTTACTTCATGGTACAGAATTTATGCCTGATTTAAAAGATTCAATTTTATTCCTAGAAGATTGTGTTGAAGACGAAGATTTATTTGTCTTAAATTTTGACAGAGATTTACAATCTATAATTCATCTACCTGGTTTTGAAGGTGTAAAAGCTATTGTTTTTGGAAGATTTGAAACAAAATCTAAAATGACAAAGGAGAAATTATTAAAAATTCTTGAGACTAAAAAGGAATTAAAAGATTTACCTATTCTTGCTGGTCTAGATTTTGGTCATACTAACATTATGATGACTTTCCCTATAGGTGGAACATGTTCTTTAGATCTTGACGATAAAGTAGAATTGAAGATTATTGAACATTAAAAAAACTAGAATAATCTCCATCAAAAAAAGATTCACTTGAATAAACTGGGTAAGCTAGATATATTTCCCCACAAGAACATTTTGCATATACATCTCCAGAAAACTCATCAATTTCACAAATACTTCCTTCTCCGCAACATTCATTCTCAATTAGGCTTCCAATATCAAATTCATCTATCATATATAGCCTGATATTAGAACTCTTATTAAAGATTTTCTATAGAAAGCTTTTTAAAATACTAAATTTCTATGAGTATATCACGGGCTAGTGATCTAGTGGCTATGATGTCTCCCTTACAAGGAGAATATCGGAGGTTCGAGTCCTCCCTGGCCCATTACTTTTATATAATCTTAATGACTTCTCAACATTATGAAAGGAAATATTCATGGAATCGGAAATGAAGGTCGATATAACTATATAGTCTTAAATAAAGAACAAAAAAT
The DNA here is from genome assembly GCA_018692925.1 of archaeon. Taxonomy (GTDB): domain Archaea; phylum Nanobdellota; class Nanobdellia; order SCGC-AAA011-G17; family GW2011-AR17; genus BS150m-G60. The sequence goes on from JABHLH010000004.1 coordinate 34,275, forward strand.
TATTGACTTTATAGAAAAAGTATTAAAGGACCTATTTCAAGAAGAGATACACTTAGAATATTTCTATACTGATGAATATCAATCCATTGAAGAAGCAAGAGAGAAAAAACCAGGAAAAAAAGTAAAGAAAAAAGTTGAAGAGATTATTGACCAAAGATTTAATTTTTCTGGAGAAGATTATAAAATAGATCTTATTTTTGGTAAAGATAAAGTTTTCATTATAGCTGATATCAGTCTGGATAAGAGAAAGGAATTAATTCAGATTCTCAAAGAGATGTTCAAATTCAATGGAGAATAAAATAAAATTTACTCCTAGAGCATTCTAATATTTAATCAAAAGCAATTACAAAGTTTTATAAATACTAACTAAATTTTTGATATTATGGATTTATTTCAAATAGAATTAGAAAAAACTAAGATTAATTATGATAAAAATTTTCTTAATGAATTGAGGGAAAGAAAAGGCACTTTAGAAGGGGAGATTTTTCTTGTTGCTTTAAAAAAAATGAATGAATTAGGTTTTGATGAAGTTGAATTATTACCCTATTTTAAACCTAGAGAAGATGGTGATCCAGCAATTCTTGTATATAATCCTTTTAATGAAACAGTATCTTTCTTTGAATTAAGTGAATATCTCCCTAAAGACATATTACCAAAATATGAAGCTCTTATTATTAAAATTCAAGAATTAGATAGCATTTAATAATTTTGAAATCTCTTTTTTATTTCTACCTGTAGCTTTAGCTAATCTTCTACTTACATGTTTATCAAAATCTGTTGTAGGTCCTAAAGAACATGGTTGTTCTTTATCTTCAAAATCTATAGTAATCGTATGATTACTACCTTTTCTTACATCAAATCCAAAACCTTTTGCAAGACTAGTTATATCAGCTATACTAATCCCATCAGTAGATCTACCTTCAGCTCCAGGAAAAGCTTTAGCTTTACTTTTATCAAATATTCGTGGAACTAATAATTTCTCTATTTGAGTAGCTAAAATATTCAATTTCTCAACTTGACTCTCAATATTTTTTAATGTATTTGTTATATCAATTATATCCCTCTTTCTTACATCTCCTTTTATTTTCACAAATATTAATTTAAAGGTAGAAATTAAAGCAGCACCAATTGTAAAAAATTCTCTTCCTTTTGTTCCAGCTCTTTTTTCAATCAAAGCTTTTTCTTCAGGTTTTATTTTATTAATTCTAATTTCCAATTGAGATATATGTTTCAGACATTTATCCAGTTCTGTTCGAAATTGATATTTTCCTACATCAGTATTAATATTTTCAAATAACTCCTCTAATTTAGGATTTAACTTGTTAATAGAATTAATTAAAAGAGTCTTATGTGATCGACCAATCCTTTTTTTAAACCATCTTGATATTCCAATAAAAAAACTCATATAAAAATAAAGCTTTTTATTATTAAAATACTTTTCTATTTTAGATTAGAGCTTATTGCACTAAACTTTTATAAACTTCTTCAAATTTACAATAAACATGAAATCCTTAGATTTTAATACTGCATTCAAATATCCTTTCAACAGAGCAAAAGCTATGTGGAATATTCTATGGTTATTCTTACCTATCATTGGTTGGTTTGCTTTGGGTGGATACGGTATTAGAATTGTAAAAGAATTTTCTCAAGGTAAATTCAAAAAATTACCTGTCTTAAAATTTAAGAGTGATTTAAAATTAGGTTTTATGATGTTTCTAAAAGCTCTTCCTTTTATTTTTGTATATATTGGATTAATGCTTATTTTAACTTTAATTAATGATTGGTTAAGACTTAGTATTGATACTTTACTGAAAATTTTAGTAGTTCCTATGTTAACAATTAATTTCTTTAACAAGGAAACTGTAGCTTCTTTATTTGAATTTAAAATTTTAAAAGCTGTTTTCAACAATTTTGGAGACTATCTTATGACTATATTAAAAAGTATAGGTCTAGCTTTAATCTTTTTTGCAATGTGGATTATTTTAGTAGGTATTCCAGCAGGTTCATTTACAAAGAACATTTTTTTAGCCGATTTTTATAGAAGAAGGATAAAATAATTCTAATTCCAAAGCTTTATAAATTAACACTTAAAATTCTATTTTATGTCATCACTTTTAAGAAAACTAAAGAATGAATCTAGGGCTGTTTTTCAAGAAGAACCAGGAGCAGACATAGTTAAAGCACTGGGTGCATTATTAAGTAGAAGAATTGTTATTTTAGAAACAGAAAAAAAGTTTTGGAAAGATGTTCAATATTCTGTTCTTACAAAGGGTTTATTACATAAAGATGAATTAGTTATGACATTTCCTGAAGTTAGAATTGAGAGTATTGATTTAGCTTATTATCCTGGAAATGATGAAACAACAGATTTAGCTAGAGAATTATTTAAGAAAGTAATTGCAGATGGCGACCCTGTGTTTAAAATAAGAGGAGAACGAAACTCAATATTTTTTTATAATCTAGGTTTTTATCAATTTCCAATACTAAAGGGGAAAGAAAGTGACAGAGAAAAATTACTAGCAAAAACTCAAGGGATTATAGATATTTATGTTGAACATGATAAAGAATTTCAAGTATTAATGAAGAAATTAAGAAGAGACTATCCTGAAACTAAAGCTGATGCTGAGAGATGGATTGTTAAAAATGATCTACCTTTATCCATATTATATCCTACTGAAGGTGTTGAGGTAACTCTTATACAACATTTGATAGTAAATGAAAATACAGGTCTTTTTGTTCCAAACGAAAACAAATTAGATTGGTATATCAATAATGCTTTGGTAGTTTTAGAATATCCAGAACTTGCAAAACAAGAAATCTCAAAACGATATTTATCTGAAAGGATAGGTAATTATGAAACTTATAAAAAAGTTATGATTGAATCTTTAAGGATGGTTGATGCTTCTCCTTATGGAACAGTTGACTGGGAAAGAATTTACAGTATATTTCCTGAAGCAAAAGATATTCCTTTAAATCCAGAGAGAAAAGAATTACAACTTACATATGCTTACAGACTTTTAGAAGAATAATTCTAATTCCCCCGAACAAGATCATCTACTACTTCAATTTCTAAATCTTTTAGAACACTTTTTATTACATTTGGTGATCTTCTATCTGTCAATGGAAATTGTTGAGATTTTTTTTGATCAAAGTTTAGAGTTCTACCTCCAGGACTTGTTACTCCACCAGTTCCAATTAAATCAACAACTGGAAAAAGTCTATCTCTCAAATTTGAAGCTTCTCTTCCACTTAGAGCTAAGGACACATTTGGCAAAGCCATTCTTAACGTAATATATGCTTTTTCAATATCTTCTGATTTTGGTCTTCTAAATCTTCGATCTGGAGATCCTTTTATTGACGGCAAAGAAATAGAAACATTCGCACCAATCTCTTTTAAGAAGTTCGCATGTTCACAAATACTTTTTATTTCCAAACCAATATCTTCTTGTAAGCCTAACAATGCACCTATACCAATATTAGGGAAACCATCCATATATGCTTCACTTCCTCTTGCAAGTCTTCTACTAAAATTATTTTTATATCTACTTTTACTATGAATTTTCCTATAAATCTCTGGATCATAAGTTTCTTGAAATAGTAAAAAATGTTCAGCACCAATTTGAGATAATTCTCTTATAGTACCTTTAGAAAGATTTTCAAATTCTATCCAAGGATTTAATCCTAAAGATTTTACTAATTTAGTTGAATCAATAATTAGATCTCTATACTTTCCTTCGGGCAAAGTACCAGAAATTAATATAACATTTGAAACACCAGATTTTTTAATTGCTTTAGCTTCTTCTTCTATTTGTTCTAAATTTAAAGTTCTTCTTTCTAATTCCTTATTTGAGGATGAATAAGAACAATATGGACAAGCATTTGCACATTCATTAGAAATATAAAGACAAGTATAAAGGCTAGCTTTATCTCCAATTTGATCTTCTCTAAGTGTTGTTGCAATTTCTCGAGCATAAGGCAATTCTATTCTATTCAATCTATCAAATAATTCTCTAGCTTCATAAGGTTCTAAACCATTTCCACTTTCAGCCCTTTCATATAAATAATCAAGATTCATAAAACTCATTTTTTTATTCTACTTTAATAAGTTTATGATTCTATAAATTCCAAAATATTCTCAAAAACATCTTGATCATGTATTCCCATCAATACTGTATGCAAAGAATTCACATAATATATCTCTTTTTCTTCACTTGAAATATTCTCATAAATATACTCAGAGCTATAAGGATCAGAAGTAGTATCAAAATTCCCATGTACAATAAAAATTTCATCATCAACTTTTCCTAAATTATCTCTAACTTCCTCAGAATATTCCATAACTTCTAAAACACTTGATGTTGGAATAAAAGAGTAAGTTTGTCTTCCAATAACAATATCTGTAATTACATTAGCTTTTTTAAAATAAGGAATATATTCTGAAATTTCTTCGACATAAAAATCTAAATCATTTATTTCTTCTAAAAATATAAAAATTGGAGAACCAATTACTGTTAAAGAATCTAATTCATAGTTCATTGACAACTCCAAAGCTGATAAAGAACCTAAAGAGAATCCAATAACATTAACTTCTTCATAATTCTCATCTAATAATCCATAATAATATTCACTCTCTTCCATCCAATCTTCCCATGAAACATTTTCAAGATCTTTATAATCGCTCCCATGACCTTCCATTAAAGGAGCAAAAACTGTATATCCTTTTTCATTTAGATAATTAGCTAGTTGTTCAACTTCTTGTGGCGAAGCTAAATACCCATGAATAATTAAAACAGCTTTTTCATTTCCTTCTAAAAATATTGGAGAAGCATAAGAATTAATTTCAATATCTTTCAAAATATTTGTATCTCCTATTGTAATTATAGGATAAGGGATTTTATCTTGTGACAAATCATTAAGAAATGGTAATAAGAAATATACTGCTAATAATAAAAATAAAGTAATTAGAATATATTTTCTCTTCATAATACTCAAATATCAATATTCTTTATTAATTTAACTTTAATTTTAGTAAGACATATAAATGCTAATACTTATACAATAAATATGGCATTCTTTAATAAAAAATCAAAATTTGATTCTGTAAGTGTTGTTTCAGTCTTTCCAAAGATTGGGACTGTAGTATTAAGAGTAGACGACAAACTTATTGTTTTTTCACCATCTTATCTTCTTGGTAAACATGGTTCAACATCCAAAGAAGTTAGTTCAAAATTTTTAGAGGTAAGAACAGCAAGAGAATTACTTCTTGTTTTAAAAGCTCATGTAACTCCAAGAAAATTAAAAGGGGATAGAGTTGAAATAAAAGAAGTAGACATTGGTATAGATTGTGGATTTAACAATTTAGTAAAATTAAGTCCAGATTTAATTGGTGTCCTACCTCAAGAAAATGTTAGGGGATCAAATATCAATTTAGTATATACAACTAAAGGAAAGATTCCAAAAACTCAATTAATGAATTTTATTTTAGTTGGATTTAATCCTAAATTTGGTCAAGGTGTTGAAACTTTATTTAGTGAAAAATATGGTGGTAATATTACCTTTAATGAATTTACAAAAGTTTATGCAGTATTAACCTTATTTCCTGGTAAATTTGCACCTCCTTTCCAAGACACTAATTTCTGGAATGAACATGCTCTATTAAAAGAGATGTAATTTTTTTCTTTTTTGTAATATATTCTCTCTTCAAAATACTCAAATATCAATATTTTTTATTAATTTAACTTAAAAAGAAGGTTTCCAAAAATCATCTTTTTTGATGTAAGGAAAAGTTCCATAACTATGGTAACAAATATTTCTAAAAATCTGTGGATGAATATCAGCTTTAATATAATAATCTGGTCTAATCATTGCTTCTTTTAATAAAATTTTACCACCAAATCCTTTTAAAATAATTTTATCTTCATCAGCTAATACTTCATCTAATCTAAAACCATACATAAATCCTGGCCTTCTTTCAATTTCAACAACCTCTCCTCTTAAATCTCTAAATTGCACGTCTCTCATATAACCTAAATTACTAACTGTAACTTGGCTACCTAATCTAATATCCTTAAAAGTTTTTCCAATAGTTTTACTAAGTAATAAACCAGCATAACCAATCAAAGAATTATGGTCCAAAATATCAATTTGAGGTAAACAAGATTTATGAGCAAACTGAACAAACATTTCATTTCCTATATTATTCTTCAATAAATCTAAATCTAAATTAGCTCCATTATTTAAGTTCCAAGACATAATCAAACTAATTAATTCAAAATTTATAAGCTTTTATTTATTTTAGTAACCTATTTCTCAAAAGTAACCTCTTCCTTTTGCTAAACTTTTGATATATAAAGAAATAATCCCAAAAATTTTACAGGGGGTTGATAATAATGAATCCAGACGAATGTCCAAACGAATAAAATATTTTACTTTTTTTATTTTTTTTCAATCATATCTATGAACTTTCAAATATGTCTTTATATCTTTAACAACATTATCAAAATCATTTTTCAAATCTTTTTCATAATTACCTAATCTACTTCTCTGTACAATCTTATCAAATAATTCTCTTAGAACTCTTCTCTCAGGACCTCTTGGATGCATACTCCAATCATCTTCAACATCTCTTTCAATAAAAGGTCTCATTTTAATTTTCACTTCACCTTTTTGTGCAACTCTAATACTTCCATCTTGCATTTCAACTCTTGCTTCATCAGCAGCTGCTTCAAAATTCATTTCAATAACTTGCTTTATTAAATTTTCACACCTTTTTTCCATTCTCCATCTAAAGGCATAAACTCTTTTATCTTCATCAACTACTCTCTCACTATAATCAAATTCAATAACATCATAGTGTCTTTCAGAGAACCAATTCATCAAATAATTATACAATTCTTTTTGATCATATGTTAAAGTTTTACTTATTGTCTTTGCAGAACTTATAAAATCTACTTCTACCATAAACTTTTCTAAAGAAATTACTAATATAAATCTTTCTATTTCATTCGAGATTTAATATGCTCTACTAAGTCTAAACAATCTTCCACAGCTTTTCCTTCAAATGCATCTAACCTAGGTCTTATAACATACCTTTCATAGAATTGTCTTAAGGTTTCATTCCACCAATCTGTTTTAAATGTTTTATTATGATTTTTCACCATACTTGAATTTAATCTAACTATTGCTCTTGCCCAAAACGTTTCTTTTCCATCTTCTAAAACTACTTTTCTAACATCTCTTAAAAATAATTGAATCTGTATTTCAAATTTTACATAGTGATCAACTTCTCTACTAGCAATCCAAACAGATTCAATTTCAAAACCTACACCTGTATCTTTTTCACTTCTTTTCTGCTCAAAAAAATAATATTTATGTTCATCAAAAAAAGAAGGCAAATTTCTAACTATTTCTAAGAAATCAATATAAGCATTATGTGTAATTTGATACTCAATAAAAATTGGTAATGTTTTAAACTTTTCTTTCCCCATATTCTAATTCATATCAAACTTTATTAATAACCCTTTCGGTCAATCATCTTCATGAGCTTTTAGTCCTTGTTCTTCCATACATTCAGCACAGATTAATTTTCCATCAACTTCATGTAGTTGTCCAAAATTTTCACATTGTCCACAATAACCTTCTTGAGATTTTTCTTTTGTCATTTTTTATTCCTCAATATCTTTTTTCATTTGATTTTTACTTAAACTCATATTTGCCCAATCATACATCATTTCATATAAAATTGGTTCTAATCTTAAAATATCTGTATGGGTCAACAAACCTACTAATTTTCCTCTATAGACAACAGGCAATCTTCTAACCTTATTTTTTTTCATATGTCTTACAGCTTCATAAAGATCTTCATCAGGTTTTGTTGTATGTAACTTCTTTCTCATAACTTCAGGAATTTTTACTCTTCTAGGACTCATACCTTTTGCAATAACTCTAACAATATCTTTTTCAGTAATAATACCTTTAATTTTATCTCCTTCCATCACTAAAAGACTACCAACTCTTTTTTCCAACATAATCTTTGAAGCATAGCTAACAGTCCTATCCATAGAAACAATTACTGGATTTTGTGTCATAGCATCCCCAACTTTTACACCAGTTCTCATTATAATAAGTATAGACTTTATTCCTATTTAAGCTTTATTATATATCATTTATTATAATCATTATATAATTTAATTAAGAAAAAATTTTTAAAGCTTAAGTAGTTAGTTAAAATTAAAAGAGGTTATTTATGTTTAAGAAAACAATTGAGGGGAGAACTTATTATCATACTACTTACAAGGATAAGGATAATAAAATTCGGAACCAATATCTTGGAACTTCTGAATCTGAAGCTTTAGAAAAAGAAAAAAAAATAAAAAATTTTAAAAAATTCCCTAAATCTGCAATCTTATTTATCTTTCTTGGAATTATCCTAATAACTTTTCTTTTGCAATGGAGTACTTTAACTGGTTTCTTTTTTTTAGAAACTACAAACATTGTAACTTTTGACATTGATGATACTTGGGATTTAACAAATTCATTTATTCGTATTAGCCAAAATGAAACTTTTTTTGACATTAATGATTTAACTGATTTAGTTCAAAATAATAAAATTTCTATAGACTTAAGAAATTATGATTTACTCGAAGGTTATCTTTATGTTGATTTAATTGTTGATGATTCTGTTGTAGCAAGCAAGTATGTTTATTTCTCTTTATCCTATGAAGAACCTGAAGAAGAATCAATTCTAGAAACTATTACTGAAACTTTTGAAGATACAATAACAGAAACTTTTTCTGAAGAAGCAACAGCAGAAACTTCTGAAGAGCAAGATACAACTTCTCTTTTTGAAACATATGATAATTGGTTTGATGCTAACTCTACAGGAACTTTTCAAGTTGATTATTTAGCGATAGAACCTCAAACAGCTTTTAACAATAATACTTTAACCTGTGCAAATGGTACAACTAGTACTGATGTTACACACCTTTATTATTTATGGTATCTAAATGATTCTTATTTGGGTTCAGCAAATAGAAATTCAACTTTAGACACAGGAAACTTTTCTGTTGGAGAATATGTAGACTGTGCAATTCTTCCTCAATCAAATGCTGACCTAATTGCATATTGGCCTTTTGATGAAGGCTCAGGAACTACAATTAATGATGTAATAGGAAGAAATAATGGGGTCTTAGTAAATAGTCTTGGCTGGGATACTGGAAAATATTCAAAATCAATTGTTTTTTCAGCAACCGAAAATATGACAATCACAACACCTTCAGAATTAAATCATACAATGAATTTTACACATGAATTTTGGGTTTATCCAACAGCAGCAACAGATCTTCAAGTTTTTGATTATGGAACTTTTACAATTTCTGTAAATGCTTATGAACCTCAAATTGATTTTCAAGGTTCTGGAGAAGATCCTGGATTAAAACTTTCAACATTTGGTGGAGCTCCTAAAAATATTTGGACTCATTTAGCATTTACTTATGATTCCTCAACAATTTCAATTTATGTTAATGGTGTTTTAGATAATTCAACATCTTACAATTTAGCTCTTACAGGAATGAACGGTACAGCTTACATAGGAACAGATGAATCAGGTCTTCCTTTTAGAGGATTGATTGATGAATATGCTATTTTTAATAGAAGTTTAACAGCTACAGAAGTTTTGGATCATTACCAAAATGGAATAATTACTTATTCTAGAAATTCAACATTAATTGCAGAGACTCAAAAATATAATTACAATAATGGAACTTTAACAAATGTAAACATAACAGCAGAGTCAGGCAACATTACTTTAGCAAATGATTCAACAGTTTATTATTCCAGAGGTAATTTCACATCACAAATTTTTGAACTTAAAGATTGGAATGATGAAGCTTTCTTAAGATGGAATAATGAAACTCCTGCAGGAACAAATTTAACAATGCAATTAAGAACTGGTCACAGATTATACAACGAGAGTATAGTTTGGAGTGAATTTTCTGGTTCAGATCCAACAAGAGCAAAAGATGATAATATAGTTTTAGCTTTAGATTTTACATCAAAAGAAACAAATTTAACAACTGAATTAAGAACAGGTAATGATCTAATAATAAAACCAAATTATTTTGTTTATGATGGTGTTCATTCTAGTGGTGCTTTGTATTCTGGGAAGGTTGTTACATCTGTTTCTAATGGATTTACTGATTTAAGATTAAGTACAGTACAGAATTATTCTATAGAAATTTGGGTAAAACCAAGAAATACTGTTGAAGACATTGGTTTTCTTTCAAAGACCAATTATCAACTACATACAAATTCTTCAGGAAATTTACAATTTATTATGGATACTGGTAATGTAGATTATTCTTTAAATAGTACTTCTGTACTTCCTCTAAATAGTTGGTCACATATATTAATTTCAAATAATGCAGATAACATGACATCTCTTTATTTGAATGGAAAAAAAGAATCTAATATTACTATGAATGGAACTATTGCTGGTAGTACATCTATTTTAAAATTAGGTGGTTCTGATGGGAAATCTACTTTTAATGGTTCAATAGATTCTGTCATAATTTACAATAGAACTTTATCTGAACAAGATGCTTATGAACATTACATTGGTAGATATCATAATTCTAATGGAGAATATACTCCTGCATTAAATGATGTTTTTCAATATAGGGCAATTTTTGAAACTTCAGATACAGCAATTTCACCAACACTGACTGATATAAATTTAAAACTTAGAAATTATACTACCCACATTCAAAATAATCCTGTTAGTGCAACAAATTTAACTGCGCCTGGTTTTTCATTAAATTTAAGTTTAGGTTCTTATTCATTTAATTGGACAAATGCAACTGATATAGATTCAGATTATATCTATTATGAATTTATATTAGCTAATTTTAGTAATTTTTCCTCCCCTATCCTTTCTAGATTTGCAATAAATAATTTTTCAGAATTAGATAAAGCAGATGATAACTATACTATATTAGTAGAACATTTTGAAAATTTAGAAGATCTTAATTCAAATTCTTGGCTTACAGAAGATACTGGATTTGAACCCGGTAGATGGAGTGAAGGATTAGAAATAAGTGGTTCAACTGATTATTTAAAAATTTCAGCATCAGGAGTAATTTCAAATATCTCCGGAACAATAGAATTTTGGGCAAAACCTTATTGGGCACCTACTGATTCAGAAGATAATTTTTTCATACATCAAAATAATGATAGGATTGAATTAAATAGAACAAATTCTTTATTAAGTTTAAGATTTGGAGATAATCTTCATACACCTTTAACATATAATATAAGTTCATGGTCAGCTTCAGAATGGCACCATATTGCATTTTCTTGGGAGACCGAAAAAAATGTAACTTTATTTCTTGATGGTGTTCAAGTGAATAAAACTTCTTTGGATGCTATTCCTCATAATTTTCAAGGTTTCTTTTTCGTAGGTTCAAGGACAAATTCAGGTGCACAGTTTGATGGTGTTATAGATGAAATCAGAATAAGTAATGTTGCTAGAGATTCAATTACAAATTTAAATTGGACAAACTACAGTTATGTTTCACCTTCTAGTTATGCTGATGGAACTTATTTATGGCAAGCAAGAGCATTAAGTTCTAAAGCACAATTATCAGATAGGTCAAGAACAACATATTTTTCAGCTTGGGATAATGAAACTGTAGTTTTTGAAACCAGAGCTCCTGTAATTTCAATTACTGATGATCCTTCAAAAGAATTATCTGATGCATCAACATTACTATTATTAACAACTGACGAGCTTTCAACTTGTTATTGGAAAAATAAATCTATTGCTTTTGAACCAATGAGTAGTCCAGATAGTATGAGTCACAATGTTACTGTAAATATTACTGAGTATGGTATTGATACATTTTATTTCTTATGTAATGATTCTTTTGGTAGAACTACAAATGAAACTACAAGTTATTATGTTTTTGAAAATGAAGATGCAATTTATGAAACTTCAGCTAAATATAATTTCACTGCAAATCAAGTAAATAATTTAAGTATTACAACAACAGATTCACTAAATTTAACAACTCAAAATGATATTACAGGAAAAGCATATCTGGTTGTTCATACTTGGGCAAAGTTTCCTGAATATACAACCATTGATTATGGTATAAAGGCACCAACAAAATATATGACTTATTTTTTAGATGAAAATATTGAAAACAACATTACTGGAAACATTACAATCGATTTAGCTTATTCTTCTTCAGATACTGACGACAGAGAAAGAGATACAGCAAGAATTTATTATTTTAATCATTCATTTGATCCGGCAAATAATTTAGGTAACTGGTCTGAATTTTATTCTGACATTTACACATTATCTTCTTCTGGTGGAGACGAACTTATTAATACTACTAAAATGGGAACTTATACTTTCTTTGTAAACCTTACAGAAGATTTAATTCTATCTAGATCTACAACAGCAGCTTCATCAGGAGAAGGCTTAGCTGCTGACGATGTAATTGAGATTGAAATTGAAGAAGAAGAAGAATTTTATGAACTAGAATTTTATTTTACAGAAATTCTTGGTGGGGAAGAAAACTACTTAGAAGTTTATGATGAAGAAACAGGTATTTTAGAACTTTACTTCACTTCAAATACTAACCAAGAAGATGTATTTATTTTAGTTGGATCTAATGTTAATACTCAAGATGATATTTACAAATCCTTTTATATTGATGGATTAAATTTAAAAGATTCAGAACTTGATACTTTATCTATTATTTATGGTGTTGAAAAATCCTGGTCAGATAATTATCTTGATCAAGAATTAATAATTCAAGATAAGGATGGAAATACTTTTGCTTTTGAATTAATTGAGGAAGATGAAGATTTCGGATATTATTATGCTGAATTAGATTCTTTTGCAACTTTCTATGTTACAACTGGAGATACTATTGTTGAAGAAGTGGTTGAAGAGATTGAAGAAGAAGAGGAAGAAGAAAGTTTTGCTGAAGAAGTTTTATCTTCATTACTTGCAGCAGATTTTGATTCAGAATCAGTTTCAACAAGTGTAGCAATATTACTTTACATAATCCTTGCAAACTTTGCAATTTTCTATTTCTTTAGAGCTGGGATCTCTACAATTTTAAGTACTGGGAAATTATATGATATTGAAGATAGTGAATTAACTTTTGAAGAAGAAGATGAGTTTACATCAAAATTGAAAAATTATATCTATTCTCAAATTGAACGAGGTATGGATCCAATTTCAATAACTAAACTTTTAACAGACAAAGGTTGGGACGAATCAAAAGTTAAAGATATAATTAATAATTTCAAGCTTTAAAAAAATCTTTCAAAGTTCTTTGTTTATTTATATGGTCATAAACTTTACTTGTTTTCAAAGTCATATCCATATTATACTTAAATTTTTTCATAACTAAATCTTTTGCATATTTCAACATCTCTTCTTTTGAATCAAACTCTTTTTCATTTTCCAAAGCTTTTCTTGTAGCTTCTCTTACAACCCAAACACCTAATGGCATTGAATATTCATTTGTAATAAATCTCAAAACTATCACAGCTCCTTGCCTTTTTGATTTCTTGAACTTTTCTAAAATACCAATTCTAGTAGCATAATATCCTCCAACACAATTATCAGCATAATTTTTTCTTCCTTCATAAAACTCATGATCAGTCATAACTTTTAATTCTGTATTTGGATTCCACAATGTATCAGGCATATACATTTCAAAAAGTTCAAAGCTCCAAACTCTAGGAAAAAATAAAATCAAATAATAATTTCCTAAGTATCCACCAAAATATAATTTGTAATCAATTTCTTTAAAATCTTTAACTTCATTTATTAAATCTTTTCCTAATGTATCATCCACTGCTGTTATTGACCATCTTGTTGGCACTAATTTTCTTTGTGTTTTTAATCCTAAAGTTCCTATAGATAATAAATTAGTTAAGAAATTTTCATCATAACCTTTTTTATATAAAATAGATAAAGCTCCTACTGATTTCAAATCATTATCTGAAACAACATAATCCACTTTTTTATCAATCTTAGGATTTTCTTGCATAATTGCTTTTTTTAATTCAGCTCTAGCTCCCATAACAGTTTCAACATCAGAAGTTTTTACATTATAATGTGGTTTTTTATCTAAATTAAATTCAAGATCAACTGGCTTTGATGACATAGCAACTTCTTGGCTAGTACTTAAAAATTTAGAATTATTTGTTTTCACATAAGATTGAAAACTTGAATTAATTATAACTGATCTAAATTTTAAAACATCATCAATTTCAAAATTTCTTTTACTCCATTCATTTGGTGCCTCATATAATTCTGCATCCTTTTCAATTTTTTCTGGAGGTGCTAAGATACCTACATTTATTTTGGGATAATTATATCTTCCAACAAAAACTCCTGGTGCTGTTCCTTGAAAATCTTTTTTCTCTAATTTTTTCCCTTGCAGACTTTTAACTTTAGACATAATTGGGCAATAGCTATGTCCACATTTCAAAGGCTTACTATAATGTTTCCCCATACATTTCAAGCAATCAAATCCCATTTTCAAAATTTAGTAACTTTTCCCTTATATATTCTATGTCAATATTTAACAATAATCACAGAAACCTTTAAAAACTCTCAAATTTCCAAATTCATTAGTTATTTACCATTATTGGCTAAAGGACATGTGGGCATCACAACCTGAATCCTGCTTTTAGATGCAAATAACAGGAATTCAAATGGGAATATACAAATATATTGGAGAAATGTGGAAAAAGCCTAAAGCAAATTTAGGTGGATTATACAAAGAAAGACTAATTAAGTGGAGAAAAGAAGATTCTGTTGTTAAGATTGAAAGACCTACAAGACTAGATAGAGCTAGATCTCTTGGTTATCGTGCAAAAGTCGGAATTGTTATGTACAGAGTTCGAGTTAAGCGTGGTGGAAGAAAGAGAGAACAGAGAAAGAAAGGTCGAAGATCTAAAACTCAAAGAAGAGTAAAGATTGTAGGTATGAGTTATCAATGGATTGCTGAACAAAGAGTTCAAAGAAAGCATGCAAATATGGAAGTTCTAAATTCTTATCCAGTTGCTAAAGATGGTATTTATGCTTGGTTTGAAGTAATCATGGTTGATCCATACAAATCAGAAATTAAATCTGATCCTAAATTAGCTTGGTTAAAATTCAGAAAACATACAAACAGAGTATTTAGAGGAAAGACATCTGCTGCAAGAAAGTCCAGAGGTTTATCTAAGAAAGGTATGGGTGCTGAGAAGTTAAGACCAAGTAGAAGATCAAACAAGAGTAGAAGTAAATAAATTTTTTATTTTATTATTTTTTTAATTTTTTTCGTTTTTTAACTTTAGGTCTAATTGTTCTTACAACAACTACTTCTTGATCTTCATCTTCTTCAGGTCTTGAAAAAAAGAAATCTACTTTACCTACTAAAAACATTAACATGAATATTAATAATACAATTAATAACAATGCCATTACAAATAATAAAAAGATTGAACTAAATAAAAATACTAAAAGAAATACTAAAGGAAAGATTAATGCAATACTAACTCTCATTGGATAGCTCATAACTTTTCTTCCACCCATTTGCAATCTACCTAATTTTAAAAACACTAGAAAAACTAGAATCAAAAACAGATAAAATAATATTGTCCAAAACATAAACTATTCTTTTCTTTTCAACTTTATAAAAATAATTGTTCTCAAACATATCCAAACTTATTTAAATAACCCTGACTCATTTTAA
Organism: archaeon; assembly: GCA_018692925.1. Lineage (GTDB taxonomy): Archaea > Nanobdellota > Nanobdellia > SCGC-AAA011-G17 > GW2011-AR17 > BS150m-G60. The sequence continues at coordinate 50,042 of JABHLH010000004.1, forward strand.
ATAATGAAAAGAGGTTTGCTAGTTTTACTATTATTAATAATTATTCCGTCAGTCTCAGCACTTTCTGTTACATTAAATGCTCCAACAGATGCAGTTTCCAACAGTTCAACATCCTTTTTAGTAAATTGTTCGGTAACTGAAGAAACTTACAGCATGACATCAATAAAACTTTACACTGATGTTACTGGTACTTGGACAGAAACAAGTTCTTCAACAGGAAATATAAGTTCTGCACAATTTCCAGTTTCAAGTTTATCTGATGGTACATATACATGGAATTGTTTAGCAGAGAATGCAAATTTTGATACTGCTTTTGCAAGTGCTAATAGGACTTTCACAGTTTCAACTTCAACTTTTTCAGGTCCTATAGCAAACCAATCTTGGGCTGAAGATTCAAATAATACAAATGTTTTCGACTTAGATACTTATTTTTCTGGAGCAACTACATACACTGTTTCAGGTAACACTTCAATAAGAGTTATAATTTCTTCTGATAATTTAGTAACTTTTTCTCCAACTATAAATTGGTCAGGTTCAGAAGTAGTTATTTTTTCATCAGATTTAGGAGCTTCTAGTAATAGTGTTAATTTAACTGTTACAAATGTAAACGATTCTCCTTCTTCAATATTAAATATTTCAAATAAGACTTTAGATGTTAGTGAAAATTACACTTTAGACATGTCAACTTATTTCAGTGACATTGATGGTGACTCCTTAAATTACACTATTTCCAATTCTCATTTTTCAGTTTCTGAAAATGGTGATTTATTAACAATTATTCCAGAAACTTCTTGGACAGGTGCTGAAGAAGTTTATATTACTGCTGCAGATTCTGCATTGTCAGCAAGTTCTAATGTATTTACAATAACAGTTGGTACAGTTACAACAACTACTGCAACAACAAATACTGCACCAAGTGTAGATTCTTTTACTCCAGATGCTGATACAAGTATTGAAGAAGGTGAAGCTGTAGATTTTTCTGTAACTTCTACAGATGCAGATTCAGATTCATTAACATATGCTTGGTACATTGATGATGTTGATCAATCTCATACAACAGCTTCATTTTCAAATACATTTGCTACTGTTGGTATTTATACTGTGAAGGTAGAAATTTCTGATGGTACTGATACAATAACTCAGTCCTGGACAGTTGCAGTTCAAACTGAAGAAGAATTAGAGGTTGCATCTATTTTATCCGACTCTACAGACTCAATAGTCTGTGGGAATGGTGTTTCTGAAGAAGGTGAAACTTGTACTTCTTGTCCATTAGATGTTCAATGTGAATCAGGTTATCTTTGTAATGCTGGTATTTGTGAAGAAAAGAAAAGTAGCACAAAAGCAATCTTGATATTTTTACTTACCTTAGGGGGAATTATGGGTATAGGAGCATTTATATACTACTATACAACTCTTAGAAAAATTGGAAGACAACCAGGCAATTCTCGACCAGGAGTTTCTCTTGGAAAGAGGCAAGCACCACCTGTAAATGTTTCAGATTTTTACAAAGGTAGAAGATGATAACTGAGGAACAAATAAAAGAAATTAGAGAATTGATTAAACAAGCAAATAATCCAATGATTTTATTTGATGATGACCAAGATGGTCTTTGTTCTTTTCTATTAATCAAAAAATATTTAGGCAAAGGTTATGGTTTACCTTATGTGTATAGAGATGGGAATGAGAATGATTTTTTAATTGAAAATATTCACAACAATAATCATGATTTACTTATTTTCTTAGATGTTCCTTTTATTGACCAATATTTTTTAGACAAAATTACTGAGATTCCTATTGTTCACATTGATCACCATCCTCCTCACAATTTAAAAGCAAAAAATTATCATTATTTTAATCCTATGCTTAATGACAAAGAAAATAATCTTTCAACAACTTATTGGGCATACAAAATCAGTGAAGGTCCAGAGTGGTTAGCTTCCATTGGTATTATTGCAGATTGGTTTATCCCTCCTTTTTACAAAGAATTACAAAAAAAATATCCTGATTTACTTCCCAAAACAGTTAAATCTCCTGGTGATGTTTATTTCAAATCAAATTTATCTGAATTAATCAAGGGTTATGCATTTTGTTTGAAAGGAAAAAGAGAAGATGTTAGATCCAACATTAATACTTTATTAAAAATTGAAGATCCTTATGAAATTTTAGAAGAAAAAACACCTGCTGGAAAGAAAATAAAAAAATATTATTCAAAACGTCTTAAGCGTTATAATAAAATGTTAAATGATGCTTTAGATTCATACAAAAGTTTAGATTCAAAAGATAATTTATTTGTATATACTTATGTTTCTGGAAAAGATAGTTTTAGTTCTATGCTCTCAACAGAATTAACTTACCACATAAAAGCAAAGGTTCTATGTATTGCTCGAGTTAAGGAAGGCGAAACAATTATTAGTTGGAGATCTAGAAAAGTAAGTTTACCTGACAAAATCCAAATAGCTTTAGAAGGATTACAAGGTAGAGGTGGTGGTCATAAACTAGCTTGTGGAACTGGAATTAAAAATGAAGATTTTCCTGAATTTCTAAAAAGAATGAAAGATTTAATTGATGAAGATTTAAATAAATAATAATACTATTCCTAAACCTAAAATACATCCTAATGTTAAATAAGGCATTGCTGGATAATATTTTCTTTTATCTCCTTTAACAAATAATGCTAATAACATTAATGTACAACAAACTGGAATGATATATGTTTTCCAATCTAATAAACCTAAAGAAAATTGTGACATTACAACAGCAGAAAAGATTAATGGGAATCCAATATCTCCTCCTCCTAAAATTGCCACTCCTTTTTTGTATGGTACTAAAAGTCCTGCAAAGATTTTTGCTTTACTTTGTGTTTTAGCAAGTTTCACCATATGTTTAGTTTTTCTAACTGCAATATAGTCATATACTGAAATTAATGATAATAAAATAAAAACACTAACTACTGATAATAAAGGTGCAAAGACAACAGCAAGCGCACCATAAATAAATAATTCTGTAAAATTATGAACATAAACATTATCTTTAAATATCTTCCACACAGCAAATATTCCTGCTAATAGTATAGCAAACATCTCTGGAATAAAAGCATTAAAACTAATTGTTAAGGTTAAAAATATACTCATCAAAAACCAAAATTTCCAAAATTTAAACAATTGAAATTTTATTAAAGCCATTGCAACAACTGTAGCTAATAATATTAGTGCAAATATCCAAATGAAAGAAGTTTCTGTACTTGTCTCTGGTCTTTCAATATTTAGTGGTAAGGTATCTACATCATTATATTGTTGATATATTGCCAATCCAAAAATTTGTGACACTAAAAACAGAGCAACAAGAACAAATACAATCTTTGGAGTATGTTTCATTAATAATCTAATCTTTAGGAAGTTTAAATAGTTTATTACTAGAAACATTTTTAAATAAAATAGACTTCTAACTAGACATGAGAGAGAGTGATTTTATTAGTTTTGAAAATCTTAATAAAAAATTCGGTAAACATACCGTAATAAATAATCTAGATTTGAATATCCCTTTTGAAGGAGTCTTTGGAATTATGGGTCTTTCTGGTTGTGGAAAAACCACTTTACTAAATATGCTTATTGGATTTTGGCATCCTGACAAAGGTAGAGTTCTCTACAATGCTATTGACATTCATAGAAATAAACAAATCATTAGTCAGCTTTTCGGATTTGCAACTCAAGATGGAAGTGTTTATCCCAAACTAACTGTTGAAGAAAATTTACATTACTTTGGAAAGTTATACAATATGAGAGGTTCAGACATTGAAAAAAGAATGGATGAAATTTTAGATTTTGTTGACTTAAAAGATTCAAGAAACGAAATTGCTGGTGAACTTTCTACTGGTATGTATAGAAGATTAGACATTGCTTGTTCAATGATTCACAATCCTAAAGTTTTACTTTTAGATGAACCAACTGGTAACTTAGATCCTGTACTTAGAAAAAAATTAATGGCTTTAATAAAAAAAATTAGCGACGAAGGAACAAAAGTAATTATCACTTCTCATTTACTTGGTGAGGTTGAACACATTTGTGACACTTTAGCTATTTTACATAATGGTAATATTGTAGAGATGGGTTCTCCTGAAGAACTTAAAGATAAATATACAACTGATCAAGTAATAAGATTTGAAACCAAAAAGAAAGATTATACTAAGATTATTGCTACATTAAAGAGATCTGGTGTTAAAAAAATCTTCCAGAAGGACAAGGACATATATTTATACACCAAAGATGCTGATAGAATTTTATCACAAATTTTAAATTTTGTTTTAGTAAATAAAGATGAAGTAATAAATGTTGAAGTTAGTAAACCTTCAATTGAAGAAGTATTTGAGGCTGTTACAAGATGAGTTTTTTAGCAAGATTAACAAAGAAAGAGGAACCAAAGAAAGAACTTGCTAAAAAGGAAGATAAAAAGGAAGATAAAAAGGAAGATAAAAAGGAAGATAAAAAGGAAGTAAAAAAAGAACTTCCAAAGAAAGAGTTAACTCCTCAGGATAAAAAATCTAAAACTATTAAACATAATTTTGATGTTTTTATTGAAAGACCAAAATTAAACATTTTCATAAAAATATTTTACATTCTTTCAAAGAACATGCGACTTTTAGTTAGATCTAAATTATCTGCATTAATTTTCTTTTTCGGTCCATTACTTTTAGTTTTCTTAGTAGCATTAGCTTTTAACACATCAACTTTATATGATTTAAATGTTGCAACTTATTCTGAATCTTATTCGGAGTTAGCAGATTCGATTATAGATGATTTAGTAGAATCTCAATATAATGTTTTAAAATTTGATTCGCAAGAAGAATGTATAGATGCAGTTAAATCGGGTTCATTCCAAGTATGTTTAAAATTCCCAAGCACGATGGTCGTCGATAATAGTGCCAATAATATTATTCAGATCTTTGTAGACAATTCCAGATTAAATATTGCTTATTTAATTTCTAGTCAAGTTTCTACAAGAGTTTCAGTTGAAGCTTCAGAGTTAAGTGAAGATTTGGTTACAGACATTTTAACAGTATTAGATACAACAAACACTGAAGTTGTCCAAAGTAAATCCTTACTAGATTCATTGATTTCAGATAATTCCAAATTAAAATCTTCAAGTTCAAGTATATCTTCAGATTTAACAAGTGTTGACATTGCATATTCAGTTTATGATTCATCAGTTATTGATGCTTCCATTTCTTCATTACATTCAACTTATAATATAAGTAGTTCATCAACAGCTGCAATAGAATCTGATATTAATACTTTAGAGTCATATTACAGTTCAGCAACTTCAACTTTAGATACATTAGCAACTGCAATTTATTCATCAACATCTTCTATATCTAGTGTTTCATCAGGATTAACAAGTCAATCTTCAGACTTAGATGAATTAAGTACTAATTTAGGTGTAATCAGCGAAGGTATTTCTTCTCTAACAATTACAAATGTTGAGAACATTGTTACTCCAATTACAACTGACATTGAACCTATTAGTTCGAACAACAGTTATTTATTTTACATTATTCCAACTTTATTAGTAATTTTAATTATGTTTGTAACTTTGTTAATGAGTTCATCAAATATTATCGAAGAAAAAACTTCAAGAGCTTACTTTAGAAATTTCATTACTCCAACAAATTTCCTTTTCTTCATGATTGGAGAGTTTATATCCAATTTTATTGTTTTAGTTTTACAATCTTCAATTATTATGCTTATTTTATTTTACTTCTTTAACGAACTTGGTTATCAGTTATTCCTCTTTGCTGGTGGGGTTTTGATTTTAATTGGTTCATTTTACATATTATTAGGAATGCTTATAGGATACTTATTCAATACAAAGCAGAGTGTAACTTTAGCTACAGTTTCAGCAGCTTTAATCATGCTTTTCTTTTCAAACACCATTTTACCACTTGAAACTCTATCTTCCTTTACAAGACAAATTGTGATGTTTAATCCATTTATTATAGGTGAAGGTCTATTGAAGAAGATATTTTTATTTAATTCTAGCTTTGCAGATATTGCTGTACAATTCTATATATTGGTCGGATTCTGTATACTTACCTTGATTCTAGCTATTATAGCTAAATATATCTCTAAAAAGTACATAAATTCTATGTAAAAGTTACTACTGGTGTGAAGTGAATAAAACGAAAGATTTATAAAGGATTTATTTTTCTGTTTCTTTAGTATTGGAGAAAAAATGATCGTAAATGAAGAATTTTTAAAAAAAATCAGATCCTCATTTGATTTAAATATTTATGAAGCAAAAGTATGGACAGCATTGCTATCAAGAGGTGTAGCTACAGCTGGAGAACTTGCTGATATTTCAGGCGTACCAAGAAGCAGAAGTTATGATGTTCTTGAAAATTTAGAGAAAAAAAGTTTTATTATAATGAAACTTGGAAAGCCTATCAAATATATTGCAGTAAAACCTGAAGAAATTCTAAAGAGGAGAAAACAGAAATTAGAGAATGAAGCAAAAGAAAGTATTGTTCAATTAGAAAGCGTTTCAAGCACTCCTACATACAAAGAAATCGAACAGTTATACAAACATGGTATCGATAGAATTGAACCTGCAGATCTTTCTGGAATCTTAAAAGGAAGAAAAAATGTATATGATCATTTAAAATCTATGTTTTCAAATGCTGAAGATACAGTTTCTATTATGACTACAGAAAAAGGTTTACTAAGAAAACTTGATGTTCTAAAAAATGTTGTTAAAAAAGCAAAAGCTCGTGGTGTTAAAGTTAGAATTGTTGCACCTATCAAAGAACTCTCATTCTTATCAAAGGATGTTAAAGATGCTGTTGATGTAAGAGTTTCTGATGAAATAACTAAAGCAAGATTTATTCTTGTTGATGGAAAAGAATTGCTTTTCATGCTTTCAGATGATCAAGAAGTTCATGAAGCATATGATATGGGTATTTGGGTAAAAACACCTTACTTTACACAAGCTTTAGATCAGATGTTTGAATTAAATTGGAAAGTTTTGAAGAGGGCTTAGATAAATGAATTTCCAAAGAGAAGATATAAAATATTTTCTAGTAACTTCATTTTTAATTGGAGCTTGTTGGTTTAATGAAAATATAAAATCAGATCAAGAAATTGCTCAAGATATTTGTTATGAAGATACTACAAGATTAAATGCTACATATTCTTTAACTAGATTAGATTCATTAGCAAGAGATTATTGTGAAGGAGAAATAACAGAAGATTGTCAAACTGACTTAACAGAATACGCAAATAGTTTACATGCAGTAGCACATATTAGGGTTGATGAAGACACAATTACTAAAATTTGTGAAGAATAAACTATTTTTTTAATAATTTCTATCCCAAACCTTTAAAAATCTCTATAAATTACTCTATTCTTAATGAAAGACCTAATTCGTAGCCTTCATCCATTGGAGAGAAAAGTTATTCCCAATTTAAAAAATAATATAACATTAAAGGAATTAGCTGAATCTTCAAACTTACAAGAAGTTGAAGCTATGAGAGCATTACAATGGTTAGAAAATAAAAAGGTCCTAAGTTCTAAACAAAATATCACTGAAGAGATTTCTTTATCTGATTTAGGTACTAAATATCTAAAAAAAGGATTACCTGAGAGAAGATTATTAGAACAGATTAAGGATAAACCTTTACAAATTAGAGAAATCAAATTAGACAAGGGTGAAATTAACATTGCTCTTGGAGAATTAAAGAAAAAGGCAGCGATTCAATTAGGAAAAGAAATTTCAATTACTGATCAAGGTAAAAAAATATTAGATAAAGAATCTTTAGAAGAAAAATTCTTAAAATCTTTACCTAAAATTCTTAAAGATCTTTCTGATGAAGAAAAACATGCTTATGAAGCTTTAAAGAAAAGAAGAGATTTAATTATTACAAAATCACTAAAAGAAAGAAAAATCAAACTTACAGATCTAGGAAAAGATTTATGCAAAGAAAAAATAGATCTAGATTTAATTGAATCTTTAACTCCACAAATTCTAAAAGATAACATTTGGAAGAGCAAAGATTTCCGATCATACGATGTAAAAATTAATGTTCCTCAAATTTATGGTGGGCGAAGACAACCTTACATGGAGTCTTTAACAAAAATGAAACATAAATTAGTACAACTTGGTTTCGAAGAGATGGTTGGTCCATTGATTGAGACTGAATTTTTCAACTTTGATGTTTTATTCCAACCTCAAAATCATCCAGCAAGAACTATGACTGACACTTATCATTTAAAGAAACCTGTTCATGGTAAATTACCTGATGAACTTGTTGTAAACAGAGTAAAACTTGCACATGAAGAAGGTGGACAAACTCTTTCTAAAGGTTGGGGTTACAAATGGTCTCCAGAGATTGCTATGCAGTTAATGCCTCGAGCACACACAACAGCTTTATCAGCTAGAACAATGGCAAAGGGTGTAAAGGTTCCTTGTAGATATTTCGCAATTGGTAGATGCTATAGGCCTGATGTTTTAGATGCAACTCACTTAATTGAATTTAATCAAATGGAAGGTTTTGTTGCTGACGAATCCATTTCTTTTAAAACATTATTAGGAATATTAAAACAATTCGCAATTGAAGTTGCTGGTGCTGAAGAAGTAAGATTCTATCCAGATTATTATCCATTCACAGAACCTTCAGTTCAAATCTCAGCAAAGCATCCAACTTTAGGTTGGGTAGAGCTTGGTGGTGCAGGAATTTTCAGACCTGAAGTTACAAATCCCTTAAACATTGATGTACCTGTAATGGCTTGGGGTTTTGGAATTGACAGATTAATTATGTTCAAATTAGGAATAAAAGACATTAGATATTTATTTAGTCAAGATTTAAAATGGTTAAGACAACCGAGGATGGTTTAAGATGCCCACAATAAATGTATCAATAAAGGACTTGAATATGCTTTCAGCTAAAGAATTCACTTATGAAGAACTTGAGAGCGAAGCAATTCTTTTAGTTAAAGGTGAGATTGAAGGTGTAGATGGTGATGATATAATTGTAGATGTAAAGGATTCAAATCGTCCTGACTTATGGTCTACTGAAGGTATTGCAAGAGTTTTAAAATCTCATTATACGGATGAAAAAGGAATCAAAGAATACAAAGTTGAAGAATCTGATATTTATTTACATGTTGACAGGACTGTTGACGATGTTCGTCCATTTATTGTTGCTGCTGTAATTGAAGATGTAGAAATTACTGAAGATTTACTAATCCAATTAATTCAAATTCAAGAAAAAGTTTGTTTATCTTTTGGTAGAAAAAGAAAAAGAGTTGCTTTAGGTATTTATGATTTTGATAAAATTAAATCTCCTTTAACTTACAAGGCTGTAAAACCTGAGTCAGTAAAATTTATTCCTTTGGAATATAAAGTTGAAATGACTTTAAAGGAAATATTAGAAACTCATCCTAAGGGAATTGAATACAAAGATTTACTAAAAGATTTTGACAAATATCCTATTGTTGTCGACTCAAAAAATAATATTTTGTCTATGCCTCCAATTATTAATTCGCAATACTCTGGAAAGGTTTCAGAAAAAACCAAAAATTTATTCCTTGAAGTAACTGGAACAGATTTAGAAGATACAAAAGTTGCTCTAAACATTTTAGTTGCTGCAATTGCTGATAGATCTGGAAAAATAAAATCTGTAACTTTAGATTATGGTGAAGAAAAACTTGTAACTCCTGATTTCACTCCCAAAAAAATGAAAGTTAAATTTGATGACATTGAAAATATTACTGGGATTAAATTAACTTTAAAAGAAATGAAAGATCTTTTAGAGGGTTTTTGTTACAATGTAAAGAGAGCAAAAGATAGTCTTGAAGTTGAATATCCTTCATACAGACAAGATATTTTACATCCTATCGACGTTATTGAAGACATTTTAATTTCATATGGTTACAATAAAATTGAACCTCACTTACCAGAAATTGCAACTGTTGGTGACTTAGATCCATTAGAAGTTTTCTGTGAAGATGTAAGAAATTTATTACCTGGTTTTGGTGCTCAAGAAATTTTAAACTTTACAATGACTAACATAGAACATCAATTTACAAAAATGAATTTAGAAGAAAGAGATGTAATTGAAATTGCAAATCCTGTTTCAAGTAAATGGTCTTGTATAAGGTCTTGGATAATTCCTTCTCTTATGGAATTTTTCGAAACTAATGTTTCTCAAGAATATCCTCAACAAATTTATGAACTTGGTGATGTACTTATTTTAGACGAATCTGCAGAGACAGGTTGTCACACTGTAAAAAGATTAGCTTGGGCTTTAGCTGACAAAGAATCTAATTTTACAAAGGCAAAACAAGTATTTGATTTTGTAATGAAATCTATAGGTTTAGAGTATGAAATTATTGAAGAAGATCATCCTTCCTTTATTCGTGGTAGGTGTGCAAGAGTAAAAGTTGGAGATAGGAAAGTTGCTTACATTGGAGAGATACATCCTCAAGTTTTAGAGAACTTTAATTTAGGCTTTCCTGTTTGTGCTTTCGAATTAAACATTTCAGAAATATTTAAATTAAAAAAATAGAGAAAATTTTAAATAGTAAATTGGTCTACAAATAATTATGTCTAAGGAAAAATTATGGTGGATGGATATAAAAGATAAAATTAAAATTTCTAAGAAAAGATTTTGTATGCCTCATTATTGGCCTCATAAGTTACCTTTTGGAAAAAAAGTATGTAATGAAGCATGTCATATTCATAAGAATCCTATAAGGATGTTACATCATAATTTTTATTGTAAAGTTTTAAATTGTCCAAATTATAAATTTATGCGGACCAAAGATAAAAAAATGATTAAGAGAACTTGGCGTAATATATTTTTTTAAATTAATTTATAATCAGTATAAAATTTTATGGCCTTATTAATTGATTCTTCAAATGTTTGTTTAGGTTTCCATCCTAATTCCATTCTTGCTTTATTAGAATCAAAATATCTATATTTGAAAGTAAAATTGATTGAATGTGGTGATAAAAGTGGTTTTTTATTTAATGGGAGCAAAGCATATTCCATTAGGCTTAAAGATAATTTTGTTGGTTCAAGGATCCAATTAGGTGTGATTAGTTTAGGTTTTTTAACATTTAGGGATTTAGCTATAGTACTAAACATTTCTTTGTAAGTAATAGACTCATTTGCAAAAATATAGTTCTCTCCACTCCTACCTTTTTTCATAACAAGTATGTGAGCATCAATAACATCATCAACTGATAAAACTGAATTTCCTCCAGGGGGGATAAGTTTTAATTTTCCTTCTTTTATTTTTTTCACAACATTTCCAATGTGCATACAAAGATCTCCTTGTCCATAAATTGTTGTTGGAGATACAATTGAAACATTAAGATTTTGTTTTGCATATTTTTCACATTCTTTTATCACTAAATGTTTTGAATACATATACATAACTTTTTTATATTTTTTATAATCAAATTGTGAATCTTCATTTAAAGGTAATTTATTTTTTGGAATACCAATACCTGCTGTTGAAGCTGTAACTACAACTTTCTTAACTTTTAGTGTTTTTGCAACTTCAAGAATATTTTTTGTACCTAAATAATTAACTTTGTATATTAAATCTTCATCTAATTTATTGTAAGAAACAATACCTGCAATTTGATAAACATAATCACAACCTTCCATTGCTTTGTAAACATCTTTTATATTAGTAATATCTCCTGTAATTACTTCTAGTTTTAAACCATCTAAAAAAGGGTGCCAAGTTCCTTTAAGGATAAATATTCTAACATCATTACCTTCTTCAACTAATTTCTTAGTCAGATTTGCACCAACACAACCTGACGCTCCAGTAATTAAAATTTTAGATTTTTCCATCTTGTTCTCCTTTAAATATTATATAAAAAATGATTATTAAAACTAAAGCTAAACCTATTGCTCCACCAAGTGAAAGAAAAGATAAATAATCTAAATGTTCACCTGCAGTAAATATAATGAAAACGACTTCATCAATAATCATACCTGCTCCAATAGCAAAAGTAAATAAATCTATTTTATTTAATACTTTATTCTTAGAAAAAAATCTTGAAAAACCTGATAATAATACTAAAAAGATACCTATAAACATATGGTGTATTTCATATCCTAAGATATAAATCGATTTTTCTTGAATTATTAAAACCCAAAATCTTAGTAATAATATAGTAATTATAAATATGGCAATGAATAATAAAAGTTCTTTTTTCTTTTTTTTCATTAATACATAGAAATTTATTTCTTATTAAAAAGTTTACCTTTTTGAATCAATATCTCCTTAGTATCTTTTATTGTGTCTTTTAGAGTATATTTTGGTTTAAAACCTAAATTAATTATCTTTTGCGAACTATATGTTCTATTTTGAAAAGCCATAAATATATTTTCATATGTAATTGCTGGGTTTTTATTTAGTCTTTCAACTATTTTTATTATTATTAATAAAAAAGGTAATAAGAATTTAGGGAGATCATATTTTGGAGCTTTTACATTAAAAACTTCTGCAATTCTAGCATTGTATTCTTTAAAAGTATAGTTCTCTGAATTAATAATAAATTTCTCATTAATAATTTCTTTTTCCATTAAAAAAATTAATCCATCTGCTAAGTCTCTAACATCTATGAAAGATCCTTTTCCTGGAGTATTAAATAATAATTTTTTATCTTTTATTAATCCAAAGAGCTTTGTACTATTCTCTTTCTCTCCTGGTCCAAGAATTAATGGAGGGTATATAATAATTGTATTACAAGAACTTTCTAAGAGTTCTTTTTCTGGAAGTTTTTTGGAATAAGAATATACACAGTTTTTGTATGGTGTCCAATTAAAATTTTGCTTTTCATCTATAATCTGTTTCCCAAATCCTAAAGCTGCAGTTGAACTAATATGTATTAATTTTTTAATTTGGTGTTTTTCACATTCTTTAAGAACATTAATTGTACCTTCATAATTAATTTTATTTAACTGTTGTTTATCTCTTTTTTTAAAAGAAATAAAACCTGCAAGATTAAATACATAATCAATATCCTTGAATAATTTTGACATTAATTCTGGGTGTAGGATATCAATTCCATAATATACTTTAACATTTTCTAAAGATTCAATATCAATATAAGGATTTTTTTTCTTTTTTCTTGAAAAACAAATAACTTCTATATTTTTGTCATTTAGTTTTTTAATTAAGTGTTGCCCTAAAAATCCTGTTCCGCCTGTAACTAAAACCTTCATTTTTTATAAATTATTGAAAATTCTCTCTTTTATTAAACCTTGTTATTTCATTAAAATGATTTTGATTTTAGATAATTAGCAACCAAAACATATAAAAACACTACATTTCTCAAAATGCTTATGGAATATGACTTAGAATTAGACAGAGTTGTTGAAGAAATTAAAAAGAACAATGCAAAAACTGTTTTACTTCAATTAGGTGACGGTCTAAAGCCAAGAGCAACAGAAATCACTAAATTATTAGAGAAAGAAACTTCTGCTCAAATATTCATCTGGTCAGATTCTTGTTATGGTGCTTGTGATCTTCCAAATGTAAATGTAGATTTAATTATTCAATTTGGTCATAATGAAATGATGCCAAGTTTTTAGAACCAACTACTAAACCAATCTATAACATTTTCTATAATATTCTTTTCTTCAATATCTTCATAACTCTCTTCACTGCTCTCATCATCATCGCTTGCACCAGGATCATCTCCAAACTCTCCAGAAGCATCACTACATTCGATATCAACTATACATTCATATCCTTCTCCAGAATCTCCCATTACAAGTGACCCATAACAATGTTCACATGTTTCACATTCACTCTCTTTTTGACTAATTTCTTCATCATTCAAACAAGGTCCAGCATACAAATATACACATTCATTAGAACACTGTTGGCAAATATCATTTCCTGTTTCACCCTCTGCACTAGCACCACAAATTAAGCTTGGATCATATCGTGCAACACATTCCATAATACAAATTTCTTCTTCACTCATATCTTCTAATAAAGGCTCATCATCTCTAAGTCCACATTCAAGATCACATGTATCATAATAAGAATCTTGACAATCCCAATCGAATTCTCCACAATCTCTTAGTATACATTCTTGTACACATTGCTCATCTTCAGTTTGTTCTGGCATAACAGCATTACATTCTGTCATACATCCATCAGTATAAGGTTCTGCACATACAACATCTCCTATAGTACAATATTGTCCAATACAATTTTCCATACATTCAATTTCTTCATCAGGAACACCCACTCCAACACTTCCATCAATAAATTCTTCTTCAACAACTTGTCCTGTCATTGTACAACTAGTGATAAATAATAAAATTATTAATAATAAAATAGAAACATCTCTTTTCATATCATATTAGGTGTCATTGTTCTTAATAAATTTATTCCTTAATTCTTCCACAAACTATTGGAAAATAACCTGGAATTACTTCGCTCATAAAATCATAAAATTCTCCTAATAATACTGAAGCTTCTTCATATTCTTTTGAGTTATAAAAACCATCTTCTTGTTTTATATGAAGTAATCCTGTTTTATAATCATAAATATTTATTAATTGGTTAAATGGGCTATCATAATATAATAAATAATTTGATTTGTCATTTTTTAATTTTATTGTTGTTATTGGTTTTTTACCGTAACTTTCTCTTTCTAATTCTATTGTTAATTCAAATTTAAATCCTTCTTTTGTTTCAACTTCTGTAATAAAACTACCATCACTATATACACTTACTTTTAGTTCATTTCCTTTAACTTTTTTAAATAACTGTGGAAATCTATTTTCATAATCTAATCTATTTTCATATTCTCTAACAAACTCAGAATCTTGTGGTATTCCTCTTGGATCTAAAACTAATTCTCTTAATTTTAATTGACTATCTTCAATTAACCTTTTTTCATCTTTTTTAAATTTATTTCTTGCAATAAGATATCCAGGAATCCAAATAACACTAGCAGCACCTAAACCAAATCCTGCAACAATCAAACCTGGAATGATATCCCATGCAGTCATTGCCATAATTACACCTCCAACAATACTTGCTTGTACAGCCCTAAACATTTGTTCTTGTAATATTCTTTTAGCTCTTTCTCTTTTCATTTCAATTTCTTCAAAACCAACTAAAACTTTCTCTTCTAAAGGTACTAAAGCTGTTCCTCTATAATTTTGTAAATCTGTAATTACTTCTCTTGCATTTTGATAATTATGATCTAAATTTGCATTAACTAATTTATCTAGAATATTTCTCAACTCTTCTGGAATTCTTTGAGGCAAATTATATTGTTTAGCTCCTTGAATTCTACTAATCAAAACTTCTCTTGGTAATCCTCCAACTAAAGCTTCAACAGCACTACAACCTAAAGAATATAAATCACATCTAACATCTGTATCTCCAATTTCTTGAGCAGGATGTCTATAAGTAAAAGTTCCAACACCTGTCAAAGCAGTATCGTCTGATCCTTCTTCTTTTGAAGTATCCATATCAATAAATCTAACAAAATTATTTTCATCAACATATAAGTGTCCAGGTTTTACATCTCTATGTACTACTTCTTCTCCATGTAAATATTCTAAACCTTCTAATGCACTTTCTAATATTGGTACTAATTCATCAGCATTCATTCTACCTTTTTCATGTATAATTTCAGCTAAACTTTTTCCATTTACTTTTTCTCTAACTGCAATAAAAAATTCATCATGTTCAATAACTTCAATTAATTTAGGAAAATGTGGATTATCTAAAAATTTTGAAACTTTAATTCCTCTTTGAATTGCTCTTAACAAATTATCATATTCTGCAAATACTAAATTTCCAGCAACAACTTTAGCAACATATTCTTTGCCATCATCACCTATTGCATCAAAAACTAAGCCTTGCTTTCCAGAACCTAAAACATCAACAATTTCATAATCTCCAATTCTACCTTCTGGATATTCTTCAAAAAAACTACCTAAAACTCTATTATACCTTTTATCTGGATTATCAGCTAATTTTTCCTCTAATTTCCTTCTCTGTAACGATACAACTGCTTGACTCATATTTCTTCTTTTTTAACATATATATATAAAACTACCTAAACCAAACCTTTATAAACAAACTAGAGGCTCAAAGATATAATTAGAGGCACAAAAATGGCAGAAAAACAACTAAGTAAAGAAGAGCAAATTGGCTTTCATAAAGGCGCACTATCAGTATTAGCTGTAGAACAACAAGAATTCATGAAAATCTTACAAGTAGTACAACAACAAATTGAAGCTCATGTAAATGCATTAAAAGGTTTAGGTATTGATTTAGAAGCTGAAGCAAAAAAAGCTATGGCAGATCAAAAAGCACCACAATCTTCAGGTAGTGATTTAGCTGGACGTTTGGGATAGTCTACCTAAATAAGATTTTAATTTTTCTTTTACTTTTATTTCAAATTCTTTATCTAAATTTAATTTTTCAACTTCTTTATCCCAATTTAAATCAGGTAATTTTGTAATTGTTCCAACTAATTCTCTTCTAACTTTCTTAATATCTTCTTCAATTCTATAAGCTTCTTTTGTTCCAAATTTTCTTGTAGCAGGAAATTTTGTAAAAGCATTAGCACCAGCTTCTAATAATCGACCAACTTCTTCATATCTTCTTGCTGTTGTTCCTGCAATAATTTCTAACTTAGGGAATCTTATTCTTGTTTTAGCAATCCACCAAATATAATCTTCAGTCTCTGGACCTTTAGTAAATGGACTTCCAGTCACTGGTTTCAATGCATAAAATGTAATTCTATCTAATTGATGTTTCTCAATAAACTTTTCTAACAAATCAAAATCTTCTTTTTTCTCTCCTAAACCTATAACCATTGTCATACTTCTTCTAAATCCTTCAGCATATTCAAACATATCTTCATATGGTTCAATATCTTTATCTGGACACATTTCTTTATGTAAGATTGGCTCAACAGTTTCAATAGAACTAACAATTCCTTTAACATAAGGTCTAAACTTTTCTAAATCTTCTTTACTTATCACACCTAAATTCAACCAAATTTTTTCACCATAAACTTCACTAACTAATTTTGTAATCTCAACTAATTCTTCAATTGGAAAGATACCATATCCTCCAGTAAGAAATTCAACTCTCCATCCAAGAGCTTTACATAGAATTGCTTCGACGACAACAGATTCTTTTGTTCTTGTAGCTTTATTAGAATGTTTTATTTTATGTTTGATTGTACTTCTAAAGCAAAACTTACAAGTTCCTTTATCACAATACCAACTCAGAAAAATACATCTACCATACCAAGCTTTATTATCATAGTTTTCTCTAAAAACTTTATTAGCTTCTTCAATCATAGAATTTAATATAAAATAACTATATTTAAATCTTACTCTCCTAAAAATAATTCTGGGAAGTAGGTATATTTGTATTCTTCATATGCAATTAGGGTTTTATAACCTTTAATTCTATTAGCAAATGTTCTTCGAATTTTATTTAATGTATCATGCAAATCTTCAGGTTTATCGACTGCAAGATAGATCATAACATTATAATTTCCAATGGTTTTTACAGCCCACAAAACATTTGGATCTTGAATTAAATATCTTTTTAATTTAGCTTCTACATCTTCATATAAACTATTTATTCTCAAAAGAATAGCATAAACTTGATAACCTACTGCTCTATAATTAATAGCTGGAATATAATTTCTAATGATTTCTCCATCTTCTAGTTTTTTCATTCTATAAGTCACAGAATCTACTCCTAATTTTGTTTTCTCTGCAATTTTATAGATAGGCATAACAGCATCTTCTTTCAAAACATTCAGAATTTTAATATCTTTATCATCCACTTTTATTTCTTTAATTTTCTTTTTCTTTTTTTCAATTTCAAATTCTAAGAAACTTTTAGGAAAAACTCTTCCAACAAATGTTCTAACTACAATTAATAATTCATTTTCTTTAATATATTTATCTACTCCATTAAATAATTGGGTCAAATTCCTTTCTAGCTCGTCGATATTTTTTGCAACCATTGCAATTTCAAAATCATATCCTCCACTAAATTTAATCACAGCTCTTACAAATGGATAACTAATTAATTTTTTCAAATATTCTTTTTCAATCTCTAAATCAGGTTTATTTAAGTTAACAAATAGATGATATGCTCTATAATCTAATTTCTTAATATCGACGACAACTTTATAATTTTGTATGATTCCTTTTTCTTCTAATTGTTTTATTCTATACCTAACACTTTCTTTAGACAAACCTGCTTTTTTTGCAATTTGATTATGACTCTGTCTAGAATTTTCTTCTAAACATTTCAAGATTTTTTTATCTTTCAAATCTAAATCAAAAACTTTCTTTGCTTTAATTCGAGGCTCATATTTCATATTTTAACTCAAATCAGTAAAAGTATATAAATTTATCCTTTTTTTCGTTAAAATTAGCTAAAACATTTTATAGGGTATTTATGACATCCATATCACTAAGATGGTAAGCATAGAAATATACGGAGCAAGAGGATCATACGGCACAGATTTTAAACAGTCAAGAGGCTTTGGTAATTCAACAACTTGCTTAGGATTATGGCTAGATAAAGAAGTAATATTCTTTGATGCAGGTTCTGGTTTACCTTTAGCTCAAGAGACAATGAGAGAAAGATCTCCTGAAGCTGTAACAATTGCATTATCTCATTTACACCATGATCATACATCAGGTTTACTTGGTACTGAACAAATGTACTTTAATCCTAAAGGTGTAGAAGTTGATATTATTGGTCCTTACAAAATATTTACAGGATTAAATTTAGAATTTGCAAAATTTGTATCTCCAATTCCATTAGATATTTTAACAAATTTAAGACAGATAAGTTCACTTCCACCAAATCATTCATTTAGAACTCAAACTGGTCAAGAAGTAACTTCATTTGTAGCAGGATGGCATCCAAGTAATTCTGGATTAATTGAAAAAGATTTACATTTTGATTTTCATAGAGACTATGGTGTTCAAGGCTACATTATAGAGGCTGAAAGAAAAAAAATAGTATTTTCAACTGACATGGAATTTAGGTATTATAGAGACTTAGATAATAATATTATTCCATTTACAAAAGATCAAACACAGGCAAGAATAAATCAGTTAATTCGTGCTGCATATGGTGCTGACTTATTAATTATGGATGGACAATATAATGAATTAGAATATGAAAAATTTCGAGGTTATGGCCATGCAACTTTTGAAGGAGTATATGAAATTGCATTAGCTGCAAAAGTAAAAAAATTAATAATTACTCACCACAAACCTGGAAGATCTGATACAGATTTATTTGAAATAAGTAGAAGATTAAATCGAAGAAGTAATTTAGAAGTTTTTATTGCAAAACAAGGTTCAGTAATAGAAGTTTAGAAAGGTAGAGGATCATAACTTAACAAGAATGTATCCTTATCAATTTCATCATAACCTAAATCTAATAATTTTTTCTTTATTTTTTTCTTTCCAGCAAAATCAAAATCCTTAAAATCAACTTCATGTTTCAAAACTTTACTTTGAACTTCAGCTATAAATTTCAATTCCCTATAACCTCTCTCTATCATTTTTTCTTCATAACCCATCCCTCTCAAACTACAATCATATGAAGACTGAGCAACAATTTCACTTCCAATAACATAACTCAAAGAATATTCAGCAATTTCTCTATCAACAAATTCATCCTCTCTAACTTTTCCCAAAAGATATATTTCTCCTTCACTTTTGTTAATATTAATTCTAAATTTTCTTTTCTTAAAATAAACTTCAGGCACTAACAACCTTGTTCCTTTTTTTATACTTGGACAAATAGCTTTACCATCATTTCCTAAAACATTATATTGACAACTTCCACAATGTCCATGATTAACTGGATAATCTCTTTTCAATTTTCCTTCAAAAAAACTTTCAAATTTCCCTCTTAATTTCTCTAAATGTGAATCATCTCTACTTGTTTCCAACAAAATATCTTTTTTTGCATTATAATGTCTATACTTAATTTTCGGACTAATAATCATAGTTTCTAAATCATTAATTACATCATCATCAATTCCTAACTTTTCGAATAAGAAATAATTATCTTCTTTCATTCCATTTCTTAAAATTTCACACAATGCTAATATTCTAAAAGTTACAAAAGCACTCTCATCAATAGTTCCATCTTTTCTATCAAAGTCTGTTCTAAATCCCCATGGGTTTGGGTCGTCGATAATTCCACCTCTTCTAATCTCAGGAAATTTAACTTTCAAAGGAATTCCTTCAAAATAAACTGACATAGGTAAATTAATAGTTCCTAAAATGGGTGCACCATTTTCTAAAACAAAACTCCAATAATTTACAACAGCATCTTTCAAATTTTGTCCAGATCTATATCCTTGTCCATTGAAAGCCCATCTAATTTCTCTTCCATGAAACTTTTCTCCTTTAATTGCGTGATTCCATCTTCCTTGTAACCAACCACTCCAAGCATAAGCATCTCTAAAAGGGAAATTTTCATTCAACTCATTCATATCCATTCTTTCAGGGTCTCTTAAAGTTTTATCTCTAATCATTTGAAAAATTTTCTTTCTTTCTTGTTGAAAAAATAAAGCCATTGAAGCAAAAGCAGAAACTGGAGCCTTACTTGTTCCTAAATTCTTTCTTAAAAAATATGAATACTTACAATTAAAAAAACTTTTTAGATCAGACTCAGTAATTAATTCTCCTCTTTCAAATTGCATTTTATTTTTAAAACTCATATTGTTTTCCTCTCACTGGTATCAAAACATCATCTATTTGTGGGATTATTTGCCTTCTTCTTGAAGCATACATTGCAGATAATTTAGGAATCATTGTGTGATACATAATTTTCAAACAATCCAATTCTCTTAATACTTCAGAATATTCTTCTTTGTTCCAATGTCCAGTAATATGAACAGTAGTAATATTACTTTGAGTTCCATTCAACACATCTAATTTTGGTCCTGTTAACATATTATAATGATCTAAAACTTCAATTTGTCTTGCTTCATCAACTTCCATAGACTTAGTCCAAGGTCCAGGGTGCGATCTAATAAATTTACTTCCTTCTTTAGGTTGAATTTCTTCTAACATTGCAACCAAATGATTTGCAGGAATATATACTAAAAATTTATCTTGATTTTTTTTCATATCTTGTATTGAAACTCTTTGCACTTTCTTTTTATTTCCGTCCCATTTTCTTTTAGGATCTAAATAATGTCTTTGCCAAACTCTATAATCTCTTTCTACCATTTCTTGAGGATACTCACTATCGATTAAACCATATCTCAACTTAGGCATATAAATTCCAATATATTCATCATTTAATTTTGGATAACCATTAACTCCATTAAATTTTGACAAATATTCTCCTTGAGCAGCATCAACTACTAACATTCTCCCAGTTGCTTTAGCTGCATAATACATTGAAGTCATTCTATCAAAATCTCTAGGTGGGTAAGCAACAGCTGCAAATGCAACATCTTTCAACTGATCAATCATTGCACTTGTAACATCTTCTTCAGTACCTTGATGGTCAAAATGTAACAAAGAACCTTCTACAAAGAAATAATCAATCTTCTCTCTATGCAAAGCTTCAATAAACTTCTCTGTATCGCCTCTTCTTCTTCCTCTAAACCTTATATCTCCACTAACTGCAACTTTACCTGCACTAGTTTCAAAGATCCAACCTGTCGCACCAGGCAAAGAATGATCAACTAAATATGGTGTTCCATAAATATTTCCAATCTTAACTCTTTCTTCATCTTCCAATTCAACAATAGCTCTTTCAATAGTTGCTAAATCTCCTGAAGCAAATTTTAATCCACCTTGGGTATTTGGTACTAAAGCATTTCTTGCAACATAATCTAAAAATTGATTCACAGTTCTTCCACTTAACTTTTGCCAAAGCCTTGCAAGTGTAGCTCCATGTTTATGATAAAATAATTTTATATCTGGTCTTAACTTTTCAACTTCTCCAATATGATCATAGTGTGCATGGCTACAAACAATTCCATCAATCCCTGGTTTTCTAAATCTAGGGTCTCTAAAACCTTGTCCATCTAATCTATAAATTCCAGGAAAGTCTGCTGCTAGTGCTAAACTTTTTGCAATTTCAATTTCACTATGTCTAGCTGGTTTGTAAGGGAACCCATAATATCGATTATAATGGTCAGGTCTTTGTCCAAAATCAAAGAAAAATCTTGTATCAGCGTCAGTATCATGGAAAAGAATTTGTACACCACCTAACTCTCCCCAATCCTTCTTTAATGCTCCTCCATAGAATTTAACTTTAAGACTCATAATAAAAGAAATTTACTCTTTATTTATAAAAATATTGAATTAGAAAACTTTATAAATCTCCTCTTATGGAGTATAAATTATGAAAACATTTAATGCTAGATTGGAGAGAGAAAAATTATTAATCTCAGAGTTAATTTCAACTAGCATGGCTTCTAGTTCATTTTTCTTTTAATATGATACCATGATCTATATTATTTTTTTCAGATAGTAGATTCTATAGTCGTAAATCAAATATCATAAATTAGGAGGATACAAGATGGTAATGCCTCATCAAGTTCAATTTAAAATAATAAAAAAGAGACTAAAAGGTCTCGAAGGAAAAGCAAAATTAAAAGAAATCGAAGAAATAAGACAAGAATTACCTGGCTTTAACACTGGGCCATATGGTGAAATGAAGAGTTGGTTAACTGATGAAGTTAAGAAAACCAAAACCAGATCAAACATTAAGCACCAAGATTGGCTTGGAGTAAAAAGACAAGGTAAAAAACAGTTTGTCCTAGTCGGATGTCCAAGTGTTGGTAAGAGCTCATTAATTCAGAAACTTTCAGGAATACAAATCAAAGTTGCTGCATATGAATTTACAACATTAAAGCCTCAACCTGCAGTAATAAATTTGAAAGGTGCAGATATTCAAATAGTAGATCTTCCAGGTTTACTAAAAGGTGCTGTTGATGACATTGGTGGCGGAAAAAGGTTAATTGGAATTGTCAGAAATGCAGATGGAATTATTTTCATGCACGATCTCTCAAAGCCATTATCTGATATGCAAAAAATTATGGATGAAATTGACAAAGCAAAAATCAAGAAACCTAAAATCATTTTGGGCAACAAAGTAGATTTAGCTAGAGATAACTTTAGAGAATTAAAAGAAAAATTCTCTAAGGATAAAGTAATTGCAATTTCCACAGAAACTGAAGAAGGATTTAATGAACTGAAAGAAGAGATTTGGAATTTATCTAACTTGATCAGAGTTTTTACTGTTCATGATAGAAAACCTTTTATCTTAGCCAAAGACTCAAGAGTTAGTGATCTACTTCAAAAAATTCATAGAGAATTCCTTGAAAAATTCAAAGTGGCAAGAGTGACTGGAAAAAGTGCAAAGTTTCCAAGACAATCTGTTGGAATAAATCATTATTTGGAGGATGAGGATGAAATTCAGATAATCTTAAAAAAATAATTTTTTTCTTTTTTTTCAATAAATATAAAAACTCTAAAACTATAATAAATTCTATGAAAGAAACACTTCCAGGTACTTTGAGGATAAAAACTAAAGATTTACAAGTTTACGAAAAAACAAAATCTTCTTGGAAAAAGTCAAAAGTTAAATTTCCAAATGCTAGTCAAGTAATTAAACTTTTCAAAAAAAGTAAAAATTTAAAATCTTTAATTGACAAAAATGATCCCAACTTTCTAAAAGGACAATTGTCTTCTGAAGGCAAATGTCAAGGTGCAAGAATAAATATTTTACCAAACAATAAAACTTTGGACAAAGCATATTCTTTATTTGCAAATCACTTAACTATTCACGATCAAAAATCAAATGAACACTGGGATGTATTACTACAAAATCCAGGTGGAACTTATGCTTACATTTACACTTTAGATAAAAAATCAAAAGCAAAATTAAGGAAATACAAAAAGGTAAAAGAATTTGATAAACATTATCCTTTAATCAAAAGAAAAGTTACTTTGGCATTAAAAAATAAAAATGATCATTTAGCTTTACCTATGTACACATTACTAAATACTTACATGCGGGTAGGGAACGAAATTTATTTCAAGGCTCATGGACATAAAGGTCTTACAACTTTAAAGAAAAAAGATATTAAAATCAAAGGCAAAGAAGTAACTTTCAATTATCTTGCTAAAGATGGAGTTCCAAGAACAATTAAAAAAAATTTTCCTCCAAATTATCTTAGAAGATTAAATAAAAAATTAAAAGATTTAAAAACTGATTCTTTTGTTTTCACAGGCCCAAATGGACATCCTCTAAAAGATACAAAATTCAAAGAAGCTTTCAAAAGTTATTGTGGGAAAGAATTTTATCCACACATAGTTAGATCACACCATGCAAGTTTAAGGGCAAGAGAATTTCTTAAAACTCACAAAACAACAAACAAAAAAGAAATGAAAGAATTCTTCTTATCATTAGCTCAGGACTTAGGACACAAGAAATTCTCAAAGAAAGAAAATATTTGGAAAGAAAGTTATACAGTTACTCTAAATCATTATGTTGATCCTGAACTGGTTGAAAAGATCAGAGCTTTGGTATAATAAATACGCCGAGACTGGGATTCGAACCCAGATATCCAAAGGAAACAAGCTCTCAGGAATCAAATCTGATATTTTCCAGGCCTACGCTTTCTATTCAATCTGAACAGAAATTTGCGCGATACCAGATTACGCGATCTCGGCATATACATACTCTTTTTATTATGGTTTATAAATTTAATGTTTCTTTAAGTTTTTTATATTTCTTATTATGTACAAAACCAATTCTATTAAAATAGTTCTTTCTAGCTTCTTTTTTATTAATAAAGATAATATATACTTTTGAATGTTTCAAGTTTTTGGGTGTATATTGATAAGAACAATGTTCAATTTCTAATTCATTCAATAATTCTGAAATTTTATTCATTCCTTTTTCATTTATTGTTTGTAATTTAATACAATTCGGACCAACATAAGCTTCAGCTGAAAAAAATCCCGAAAGCCAATTTTCTTTTGCACCTTCTATTTTCCATAATTCTTCTGGAAGAGTCCATTCTTTTAAACCAAAATTTGATATTTCATTTAAATCTTCAATTATTGTTTTTGATCCTAATCTAACTGAAAAAAAGTTTTGTTTATTTTTTATTTGTGGTTTTTTATTATATAATTTTTGGATTATTTCGCAATATTTATCTAACATATATTTATCATCTGGAAAAAAATCTAGTTGATAATGTATAGATTTTTTCTCATTTCTAATTTGTACACTTCCATCTCCAGCAAGTAAACCACATAATAAAGATTTTAGCAATAAGGATTTATTATCTGTAGGAATATTCCTTTTTTCTTTCTCAATTACTTTTTTCCATCTAGCTTGAGCTACCTTCTTATTTCTTTCAGAATAATCCATTATATATTGATATTGTTAAAATTTAAAAAGAATTATATAAAATTTCCGGAAATTTTTCAGATTTATCCAAATATTTATAAAATAGGAATAATTTTAATAGAAACTTAGGTGAAATTAAATGTATACAAGAGAAGCAACAGGACAAAAAGTTAGATTTATTTACCAAGGTAAGAATGGTAGAGATCCTCAAAACTGTTTTGAAGATCTTAGTAAAGTTATTATGCAAGAAATGAATGGTGGTATCACTATAGGTGTTCAGACTGTAATAGATAGAGAATCAGGTGTTTATAGTTATGATCATTTAAGGCTTGATGATCAAGGTCAAATAACTTTCAATTTTTATGATTCTGGTAGGGATTTGACAAAAAGAGCTAAATCTCGACTTGAAACCTTAGCAAATGAAAAATGTTTTAAAATTGAAGTGTTTGACAATTAAACAAAAACTTTATAAAAGAATAAATTTATTTTTCTCTTGTTATGCCCTTGTAGTGTAGTACGGTCAATTTAGGTATATTTTATATCTAAGACTAGTCATTTCACCCTTTCGAGGTGAGGACCCGGGTTCAAATCCCGGCGGGGGCACTTAACTCTATGGGTATAACAATCCCTTTTTAATATCTGAATATATTGAGAGATATTAAAGGGTTTAAAAGAAACTATTTCTAAAGAATAAATATGGGATATGATGGAACAAGAATCTATTACAAAAGCAAAAAAAACCAATTAGTAAGGGCCTTTGAAAAGGTAGACGAATCTGATATAACAGCAAACAATAAAAAGTTAATCAAAGAATTTTCTACAAATCTTTTATCAAGAGGTAGATCTGAACAAAGAGTTTCTAAATTAATTCATCAAGTTAAAGTTTTAGCTGAGGTTGCAGAAAATGATTTAGATCAACTAAATAAAAGGGATATAGAGCGAATACTCTGTTATATTGAGCAACAAAATAAGCATTCTGCGACAACTAAAGCCGATTACAAGAGAGCTTTAAAACAGTTTTATAAGTGGTTAGAAGAGGACGATGATAGGTTGTTTAAAGCGGAGGAATTAGAGAGAATTAGGTTAACAAGATTTTATCAATATATTAAAAAGATTGAAAAGAAAGAACAGATTATACAAATAGATCCAACAACAATTCTTACAGAAAAGGATATTGATAAGGTTGTAGAGGCAACTCCTAATTATAAAGAAAAAGCAATGATTAAATTTCTGCATGAAAGTGGAGCAAGAGTTGGTGAACTTCTTAATATGAAAGTTAAGGATATTGATTTTAAAGGGATGAATGCTAATATAATATTAGATGGTAAAACAGGTAAAAGAAAAATAACTTGTGTAACTTCAGTTCCTTACCTTGTAAGATATTTAGAGATTCATCCTTTTAAGGATAACCCTAATAGCTATTTTTGGTTAGGTGAAAATACAAGAATGATGCATAAACCTATTAGATATATCGGTGCTAAAAAAATTATTGCTAAGTGTTTTAAGAAAGCTAATGTTAGTAAGAGACATAATCCTCATTGGTTTAGACATAGTAGAGCTTCCTTATTAGCTCCTGAGTTTCCAGAAGTAATGCTTTGTTCATATATGGGTTGGACACTGGGTTCTAAACAGGTTAGAAGATATGTTCATTTGTCTAACAAACAATTAGAGCAGGCTTATATGAAAATGTATGGACTTCAAGACGAAAAAGAAGTAAGGAATCTACCATTAAAATGTGGTTGTGGTGTAATTAATGAAAAGAGTTCTAGATATTGTCATCAATGTAGCAGACCTTTGAATGTTCATGTGGCTCTACAAGATGAAGAGAAGAAAAGTATTGAGATGGATAAATCAATTAAATTTTTGATGGAGATTATGCAAGATCCTGAGTTGTATAAGAAGTTTCAGGAGTTTAAGGATCAAATTTAAAGGAATATTTATATATACTTGTGGATATTTGTTATTTCATGGGTTCAAAAAACATTACTTTACGTGTAAATTCTGAACTTTATGATAAATATAGAGACTTCTGCAAAAAGAAAGGTTGGATTCTCTCTAGACAGTTTGAACTGATGATGGAAGAACAACTAAAAAATAACGAGGGGAGTAAATGAAGTTGTATATTCCTATTGAAGCGAAAGCCCACACTCCACCATACAAAATTCATAGATATTTTGCCAGGAGGCCTTGGAATGTATTTAGTCAGCTTCTAGATCTTTACAGTAATAAATCAGACATAGTGTTAGATCCATTCTGCGGAGGAGGGGTCACAATCTATGAAGGCTTGAAGAATGGAAGGAAGATGGTAGGATTTGACTTGAATCCATTATCAATTCTCATAGTAAAAAATATGATTAAAAAGGAAACGGATAATGATTCAATAAATCAAGCATATACAAAATTGAAAGAATACCTTGAATACTTGTACTCAGAATATCCTCAGATAAATATTTCCACAGATAAAAAAACCTTGAAACCTACATTAGCTGTTGAAGAATGGAATGAATTGGCTTCTGAAGCAGAATGTAATTTATGTGGGCAGAAAACAATACTCTCAAATGAACATAAAATAAAGAATGGGCGCTATAGGTGTCAGAATAAAAAATGTGAAGGAAACAAAGAGTATATTGAACCAAAAAATTGTAAACGGGTGGGACAGATATATTTATCATCTTTCGCTAAATCACCAATTACCAAAAAATATTATGCTGTTAATTTTGATGATAAAAGACAAAAAGCCATTCTCGATCATATCAAATTCCTAAATGCTGAAATAAAAAACAATCATATATCAATCCCGCAAGACAAAATACCTCTGAATTGGGACAGGCAGCATGAAGATTTATTACATAGAAAAGGAATAATTCATTTTCAAGATTTTTTCACAAAACGTAATTTGTTGATCAATCTATTATTATTGAATAAAATTAATCAACTTGAAGTAGATGATAGTGTTCGAGAAATATTGAGAGTTACCTTTAGTAGTAGTTTGAGGGACACGAACATTATGTCCTTTACACACCAAGGGTGGCAATCAGGGAAACCAACCACTTGGTCTAAACATGCCTATTGGGTTCCTAATCAATTCTGTGAAGTTAACGTAATGGATGCTTTTAGAAAAGCATATTCAAGAGTTAAGAGTGCTTTAGAATTTAACTCAACATTTGATTATGAAGTGAATAATGTTAATGATTTCTCAGGTTTAAAAAAGGGTAATGTCCTATTACAATCAAATAGTATAGAGGATTCTAACATACCTAAAAACTCAGTCGATACAATAATTACAGATCCCCCCTATGGAAGCAATGTTCAATATTTGGAATTATCTCATTTTTGGTATCCTTGGAATAAGGACCTTTATGATAAAAAGAATGTAAATTTTACAAAGGAAGCAGTGTCAAATAGAAAAAAGAATTTTGAAGGATCAAAGGGATTAAAAGAATATGAAAATAATTTATTCAGAGTTTTCAATAAATGTTTTGAAGTGCTAAAGCCTAATGGTTTAATGGTATTAACATTCAATAATAAAGATATTGGTGCCTGGTTAGCATTAATGATTTCCATTTTTAGATCTGGTTTCAAATTTAAAAAAGAAGGGTTATTCTTCCAATCAGGAGTTAAAAACTATAGACAAACAGCACATACAAAATATGAAGGCTCACCATATGGTGATTTCATTTATGTATTTGCAAAGGACGCTGAAGAAAACAAGAAGAAGTCTAATGAAACAGAAGAAGAATTTATTGAGAAGTTAGATTCATTATTCCTGAAGCATATTAATCCAGATAAGCTGAAAAAAGATCATAATAAGGTAATAAAAGAAATGGTTTTGGAAGTTATACCTTTGGTATCTGACTTTGCAACCACTCTACCAACAAATGGGAAACATACGTTGTATGAAAAATATAAAAAAAATCATTTAGACAAGATTTATAGTGGGAAATATGGCAAGAACAAGTGAAACAAAACTAGTAATTAATGAAGAACTGCATCAATCAGTTTTACCTAAATATCTAGATGTATTAAAAAGGTTGAAAGCAAAGTTTGAGGTAGTTCAAGATTCAGAATTTTCAAATTTAGTTAATTTCAAAACTAACAAGACTCAACCAATCCACAATTGGTTTGATTATAAACAAGGATACGCCTCACTATTAATTAACAAAATAATTGAAAAAGAATCTCCCGGAAAAAATGAATTTGTATTAGATCCTTTTTGTGGCGTTGGTACCACTAATGTCGTAGCACAAAGTATGGGTTTCAAATCAATCGGGTTTGATATAAATCCTGTCGCTACACTTGCTTCAAAAGTTAAATGTGCAAATTATAGTGAGCAGGATATTGAGATGATTCAAAAAGAAATAAACGCATTTAGTCCTACTGCTACAAAAATAGTTCCACAATCACCTTTATTAGATAAATCATTTGACACAAAAACTTTTAATCAATTAATGAAAATAAAAGGTTTCTATGAAAAAACATCTAATGAAAAGGTTAGTGATTTTCTCAAGCTTGCATATCTCTCAATTGTTGAGAATTGCTCAAATAGAATCAAGGATGGAAATGGAATAAAGATTGTAAAGAATAAAAAGTCCGTAGGAGATGTTTATGTTTATTATAAATCTAAAGTTGAAAATATGATTAAGGATATTGGGCTTTCGAAAGAACATCCAAATAGCATCATTATTAATGGGTCTATGTTGATTGATGAAGATTTCAAAAAGATCAAAAAGAAGCAAGCAGGCATAGTTATATTTTCTCCTCCATATGCAAATTGTTTTGATTATTGTGAAGTATACAAATTAGAACTTTGGATGGGGGATTTTGTACAGGCATATAGTGATTTTTGGAATTATCGATCAATTGCAATGAGATCACATGTAAATTCTAAATTTGATCATAATATCAATAATCCTAATCAGTCTGTGGAAATAATATCTCAATTAATTTCTACTTTTAATATATGGAATAAAAACATTCCAGACATGGTAAAAGGTTACTTTGATGATATGGAAGAAATGCTTTCAAGATTGAAGGCAGTTATGACTCCAAAGTCTAAATGTTATATTGTTGTAGCTAATTCAGGGTATAGGGGAGTACTAGTACCCACAGATTTATTAATATCGGAGATAGCATCTAAGCTAGGCTTCGTAGTTGAAGAAGTTATCCATGCAAGAAAGATTCGAGCCTCATCTCAACAAATGAAAGAGCTTCATGGCGAATATGAAAATTTGATGAGAGAAAGTATTATCGTGATTAGAAATGAAATATAATAAGCTGTTACTGAGCAAGATAAAAACGTGGAAAGAGTTAGAGAAACAGATAGAAGCTTTACCTACCACTAAACAGAGAGGAGATGCTTTTGAAGAATTTGTGTTCGTATACTTTAATCTCCATAAAACTCTGTATCAGATTTCTGAAGTTTATATGGAAAAAAATATACCTCTGAAATATAAACGAAAATTTGAACTGGAAAAGAAAGATTGTGGAGTTGACGGATTAATAATTCATCGTGATGGATCAGCTACAGGTTATCAAGTTAAGTTTAGAACAGATAGAAAAAAATCATCATATGATGAATTGGCGAAGTTCTGGGCAGAAGCAAAAAAAACAGATAATCATTTGACTATTGCTAACTGTTATTCCCTCTCAAGGTTATGTGCTAAACATAAAAAACATTTAAGTGTACTCGTAGATGAATTTGATGCTTTAGGTCATGAATTTTATAGTGAATTTTATGATTTTGTCAATGCAAAACCAGTGAGGAAAAAAGTTTTTAGACCATTTAAATATCAACAAAGAATGATTGTAAACACACTAAAGGGTTTTAGTAAGAATGATAGGGGAAAGTTAATTGCTGCATGTGGAACTGGTAAAACATTTACTGCATTACGAATAACTGAGGCTATGAAAACCCGAACTGTTCTTTTTCTTGCGCCAAGTTTAGCTTTAATAAAGCAAACTTTAGAGTCTTGGTCTGAACAGAGTGTGACTGATTTTTCATATCTATGTGTATGCAGCGACAAATCTGTCTCTGATGAGGTGGATGATGGTGATATAACCTTGTCTGATTTCAACATTCCGGTAACGACATCATTAGATCACATCTCTGCATACTTGTCTCACTCATTTAAAGGAAAAAAAGTGATTTTCTCAACATATCAGTCATTAGATGTATTAGCAAAAGCTATGAAAAAAACTAAAGGATTTACTTTTGACCTTTCTATCTTCGATGAAGCACATAGAACTGCAGGTGCAAAAAATTCAGGATTATTTACATTGGGACTTGATGATAATCATATTAGAAGTAAAAAAAGACTATTTATGACTGCGACAGAAAGACTACTAAGACCTTGGATTGTAAAGAAAGCTCAAGAGTACAATAGACTTGTATTTTCTATGGATGATGAATCATTATATGGTCCAGTTTTTGATAGATTTAATTTTGGAGAAGCTATAGGTATGAATGTAATATCTGATTACAAAATTATTGTAGCGGGTGTTAAAGAAAAAGAAGTATATGACCTAATTAAAAATGACAAATTATTAGTTGATATTAAAGAAGGAACAAAGGAATACTATTCCTATGCTCAGAACATATTCAGGCAAGTAATGTTGGTAAAAGCAATGAAAGAATTACCAATAAAAAAAGCAGTTACTTTTCATAGTACAGTAAAAGGTGCAAACGCATTTATTGATGGGATTGGCGGGGACGATATTTCATTGAAAAAAATACTTGAACGAATGTGGTCGGATTTAGGTGATAATGATTTTTATCTTGACCACATAAATGGAACCATGTCTGCTGGTGAGCGTAAAGAAATACTAGATTTATTTAAGGATTCTAAATATGGTGTAATCTCTAATGCGAGATGTTTGACAGAAGGAGTTGATGTTCCAATTATAGATAGTATCTATTTCGTTAATCCTAAAAGTTCATTGATAGATATTGTTCAGGCTTGCGGAAGGGCACTAAGAAAACCAATTGGCACAACAGAGAAAACAGCATATTTCATTGTACCAATCTTGATACCAGAGGGTAAGGTAGAAGCAGAGATAGTAAATGAAGTAGATTTTGAGATGCTTCATAACTTGATACAATCTCTTCGAGATCAAGATCTCAGGTTAGCAGAATGGGTAAATAAAATTAACCTCCAAGCTTCAAAAGGTAAATCCCACAAATTCTCAAAGAATTCAGATTCACCAATTGTTTTGAAGATGCCAGAAAACATTGACATAAAGAAATTTGAAGAAAAACTGTATATAAGAATTGCAGAAGTTAATGGTGAACCAACCAAGTTCACATACAAAACTAAAAAGTATGGTAAAAAA
The DNA here is from genome assembly GCA_018692925.1 of archaeon. GTDB lineage: Archaea > Nanobdellota > Nanobdellia > SCGC-AAA011-G17 > GW2011-AR17 > BS150m-G60. The sequence continues at coordinate 82,811 of JABHLH010000004.1, forward strand.
GAGAGAAAAAGCGACTATAAAAGAATATTCACCACCTTGGGAGATTATTCTGTCGAGTCGTATAAAGAAAATCTTGTATTGCCTACCTTGAAAAAATTCAAAACTAAAATAGCTACCTTGAGTATGGAAAATATAAAAATTAACCACAATAATGTTTCTCATACTAGAAGATTAGGACTAATTGAAAAAGAAGGAAAAGAATTCAAGTTAACCCCTTTAGGAGTTCAATTATTTGAAGATAAATTATCTTTTGAACAAATCTTTAAAGGTCAAATGTTAAGATATTATTCAACTGTTAAAGAAGATGAAGGAAAACGGATACTCTTCCCATATAGAGCTTGTCTAAAAATATTATTGGATGTTAAATCTATAAATTATGTAGAATTTGTATTCGGACTTTATTCAATGATAGACTATTCCGAAGAATCAATAGCAGAATCAATAGAGGGAATAAAATATTTGAGAGAGAAATATTCTAATTTAGAAATCTTGAATGAAAAGAATAAACCCAAAGTACTCAAAGAGTTGAATGATCATTTTGGAACAAATTTTAGTTTAACAGATATCTGGGAAAAGAAGACAACAATTAACAATCAGTTTATTTATTTTAGAAATCATCTTGCATTATTTGAAGATTGTATCAACTGCGATAGAAAATCCGCAGCTCTCAAGAAGAATGGTGAAAGTAAAATAGTAGCATTGTTGATGAGAGATCAAGATTTTGAAAAAGAGTCTGATGAAACACAATTGAGAAGAGGTTATATAGAGAATATCGTGATTTTCATGTTATTCAAATTATAAAATGATATATACATTTTCACTATCATGTTTGTCGTTATTGAAAGAATATCCTAGATTTTTTTGGATTATATGGGGAAGAACTTATTTGAAAAGGTATAATAAATGATATTAACTAAATCTAAATTCATGAATGGACTTCAGTGTCCTCGGCTCTTGTGGTTTGCTAATAAAAAACTTCTTCCGGAGATAGACCTTTCTACAGAACATAAATTTAGTCAAGGTCATGATTTTGAAGAGTATGTCAAGAAGTTGTATCCAGATAGTCTTGATTTGAATGGTTTAGGGTTTAAAGAGAATCTTGAGAAAACCAAAGAAGCTGTTAAAAACAAAAAGACTATTTTTGAAGCAAGTTTCATGATTGACAATCTATTTGTCAGATCAGATTTAATTATCCCTCAAGGCGATAGTTGGGATTTAATCGAAATTAAATCGACAACTCAATCTAAACCTCAACACATTCCTGATTTAGCATTTCAAAAATATGTATTAGAAAAAGCAGGGTTAAAAGTAAACAAGTGTTTCTTGATTTATCTCAATAAAGAATATGTCAAGAATGGAGAGATAGATCCTAAAGAATTAACTGTTCAAGAGGAAGTGACTGAAAAGGTTAATTCATTTACTGATATTGAATCACACATTCCTAAATTTATAGAAGTAATGAATGCTTCAGAATACAAGGACATTCCAATTGGACAACATTGTAATAAACCCTATGAATGTCCTCTAAAAAAAGAATGTTGGGGAACTCTTCCAGAAAATAATGTTTTACAACTAACTAACTGGAGAATCTATTGGAAGCTATTCAATAAAGGCGTTCAAGACATAAAAGACATTCCTGAAGGAACTAAACTTGCAGCAAAAGATGAAGTACTAATTAAATCATTAGAACATAATCCATATATATCTAAAGAACACATTAAACACTTCTTAGGTTTATTGAATTATCCACTATATCATTTTGATTATGAAACATTTGACACAGCAGTTCCATTATTTGATCAATCAAAACCATACCAAAAGATTGCATTCCAATACTCTCTACACATAGAACAAAAAGATGGATCAGTAGAACATAAAGAGTTTTTAGCAGAAGGTAATGAAGATCCAAGACCTGCAATGTTAGAACAAATGAAAACAGATCTAGAAGGAACTGGTGATATTGTAGCATTTAACAAATCATTTGAGATTAGTGTTATGAATAAACTAGCAGAGAATTTTCCAGAACATAAAGATTGGCTATTGACTGCAATTAATCGGGTGGTAGATCTTGCAGATCCATTCAGAGCATTTTATTATTATAACAACTCACAAAAAGGATCATATTCTTTAAAGAAAGTTCTTCCCGCAATTACAGGAAAGAGTTATTCAGAACTTGAAATTAACAATGGTGGAGATGCAAGCATGTTGTATTTCTATAGTCACATCAAGCCGAAATTAAAAAATAAAGAAATTATTAGAAAAAATCTGTTAAAATATTGTAGTTTAGATACAGAAGCAATGGTTTTGATTATTGATGAACTAAATAAATTAATCACTGAGTAATTTGTTATCTTTTGTTCTATTTAATTTTCATCTTCTTTTAATAATCTTGTTATTGTTGTTTTTGCTAAAATATCATCCCAATCTACTCTTGGAGTAGCATCCATAATTAAATTTTTATTTGGAATAAACTTAGTGAGCTGGTCTATGATTATGCTCCTCTTTTTGAAATCGTCTGCTTCTTGAAGGTTTACTGCAATGAGTTCACAAATTAAATCTAAAAATTGTTTTTCTTGGATTAAAGAAATAAACATCTTTTGTTGTTTTGTTAAATTTTTACATCTAGCCATACCATTTATTCTGTTTTGGATTCTTTTCTTTGAGGTAACTGTTTTTCCTCCTTTAGACTGTATTTCCTTTCTACGCTCTTTTGTACGCTTATTTAGAGGGATTAAATTAGGGTAGTTTTTTTTCATAGTAAAATAACTAAAATAACTAAAAACTTAGATAAAGGGAAATCTCTTCAATAATATAGAAAAAGAAGAAAAAACTTCTAATACCTAAATTAAGTTATTTTTGTTTTTTTCCTCCATTTTCTTTAACTTTATGTGTTTGCTTTCTCCAAGACTATATTTACTGTAAGGTTTACCTTCGCCTGCAACATATTCAGATTTTAAAAGTCCAATATTCACAAATTTATTTAACCATTTTTGCCAGGTTGTTTTACTTGCTACAGGTCTTTTTGATGCAATCTCTGAAACTTTGAATCCATCGTTTTCAAGCAAATATATTCTACAAAAATCTAGGGCTTTCTTTTCTCTGTGACTAAGTCCAAAGAAATTTTCATTATCTAGCACTTTGCTCTGATATAAATCTCTAACTACATTAAAATCTTCAACTGTGGCTATGATATTCTTATTGTTGTCTTTTTCTCTTTGAAATTGATATAAGGCGGTATGACTTTGGATTAAAGCTAAAAATCTACTAAAGTCTCTCTTAACTCTTTGTAAATCAATATGGAACTCACTTGAGATTTCATCAGCAAATGGGATGACTACATTTTCATTTTTTAAACCTTTCAAAGCAGCAGTAATTTCTTTATTATAACTAGTGTTGTTAGAATTTTTATGTTTACTTGCTTGGAAATTGATCACATTTTTTATTTGTTCTAAACTCTCATCCACATTTACTACAATAAATCTATTGCTCATTTCATCATTTAAATCTACATTTGCAGTTGTTGTAAAAATAGTTGGTTTTCCTTTAATAGAAATGATTTGGCTTTTATTGTCTCTAACACTTGCTGTTTTTTCTAATCCATCACTAATAAATACCTTAAATGTTTCGCTACTCATTAATCCTCTCTGCGCATCTTCAACATAAAGTAACCTATTATTCCAAGTAAAGCTTTCTTTATCTGAGTGTAAATATGCTAATGCCTGGGCAGTTATTTTACTAAACATATCAATTCTCCCAGTTAAAGAAAATAACTTACATACACTTTTTGTAATATGGCTTTTCCCACTACTGCTTTGACTACTTTTCATAATATTTGGTGTTTGTTCAAGATTATTGACATAAATTGAACAGAGGGCAATAATGTCAAATTTAACGCTTTCAACATCACCTACAACTTTTTTGCTTACTTCTTTTGATAGTATTTCAAGAAGATTATTTTCATTTAAAATAGATAAATCTCCCATATAATTTTTTTCAAGGTGGTCTTTAAGGGTATCATAATCACAAAAAACTTTACAGCCAAAACAATAAGCTGTATTGGTGTTAGGATAAAAAGTAAAACTTGGAGATGTTTCTTCGTGAAAAGGACAAAGCGATTTATTATTTACTATCTCCATATTATGGTCAATAGCAAGTTCAATAATTTCTTTGCTCTTTCTTTTTTGTGTTTCTTTTGAATAATTCAAATCCTCCATCTCATTCATTAAATTTTCATTTTCATTTTGTAATATTCTTTTAATACCATATTTTTTACCTTCTGCTGCTATTTTCCAATGGGGTTGATTCTCAGCTGCAATTAAATGTTTTCCTGCAAGGCTGTAATCGGCCTTATCAGGATTTCCAGAATATTTCTTTATAAATTCTTTTTTGTATTGTTTTCTTTGTTTTTCAGTTAAATCCAAAAGTCCTTGAATTTTTCTAATATGAATGTGTGGGCTTTTTCCTCCATGGTCCCAGATTTCAAAAGCATATTTCTCGTCTAATTTTTTTATTGTTTTTTCAGTATACTCCAGACCTTCTTCTCTAGTACAATTGTCATGTTCAATTACAATCTCATCATTACGAATTTTTCTAAGTCGCGGGTCTTGATTTTTCCATGCTTTCTCAAAATTCATATTTCTCTCCTAAAATATTTTGTATTTCAGTATCAATTGCTCTATTAAATTCATCTTTTAATATTGTAAGAACAACTCCTTTCAACTCCTTTTTTGAAAGGTCTGGAAACATTGTGTGTAAGCTCTCACATTTTTTTTCAGGATCTTTAGAGTATAAATAAAAACCAAATCCTGATTTACGACTTTCTTTTATAATTCTATATTTTCCTTCTATCATTTTCTGTCTCTCTCCATTCTGAAATTGTTTTTACTTCAGAAACTTTTATGCTAACTTCTCTGTTATATTTGTCTTTTATTACAAGAAAATCTTCTGAAATAGATATCATCGGTCCTGTCCAATATCTATTGTCATTAGTTATTACCCTAATGTGTTTATTCTTGTATTTTTCTAAATGTTCTATCATTTTTCTTATCTTCTCCGTTTTTGTTTAATGATTCAAAGTAGAATTTTCTAACTAGTTGTATCTCTTTTGGAAATGTTGCTTCTAGTTTTCTATCAAGTCTTTCTAATTGAACCATATGATAATTATTACCAGATCCTTTATAATCCCTTTAATAATGTGGCAAATCTGAGTATATTAAAAAAGGAAAGATTTAAATAGGATGAAAAATTAATAGAAATTAGAATGAAAGAAAGAAAGAATGTGATAGATAATTTAACAGATTTTCAAAAGGATTTACTAATTTTTCTAGCATTATTTGGTCACGAATATAAGAATTTAGATTACAATTCTCAAACAGTTTATGATTTAGAAGAGATTAGAGAATATGAAAAAAAAGGGTTTAAAGTAAAAGAATTAGAAAAAGAAGGTTGGATTGAGAGAAAGTTAATTCCAGAATATTTAGGTTCTTGTTCACCTCAAAATATTTGGAATATGACTAAAAAAATTTCTGAAAAAACTAACTGGATTGAAGTTGATAAAAAAGAATATCAAGACAAAATTAAGAAAAGAAAACATGAAAAGACTTTTTGGAGACTAAAAAGAGGAATTAAAACTCAAAGAGATTTGATAAAGAGTTTTGCACTAAGTAGTTCAAATATTAAAGAGGCAAAAAGATATCTTAACCTATTGCCAAAGAGCTTCAAATATATTCATGAGGATCGTTCTTGGATAAAAATATTTAGTCATTCAGAGTATTATAAAAAACAAGAAAAAAGGACAATTAAAAAAGGGCTATATCTCTCAAGTTATCCCTTATTAAAAGAAGAGTATTTAGTAAATTTTTATGAAGAAGCTGAAGAATTATCTTCAGAATGTATTAGGAGATTAAAACTGCATCTAAATTTTTTTGAAGAACAAAATAGAAATGAGAGAGTAATATTAAAAATATCAAAGGAAAGGTTAAACAAAATGAAAAAAACAAGCAGGAGGTCAAAGAAATAGCATTGTTATACCCGTTGAGTTATTAGTCCGGCGGGGGCACTTAATACTTACTTTCTAAGGTTATATTTTAAATTTCTTATTATTTTGTTATGGTCCAGCTAACATAGAAACTTCTATTCTAATTCAAATTCTTGACTGAGGAGGATGAAAAAATAAAAATTAAACTTTTGATTCTCGAGCTTGTTCAATTAGTTTCTTACCTAAATCCAAATAATCTTTTTTTATTTTCTCCAAGAAGTCAATTAATTTATCAATTGTTGCAATATACGGAGCTGAATAAGTTCCACGCATTGCTTTAGTTTTAATTAAATTCAGTTCAGCTATAAATTTATTTGCTTGCCTTATTGAAATTGGAATTTCCTCTATAAAATTTTTACTTCTAGGTTTAAATTCACCTGTTTCTTTAAATTCTAGCATATTAACATAGTAAGTATAAGAAAAATTTTCAATTTCTTTAAATATAGAAGAATAATGAGTTACACGTTCTTTGTCTGTATTCATAGCGAACTCTAAAAACATATCTGAGTCTGGATCATTTCCAAATCCAATTTCTTTTATTGCTCTCATTAAATTTTCTTCTGGATCTATATCAGGTAGCACATTATGAATTAAACTTTTAAATGACCAACTTAGTCCTCCAATTGCTGAAGGGACATAACCTTTCTCCTTTATTCTATTATAAACTGCAGATTCAATTGTTTGTTCTTCAGAAATTTCAATAGGAATAATTTTAGCTTTTCCAGGATTTTTATTCCTTAAGTTCTTAATAGCACCTAAAATTTCAGCATTTTCTGTTAGTTTTAATCTTCCCAAAATAAAGGTATCAGAAGGAAGCAAGCTAAAAATTTGTATATAAATATCCTTTAGAGGGATTAGTATAGCATATTTTCTTTTGTTAAATTTATTATCTGTATGATTTGAAACTGTTGAATTTAAAGTAAAATGTATCGTTTCACGAGGGAAATAAATTTTTTCTCTGTAATATTTAAAAGGATAATGCCCTGTAGGATAAATAATTCCATCTTCTGGAAAAGTATCAGTGAGGTGTACAGCAATAATGGCTTCTTTGTTTAATCTTTTATAAGTTTTAATTATATTTTTTTCTCTAGCATTAGCTAAAGCTTGAGCTTTTTCAGAAAATGAGTATTGTTGTTCTAATGCCTTTCTCGCATCTTCTAATTCAGCAGGTGTTAAAACCATTATAATTTCTTTGTTTAAAATATATATAAATCTTTCCTTCAAAAAGTTCTATTAAAAAAGAATTTAAAATAATAATCTTTTAAAGGATGTTAAAAGAAAGAAATAAAGTATAAACTCTTAAATTTTTAAAAATAAAAAAATAATTCAAAACCAAAAACATATAAACTATAATAAACAAAGATAAAAAATGGATATAGGTTTTCTTGTAATAATTGTCACATTTTTGATTTACTATTTTTCATTAGTTATTATAGAAAGAAAATTAGTTTCAGAACCTAAAGATATTATTGACAAATTTTTTTCAGTAACCTTAACTTATGCTGGAATTTCTTTAATTTATTTTTCTATTACAGGACAACCATTTTTAACAGATTCGGAGTCAAGTTATAATGTATATATTTTCATAATAGGTTTTGTGGCTGTTCTTTGGGCTATTCCTCATTTGTTAAAAGAATTTAAAACCTTTAGGTCATTTTTTAAAATTAAAAAGAAA
>JABHLH010000016.1 GCA_018692925.1 archaeon
TGAAGCAATTTTATTTTCATCTGTTTTAAATGGATTTCCATATTTTCCTCCATCAAAAAAATGATCAACACATTCATCATAACCAACATAAACTTTCTTAGAAGAATGATCTCCTTCTTCTCTTGCTAAAACACTTTGACTTGCTCCCATATAAAATCCAGAACTACTATACTCACCAGCAATATTTGAACTAACTCCACAATCACCAACACTCATACAATAATCACTCAAAGTTTTTGTCCATTGAGGAGAAGTACACATCACACCTAACCCAGCTTGGAAATAAGAATCAGATCTACTATCTCTTGCATAAGTCATTCCACAATCAACATTTGCAACAGAACAAACATCAGTCCCATAAGTATCAGCCCAAAAACTTCCACCAACTGAAACAGTTGCAACTTCTTGACTTAACAAATAATTATCTACTAAATTAACACAAGCACTCCCAGATGGTCCATCATAATCATTTGATATTGATGCTGCTTTCCATAAATTATAATCAGTATCTAATTCAAACCCTGCATCATATGGACTTTGAATACAAACTTCTTCTCTATAATCAGAACAAGGTTCAATAATTTCTTCACCAAAATAACAATAGCTTCTATAATGTTGAGAACCAGGTCTATCTTTATATCCACCAGCTGGACTTTCATACAAACACCAACTTTCTCCATGTTCTCTATCTCCACCAATTCTTTCATCATGTGGATTTCTTTGAGTTTCAACACCTTCTATATTATATACACCATCAAAAGTTTCTTCACAATCAATACTTTCACAAACATAATCATCTTCATCTTCATCATAACCACACCAAGTACTTGAAAGATAATCACAATCTTCTGCGACATCTTCTTGATTACCACAAGAATCAAACCAATAAACATCTTCATCTATACATCTTTTTGTATCATGAGAAACACAAGCACATGCTCCAAGATCAGCACAATATTCACCCTCATAAAAACCTGTACCTGTATTCAAATCAATATCTGCATCTGCACACAAACCATAAGTTGTATAACTACAAACATCACTTTCTACACAACAACCTTTATCAGTTTCTCTACAAATATTACTACAAGCTGCTTCAGAATCTACATCTCTCCAATCCAATTCAATATCTTCTAAATCTTCAATTAAATATGAACAATGATCTTCTGTTGTATATGAACATTGAGATTCAGCAATCACACAACATTCTTTTTGACAAACAGCATAATCATCACTTGAACCTTCATTCCATTGATAACCTAAACTTTCACAAGTTGTTTTAGAAACTCCATCAGAACATTTACCTTCACTAGAAACACAAACTCCTGTTTCACAATAAGAAGTTTGTTCACAAGTTGTACTTACTGCATTACCACCATTACAATTATCTTCATCTGTATAAACACAAGTATCTCCACTACTAGTATACTCACAACAAACATTTCCTTCATCAGCACTTACTTCTTCAAAATTAGCAACTGTAAAAGACAAAGTAATTATTAGAAAGATCATTAAGAAAGCTTTCTCTTTTACAAACCTCTTTTGCATATTTTCTTTCATGTTAATTTTGTTTATATATATTTCCTTATTTATATTTAATAAGAAACTTTTCAAATAGTTCCTTTTTCATTTTAAAAATATTATTTATCAATTCTTTTCCTTGATCAAATTCAACCTTTTCACCATAATAATTTATACTATTTCGAATCCATCTCATCCTATCAAAATCTTCAAAATTAAAATTTTTAAACAAATTTTTCAAAACAACTCCAACACAAACATGTGACATTACTTTATATCCATTCATCAAACAGACACAATCCAATATTTCTTTCAAAGAATCATAAGCTAATGAAACATAAACAGAAACATTCTCTTCATTTACATTAGATTCATTTACAACTTTTTCTTTCAACTTTGACATTTCAATTAAAGATTTTACTAAACCTTCATCAACATTTACTTTTCTCACAAAACCTTTTTTCTCACAATCAACTAAATCCATTCAAACCTCCCTTGAATAACAGTTCCATTCAATACATTATTCACAAGATGTTCATTTCTTAAACCTTTAATAGACTTCACAACAAAAATCTGAAAATTTTTCATTAACTTTTTTTCAAATTTCTTTTGATGAGGAAAGTCTTTCTTTTTTTCACTAATTATAACAAAATCAAAATCACTTTCTTTTACATCATATCCTTTAGAAGCAGATCCAAAGAATATGATTGTAGGTTTCAAATAAAATCTATCAACTGCTTCAATAAAACCAGAATCTTTTATTTTTCTAAGATTATAAAAAACTTTTAGATCTCTGTATAACTCACTATCTAAATTAGATTTATACAATAACAACATCCTTTCTTTCCTGCCAGTAAGAACTCCTTTCCTATCAAACTCTTTCAAAAATTTACTAGCTGTTGCTGGAGCAATTTTCAAAATCCTCGCAGCCTCCCTAACATTAAACTCCCTATTAGGATCTTCAAAAAATATTTTCAAAATGTCCAATTCATTAAACATATGTTTAAAATAATAAACAGTTGTTTATAAAACTTCCCATTTATAGAATTATATACCTTCTTGTATAAAGTAACCTAAATTAATTACTACTTCATCCATTTCATTTCCAAATTCATCTTCACAATTAATATAATAACTTCCACCACTTTCTACTGCAATAGTATGATCAGTACTTGCAGAACCAGCAGTTTCAGTTCCTGAGCCATATGAAAAACTTTCATCATCATATTCACATGTAGCAGATTCATCTGTAATAATATACAAAGTTGTACCTAAATAATACAAACCACTAATTTCTGATGCACTTCTATCTACAACAACATTAAACTCTACTGTAGTCTCAACTTCATTTCCAACATCATCTTCACAACTTATTGAATAACTATATTCTCCTTCTGACAAATCACTAAAAATTTGTTCATGATAATTTGTATTTGAATTTTCCATGTCAACATAATATGAACTTCCTTCTGCTTTGAAAGAACAAATTGAATTTCCACTATCTCCACCATTTGTTGTATAAATTTGCATTGTCACATCATTATAATATAAATCTCCGGAAGGAGCAGTTTGTGAAACTAACAAAGGTTCAGTTTTAGTAACACCCCAAAGTTTGGGCTCTGTCATTGCATTCCCATCTGTATCTTTACAAAGAATATTAAGATTTGCTGACTCATTTGTTAAATCAATATTTGTATAACACACAGGATAACCTAAACCAGAACTTTCACCACCATAAGAATTATCACAATATGTAAAATCATTTTCCATTAAATCATAATCGGTATAAGCATTTTCAGAATATCTACAATCTGCATATTCATTCAAATAAATTTTTAATTCAACTTCTTCACTTTGTGAATTAATTAATTCTCCATCTAAAGGATAAATTGTTTGTATAACTGGAGGAATAATATCTTCTCCTTCATCAGTTTCAAATTCAACTAAATAAAAATCAATATTTGCTTCACCACAATAATTTTTACAACTTACATAAAATCTTTGTGTATATTCTGCTTCATCAACATGCCAAGTAAAATTATGATAACTTGTATAACCACTTAATGGAACTGTAGAAATTAAAGTATCATATTCAACAGAATCAGGATTTGTCACCCAATCTTCAGGAAGATCATCTTCATTTACAAACTTACAATTTGCAACAGAATCAACTTCTAAAGCAAACTTAAAAGTTTCCATCACAGGTAAATCATAAATTTTAGTTCCATTTTCACTATTTTCATATTTAAAATTTTGTTCATCTAATAAATCTAAATCTACACTCCTTACAGGTTTCTCAATAAGATTACAATCTCCTCCATCAATACAACTAGGTCTTGACTCATCATAAATTGCTAACTCTCTATTATCTTCAATGTATGCACATGTTGCTCCTAAACTTTCACATCTTGCTTGGCTACACAAAGTACCAGTATAAATTTTTCCATCCTTATCATAAACTAAGCCACCTTCTGAAATTAAAGTATCACAAAGAGAACAATCTTCTCCACCAACTGGAGCTTCATAAGAAGAACAAACAAAATTTTGTTTAACTTCTAAAATATCATTACTCTTGTAAGCATCTTTAAACTCACTAGTATCACCACATCCAGCAATATTACCAACATAAAAAGTTAAAGACTTACTTGGAGAACCATCACCATTAGCTCCTAAATCAGAAGCTAATAAAGAATTCTGATCCATAACCCAAGGCTTAGCACTTCTTAAATTTGAATAAAGATCTAAATCCAATTCACCATATTGAGTATCTAAACTTGTATCAACACTATAATCTTCATAATTTCTTAGAGATTGAGAAATATCACTTGCTGATTCTCCTTTATCACTTGAAGGATTAAAACCCATACCCCAAGCTAATTTCCTAAACCTCTGATCAGAAGCATGACAAATATCTCCACTGCTATCTTCTTTATTTGAGGGTAAAAAAGAAGTTGAATGAATTATCAAAGACTGCAAAGACATCCAAGGATTAATCATATAATTTCTAGAAAAAGTTTCTTGAATAACACCTTGTAAATTCTCATTTGAATTTTCTTCAAAATAAGATTCAGTTATATCATTAGTATCATACTGTTGACAACCATAAGCTTCCTCAGAACCACTTTCATAAAGTTCTTTAATCTCACTAGCAAACAAACCTCTATCCTTAGCTTGTAAAATAGTGGGATAAAAATTCTTAAAATATTTATCATTTTCTTCATGTGACCCTAAATCCCAAAAAGAAACACTACTAATTATTTCACCAATAACTAAACCATCTTTCAAAGAATAAATCCATTTTAAACTTTCTTCAACTTTATCATTATCTAATTGAAAAGTATAATCATTACTATGACAAACATAAGTGGGATCAGGTAGACCAGAACCACCATCAGTTACTTGATCCCTATCAACATAAATTTGCAAACCACTTTCTCCACTTTCTTTACCAAGAACATTCAAACCAATTCCACAATCTCCTCTTGAAGCACAATAATCAGCAGCAACAAAAGCAAAATCATCCTTCAAACAAATAGCATTCCCATATAATTCCCAACCCTTATCTGGATTTGTATCAGTTTGATCACCATACCATAAACTACAATCTATTGTTCCTTGACTACAAGAATCACTTCCAGATGGAGCAACTGTAGAAACACCAAAATCTTCACCTAATTCATCACTTACTGGTTCTTGAAATCTATCATAATAAATATTTTCTTCTAACAAACTATCTGTATAATACTCATCATAATTATTATCTTCACATCTTCCAATAAATTCTTCAATATTTTCATCATAAGTTACAACACAAACTTGATCTCTATCTTTTGATTCACCACAGGAATTAATTATTTCTTCACCATTATAACACATTGCTTCATAATGTCTACTTCCAACCCTATCTGAAAAACCACCAACTGGACTTTCATAAATACACCAAGTCTCACCATTCTTTCTTGATTGTCCTAATTGAATTTCTTTAAAATCAAATTCTGATTCTGCACCCTGATAATAAACTTTATAATTATTATACAAAGAAAAATGTGAATCTTCAGGAAAACTAAAAGTTTCTGCACAACTTGTACTTATACATTCTGCTTTACCAGAACTTTCAGAACAAATAGAACTTGGATAATTACATTCTTCAACTACATCTCCTTGATTACCACAAGTATCAACTTCTAAAACATACAACCCACTTGTATCACAAGTATAACTATCTTCATCTAATTCACAATCACACATTGCAGCAGAATCATATCCACCTTCTTCTAAATCACTTGAAACATCATGACAAAAATCATTTTCAAAAAAACCATAACCTGTATCAATATCAATTTCATCAACTTCACATTCACCTAAACTAACATAACCACAACCATCTTCTGTTACACAACATCCTTGATTACTTTGTCTTTCCATTTCATAACATTCAGTTTCAGAATTAACATCATAATAATCAATATCACCCCCATACTGATCATAAAGATTTTCACAATAACTTTCTGTATTGTAAGTATAAGAATCACCATAAACACAACAAACTTTTTCACAAGAATCTAAAGAATCACAACTTCCTCCACTCCATTCACCATCAACAACATCACAAGAATATTCACCCGCACCTTCAGAACACAAACCATCAGGTTTTTCACAACAACCAACACCACAAAAACTAGTATCTTCACATTGTGCATTTTCATTAAAGTATGATGGAGTATCACAACTATCTTCAGAAGTATAAACACAAGTGTTCCCAGAAACAGTTTCTCCACAACATCCATTAGCTGCAAAAACAAAAGGTACTATAAGAAATAAAACTACAAAAATCAACAACCCTCTTTTTATTATCATTATTAACTAAACAAATATGTAATATTATTTTTAAACCTTTTGTTATTATAAATAACTTTATTAAGGAAAAAGACTAAAAATAAAACATGTTCAAAAAGATTTATCACTTTGTAGAAAAGTTAACTGACAAACTTGTATGGTTTGCAATCATAGCTTTACTAGCAATAATTATCATAGAATTATTTTTTCATGACCTAGCAGAAACATATCATACAGCTATCCTAATCCTAGATTATATTGTTATTGGAATCTTTATTGCAGATTTAGTTTTCAAATATTTAAGAATAAGAAACATAAGAAAATTCTTAAGATCTTCATGGTTAGACATAATTGCAATCTTCCCATTTTTCATATTTTTCAGAATATTAGAACCTTTTATCTTTTTAACAGGAATTTCTGGAGAAATAAAAGAGATACAATTAATCTTTCATGAAAGTTTAGAGATTTCAAAAGAGACTTCAAAGATTGTAAAAGAGATTGAAGCAACAGGAAAATTAAGTAGAACAAGATATTTAACAGGTTTCTTCAGAGCAATTGGAAGATCTCCTCGATTCTTAAAGGCAGTAGCATTTTATGAACAACCAACTGGTAAACATCATTTAAAAAAAGTTCCTGGAAAAGAAGATTACACAGGCATCAAAAAATATATATTCAAGTTCAAAGACAAAATTTTCAAAAAGAAATAAATTTATAAACTGAAATCTCTTTTTATTCTTCCATGCGAATAATTTCAATATTATTAATCCTGCTTTTACTTTCAGGTTTTGCTACTGCAGAATGTTTTGATTCAGACAATGGAAAAAACAAATATGAGTTTGGTGGTGTAACTTCTGATGGTGAAACTTATCAAGATACATGTGAAGGTGAAAACATACAAGAATATTACTGTAGTGTTGACGAAGTTGCTTCATATACAATATTACCTTGTGTAAATGGTTGTGAAGAAGGAATTTGTCAAATAGCAAATGAAGCTCCAAAATCTTATGCTGCTGAAGGTGAAGAAGAAACAAATAACACAAGATTATACTTATACATATTCTTCATAGTTATAATTATAGGACTTTACTTATACTACTTCAAGTGGAAAAGAAGAAAATAATTAAAGATCTTTAAAACTTATTTTTTTAACATTATATTTTTTTAACAATTCTTTTGCTTCTAATGAAATCAAAGCATTCAATTCTTTATGTTTAGACTCAACTAAAAAATCTCCTTTCAAAGGGCTTTCTTTAGAATAAAAACCTGGATGCACCATTATTTCCCCAGTCTTTTTTAATTTCTTCAAAAAGCTTTCCAAATAATTCACATTAAAACTTCCAGTACTTAATATTCCAAAGAACTGTTCAGGATATATTAATTCATTCTTATCATACAATCTTTTAGTTTGAGGAATAAAAGTATCAATTAACTTCTTTTTCCAAAGCTGAGAGAAATCATCTAAAGAGAAAGCATTTTCTTTTGGCAACCTTATTTTTTTTATTTTATACTCTTTTGCCACATTAACAACAGCTTCCCTTATATTAGGAAAAACACCTTGGTGCTGATGTACATCTAAATGGCTAGGATCAATATGTTTAACAACCTTTTCAACTTGCGCCATTAACTCTTCTTCTACAGTTTTTCTTTTTACCAAACCTAAAATACTTTTAACAGCAAACTTTTGTGAAAGTTCTTCTTTTATTGCTAAAGCTTTACCATCAATAACATTCAAATGCACTCCAACTCCTAACTTAGAATTTTTCTTTGCCAAGTTCATAGCTTCTTCAAACTCTGGCATATTCGCCATTACTGTAGTACTACTAATAATTCCATCTTGAAATCCTTTTACAATTCCTTCATTTACTTCTTTAGAAATACCAAAATCATCAGCATTTACAATTATTTTTTTCATCTTTATAATAATCCCACATCTCTTTTAACATACCAAATATTAACTTATGATTAATCCTAACAACAGACTCACCACTTTCTCTATGTTTGTATGGAATTCCAACTTGAGAAATTTGACATTTTCTTTTTGTTACTCTTGCAAGAATTTCGGCATCAATAAACCAACCATTAGAAATCAAATTTAAATCTTTATAGACTTTTTTTCTCAAAACTTTAAAAGAATAATTTACATCCCTAACTTTAATTCCAAAAAGACTTTTAATCATTATATTATACCCTTTAGAAAAAAACCACCTTGCAAAAGTTTCCCTTGTACCTGTTCTATATCCTACTAAAACATCAACTTCATCATCCATAGGAAAAACTTTATTCAAAACATTCAAATCAAAAGGAATATCAGAATCCATATACACAATAATATCACTTTCAGTTTTTTTAATTCCAGTTCTAATTCCGCTACCTAAACCATTTTTTGCACCTTCATTAATAACATTCAAACAACTATATTCATTTTTCAAATCATCTAAAACTTTAGCAGTATTATCTGTACTACCACTTTCCACAACTAGAACCTCATAACTTTGAAATAAATTTACAAGAATGTTATCTAATTCTTTAACCATTTTTCTAACATTTTGCTCTTCGTTGTAAACTGGCAAAAGAATTGTAATACTTTGATTAATCATTAAACATATCTCCTAAACCTTCTTCTAAGTTAAACTTAGCTTCCCATCCAAGATTATTTCTAATTTTTGAAACATCTGCACAAGAATCATCTACTGTACCCATTTGTTCTTCTCCAATTAAAACTTCAGGTTTTTTATTTAATTTTTCACAAACAATATCTAAAAACTCTTTAACAGAATAACTTTTTCCAGTACCTACATTAAAAATATCAAAAGGCAAATCCTTTCCTTCAAAACTATATTCCAAAGCTAATTCAAAAGATCTAACAACATCTTTGATATAAACAAAATCTCTTTTACTAGAAACCCCAAACTTAAATTCAATTTTCTTTTCTTCAATTCCTTTCAAAATTCTCGGCAGAACACCATACCTTTGTCCTTCACCATAAACATTAAACAATCTTAATACTACAACTTTCACCCCATAATTTCTAGCATAACTTTTACACAACTGTTCTCCAATATATTTACTCATGGAATAAGGATTAGGTGGATCAACTTCAAACTCTTCTTTCAAAGGACTCTTACCAATCTCCCCATACAAAGCACTACTTGGAAAAACAACTCTAACATTTTTTCTTCTTGCCAGATCTAAAACTTGCAAAACCCCTTTCAAATTTTCATTAAAATATTTCAAAGGGTCATTCAAAGAATCAGCAATAGAAACTTTAGAAGCTAAATGAACAATAGCATCAAATTTTTCTTTCTCTAAATTTCTAACATGTCCAATATTATTAACATCAAAACCTTCAATTAAGTCTCTAGGCAAAAGAATTTCATGTCCTCGACTAACTAGATAAGTTCCTAAATGCTTACCAATAAATCCTTTACCCCCAGTAATTAAAATTTTCATTTTACAAATTTATGCAACCCTTTTGAAACATCACCCATAGCTTTTTTATAATTATCCATTTGTCCAATATCTAACCAATAATCAAGCAAAACATGTTTCTTAACTTCTAAACCTGCAGCAACAGCATCTCTAACAACATCAGTCATTAATTTAAATTCATTAAACGGAATCAACTGTAAAATCCTTGGAGAAATAACATAAATACCTGCATTAATTTCTGACTTTATATTTGGTTTTTCTTCTAAACTCAAAACTTTATTTCCTGAAGAAACTACAACTCCATACTGTAATGGCGTTTCAATTTCTTTTGTTACTATTGTTAAATCTGCTCCACTAGCTTTATGATCATCATACAATTTTCTAAAATCCAAACTTGTTAAAATATCTCCATTCATTACAAAAAAAGGTTCATTCAAATTTTCTTTCAATAAACTTAAAGGACCCGCAGTACCTAATGGTGTATCTTCTTTAGAAATTTTCACATTAACTGGAAACTGTTCTGGCTCAGAAAAATATTCAAAAAACAATTCACTTTTATAATTAGTCGCAAGAAAAACATCTCTAACTCCTGCTTTTGCTAAAGATCTAATTAAAATCTCAACAATAGAGTGTTCTCCTAATGGTAACAATGGTTTAGGAATTACTTTAGTAATAGGTCTTAACCTCTGTCCCAATCCCCCTGCCATAATTACTGCTTTCATTTTATCTATGATACATATTCAAATTATGATTATTTACTTTATTATTCTTAAACCACTCAATAGTTTTTCTTATTCCTTCATTAAATGGAACTTTTGGCTCCCAACCAACTAACTCTTTCACTTTATTATTATCTGCTAACAACCTCATTACTTCACTTTTTGAAGGTCTCATTCTTTCTGGATCTTGCACAACTTCAACTGGTCTTCCAGCTTCTTCTAAAACAGTTTTCAAAACTTCTCTCATGCTAACTTCAGTTCCAGTTCCAACATTCAAAACTTCTCCATAGGTATTTGTTGAATTTGCAATTTGATAAAATGCTTCAGCCATATCTTTCACAAAAGTAAAATCTCTTGTAGGTTCTAAATAACCATGATTAATTTTTCCTGTATACAAAGCTTGCATAATCATTGAAGGAATAACTGCTCTCATTGACTGTCTTGGTCCATATGTATTAAATGGCCTAATTGTTGTAACAGGCAAACCAAAAGAACAGAAAAAACTTTCTGCAACTTTATCAGCTCCAATTTTACTTGCTGAATAAGGTGACTGTCCTTGCAAAGGAAACTTTTCATTAATTGGCACGCTCATTGGTGTTCCATAAACTTCACTTGTTGATGTATGCAAAACTCTTTTCACATTTGAATCCATTGCAGCTTGCAAAACATTACAAGTACCTTGAACATTTGTTCTAAAATAAGCAGCAGGATTTTCATAAGAGTAAGGAATTGAAATCAAAGATGCTAAATGCAAAACTAAATCATGATCTTTAATTTTATTTTTCAAAAAGGAATAACTATTCACATCTCCAAAAACTAATTTAACTTTTTTTCTATCTTCTTCAGATAAATGTTTCAAAGAATCGATATTATGATTAGAATTATACTCTACTAAAATAGTAACTTCAGAACCTTCTTTTAGAAACTTTTCGACAACATGGCTACCGATAAATCCAGCTCCCCCTGTTATAAATACTCTCCCATATCCCATAGGAAGAAATCCTTTTGGTGAATTTATAAACTTTATGTAACTTTGGGCACTGCCTTTATAATAAGCAATTTATAGAATGCGCTATGAAATTCTTCCATTCTCTCGACATCATACTCTTCTCCAATTATTTTAATCAATTCTTCCTTTGTTTTGATATTATGCCCTCTATTTTGGGAATAAAAGAATTTTGTCAACAAATTTTCATCTTTCAATGGCTCGATAATAATTACAGACTTCTTTGCTATCTTTGCACATTTATCCAACAAAACTTTAGAATCCTTATCACTTAAGAAATGAATAAAATTCAACAACAATATTTTATCAAAACTATGTCTAGGAAAATCTACTGCTTGTGCAGATTTCAACATAAACCTTTGGTGTGGATATTTCTTTTTTGCATATTCAATAAACTCTGGCGCATAATCTACTCCAAAATAACCTTTAGGAAACATCTTTGAAAAAATCCCAGTACCACAACCAATTTCTAAAACAGAATCACCATCTTCATATTCACTATACTTCTTTACTCTAGAGAACATATGCCTATATCCCCCTAATAAAATTCCTCTAATAATATCAAAAACTCTAGGATCATCAAAAGTTTTATTTTTGAACTTTGTATATTTTTCTTTCATATTCTTTGAAATTAAAAAATTAAAGACTTTTAAACTTTGTTAAAGAAGTTAATGTGTTGGACTTAATTTTGATTGATTTTCACCAAAAGCATAAACTCCTTCAGCTGTAACTAAATAACCATCATATGGAAAACATTTAGAATTATAACTAGCTAAAAGATTTCCTTCATTATCAAAAACTTCCAATTTACATTTATTTTCATCCATTTTAACAAACTCTTCAGACAACCTAATTCTCACAGGACCTTCATATTCATTTTCAGCTAAAACAACAGTATTACCATCATCACATCCAGCTAACATTGCGCCCAAACTTAAACCTAAAATTGCTTTTCTCATCTTAAACTCAGAATTTTACTTACTCTTTATATAATTTGTTAAAGAAAAAAAATTAATTACTTACTCTAGGAGCAAGAATAAAACTCAGTCTCAACTTATCCAACAACTTATACTCAGCTCTTAATGGATAATCATTTGCAAATTCTAAAGACACAACATCTGCTAATTTAGAAGCTTTAGAAATTTTCTTCAAATATTCGATTGAATACTTTGATGACACTGCATCTGAATCTAAAATAATAACTGTTTCTTCAGTTCCAGGAATTTCAACACTTGCATCTTTCAAATTAGATTCTGCTTTAACAATAAATTTATCAGGTTGAACATGTAAAGAAACGGATTCTGAAACAATACTCATATCTTCAACTGTTTCATCAAATCTATCTGATGCCAAACTTACTTTTGTCTTAAAATCCAAATTGGGTAACTGTTGTTCACCTTCTTCGATATTAATTAAAGGCAAATTGAAAGTTTTCTTATTATTTCCTTGCAACAGAATATTCAACCTATTCTTTTCCAAATCTAATCCTAAGGTAATTGTATCTGTTGGTTTTGATCTTCTTAACACTTGTTTAAAATGATCTAAGTTAATTGCTAACTCTTGAGGTGCAGGCACTTCATACTCAACAAATGCTGATGATAATAGTTTGAAATCAATCATAGCAACACTTGCAGGATCAATAGCAATAATTTCAATTTTATCTTTATCAATTTTCAGTGTAACTTCACTTACTAATTCAGAAATAATGCTTATACTCTCTTTAAGCAATCTAGGTTCTCCTAATGTTAGTTTCATACCACAAACAATTAACCTCTCTATATTTATACTTTACTATACTTTAGAATATTCTTTATTGAAATTTCCAAAATACATATCTACTACAAAATATACACTAGAGAAAAATAATACTAAGTTCAAAAGCAAAATACTTGGCTCAATTTCTAATTTCATTGGTAAAAAGTTCAATAAACCTAAATTTACTAAAATTGGAAACAATCCAAAAACTACTAAAAAGATTCCAATAAAAAAATCAACAATTCTTTTTTCAACTCCACCCAAAAGTGCCATCCTTAGAAACACTATTCCTAAAGTGAAAATTAAAATTTCTAACAAAGCAACAGAATTTAAAATGGGATGTACATTTCCTCTCAGATACGAGAAAAAGTTAGCAACACTATAAATAATAAAAAATAAAACTAATAAGAAATATAAAGACAAAGCAAATTTCTCTTTAAATTTCTCCTTTTTAACCATAGGCCCTCCATCTATGTTTACACTTTACACACTCAAAAAATTGAGTTTCGGCTTCATCACTTGCTCTTGTTTGCTGTGACCAGAAAAAAGCAATTCCTTGACCACATTTTGGACACTCAGCATCTGTCTTTGGCATAACATCTTGAGATTTCTCATCGATAACTTCAAGCTTTTTCTTTCCTTTAACATTCTCTTTCATAAGAATATCTTGTTTCTCAACTTTTGAATATCCACAATTACAAGCCAACATTCTTTTTTTGCCTTCTTCTTTAGGCATCATAATTCTTCCACATTCGGGGCAAAATAACATTTTCTTTTTCTCCTCACAATCCAAATAACTCTGCAAACCAAATTTTAACCCATCCTATATAAGGTATTCGGTATAAAGCTTTACCAATCAATTGTTCATTTTCAACTAAATCAGGGTCTCCAACATCATTATTATCCCCTTTTAACTCATAGGTTAGATCTTCTTCATTTATATATGTAACTCTATGGATTATTGGATACGGGTGATTCGTCGAGCTATAAACTAAAACATCACCAACTTCTGCATCATCATAGGCTCCTAAAATTATCACATCTCCTTTATCAAAACCATTAACAAATATATATTCTTGAAAATCTCCATTTGTAATATCATTCTCTAAATACCATTCTTCATTTTGATCCCACCATTGTTCATATTCTAAACCTTCATGTTCCATACTTCCAGAGATTACTGCAACAAGTGGTAATTCAGAACCTAAAGCTAAAGCTAAACCTGGATAGATCAAAAATTTAACTAATAAAAAAGCTAACAAAATATTTACAATCCACGACAGTAAAGAGTCATCATAAAAAACAAACCTATAGAATTTTTTGGAATAAAATTTAAACTTTCTCCAAGAACTTTTTTTTCCTTCAGGACTCTTTAATTTACTCATAGACATTATAATAAAAATAGAACTTTAAAAACTTTACTTCAAGGATTTTTTTCCTTTCTTCATAAACTCATCATTTTTTTTCTTAATTGCATCAATAGTACTTAACAGAACTTTCTTTGCATCTTTTTTCTTAGTTTCAATATATATAATTGCATTAGATGTTTGAGGATGTAGAACATTATATCCAGAAACTTCAACATCACTATCATTCCATAATTCTTTTGTTATTAAATTTGGGATTGTATGACTTCTTCCGGGTAGCTCAAACTTAAGCACATTCTTTTCATTCTCTAGAACAATAATTTCCATACCATCTAAAACTAATTCACCCTTTTTAAAACTTTCTATTAGCAACCATTATACTGCAAAATATAGAAAAAACAACAACATTTAAAAACAAAAGCCCAGATTCATAAAAAACATGTCAAAATATACTCTAATTATTTGTGAAAAACCATCTGCAGCTAAGAAAATGGCTGAAGCTTTAGCTGATAAAACAGCTAAAAAACTCACTTATATGCGAAGAATTCCTTATTATGAACTAACTCATAATAATAATCCCATTGTAATTGCTTGTGCTGTTGGTCACCTTTATACTGTTGCTGAAAAGGACAAAAAGGGTTGGAAATATCCTGTATTTGGAATGGAATGGAAAGCTTCATTCGAAGTTAGTAAAGGTGCAGCTTTCACAAAACCTTATCTTAATTTAATCAAAAAGCTTGCAAAAGATGCAGGTGACATTGTAGTAGCTTGTGACTTTGATGTTGAAGGTGAAGTAATCGGATTCAACATTATAAAATACACTTGTAAAAGAGACGATGCACAAAGAATGAAATTCTCAACAACAACAAAAGAAGATTTAAGAAAATCTTTTGATGAGAGAATCAAAAAATTAGATTTAAAACAAGTTGAAGCAGGAATAACTAGACACGAACTTGACTGGCTTTTTGGAATTAACTTATCTAGAGCTTTAACTTTATCTTTAAAAACTGCAATTGGTGGATTCAAAGTATTAAGTTCAGGAAGAGTTCAAGGTCCTGCATTAAAAATTCTTTCAGAAAAAGAAAAAGAAATTGATGCTTTCGTTGCAGAGCCTTATTGGGAATTAGAATTAATTGCAAAGGAATTAAACGCATGGCACAAAGAAGGAAAATTCTTAGACAGAAAAGTTGTTGAAGAAATTCATAAAAGATGTGAAAATGCAAAAGCTATTATTGACAAAATAACAAAGAAACAATTCAAACAAGCACCACCTTTTCCATTCGATTTAACTGCATTACAAATTGAAGTTTATAGATTATTTAGAATTTCTCCAAAGAGAACTTTAGAAATTGCACAAAGTCTTTATTCAAATTCATACATTTCATATCCAAGAACTTCATCTAATCAATATCCAGAATCTATTGAATACAAAAAACTTTTACAAGAATTATCAAAACAAGAAAAATACAAAGAACTTGCAAAAGATGTTCTAAAGTTCAAAACATTAAAACCAAATAATGGTAAAAAAACTGACCCTGCTCACCCTGCTATTTATGTTACAGGTGAAATTCCAAAAGAGTTAGATGAACAAGAAACAAAACTTTACGATTTAATCGCAAAAAGATTCATGTCTACATTTGCTCAAGCAGCAGTAAGAGAAACTGTAAAAATTGAAATTGATGTTAACAAAGAGACATTCATTGCAAAAGGTACAAGAACAGTTGAAGAAAACTGGCACAAATATTACAAACCTTATGTAAAACTTGAAGAACAAGAAATCAATGTTGAAGAAAAACAAGAATTAACTGTTGAAAATATAAAAATTCACGATAAAGAAACTCAACCTCCTAAGAGGTATACTCCAGCTTCTATAATTAAAGAACTTGAAAAAAGAAATTTAGGTACAAAAGCTACAAGATCAGAAATTATTGAACATTTATTTGACAGAAATTATTTGCGAAGAGGACATTCAATTGAAGTAACTGGTTTAGGTATGAAAGCTATTTCTGTACTTGACAAATATTGTCCTGAAATTTTAGATTCTAATTTAACTAAAGAGTTTGAAGAAGACATGGAAAAAATTAGAGAAGGAAAAAGTACCGAAGAAAAAACAATCAAAAATGCAGAGAAATTTTTAAAAAAGGTTTTAACTCAATTTAAAGATAACGAAGTTGACATTGGAAAAGAACTTTCTACTTCATACAAACAAACTCTTAAAGAAGAAAATTTTGTTATGAAATGTCCTGACTGTAAAGGTGATTTACAAATAAAATATACTCCAAAATTCAAATCTTATTTTGTTGCATGTTCAAGTTATCCAGACTGTAAAAAAGCATTTTCTTTACCAAGATACTTTTTAGCTAGAACATCAAACAAGAAATGTTCAGAATGTGGATTCCCTGAAGTTACTTTAATCAAGAAGGGGAAAAAACCTTGGGCTTTTTGTGTAAATCCAGAATGTCCGAAGAAGGAAGAATACAAAAAACTAATGGAAGCTAAAAAAGCAGAAGCTTAAACAATCAAACCTTTTGCCTCAATAATATAAGGAACTTCTAATTTTTCATCTTCAATTTTTAATTTCTTAGTATTCATATTTTTATCAAGCTCTAAAAAAATCTTATAACTTACAAACCTTCTAAACAAATCAGATCCAACAGGTGTAACTTTTCCATCATAACTATAAACTTGCGAAGTTAAAATCACAGGCACTTCTAAATCTTGCAACATTTTCAACATTCTAATCGTAGCAGGATTAATCACAACCTTCTCATGTAATTTTTTCCTATAATAATGTGTAAAGGAATCAATAATAACCAAAGAGATATTTTTTACTTTGTTTAAATTTTTTACAATTTTAAATTGTTCAGAATATCTTGTAGGATTAAACAACATAATATTATTCAAATCTACTAAAGGATTCATTTCTTGAACTCTTTCGACATTAAACCCATTTTCAGTATCAATAAAAACAACTTTCCCTGGATTATTTGCAACTAATTGCGAACATAAAGTAGTTTTCCCACTTGCAGAAACCCCATAGATCAAACTAATTCCTTTTGGAAAATCTAAATAATTCAACATATAGAGATTTAGAACTACTTTCTTTATATCCTTTATTGTGAAATAAATGAAATTCTTTCAAAAACCTTAAATAGGACTCTAAATAAATTTTATTCTATGAAAAAAGAAGTTTACTGTGAAAGCAAATTTTCAAAAGTTTCCAAAGTAATTAAAAAAAATTCTAAAGTTTTAGATATTGGTTGTTCAAATGGTGAACTACAAGATTTCATTCCTTCTTGTAAATATTATGGTATCGACATAAATAATTCTGTAGGAAACAGAGAAATGAATTTCAAACAAGTAAACTTGAACATAAACAATATTCCTTTCAAAGAAGAATTTGATTATATTTTATTATTAGATGTATTAGAACATTTAGCTGACCCTTCAAAAACCTTACAAGATGTAAAATCAAAATTATCCGAAAAAGGAATTACAATAATTAACTTACCAAATGATTACCACATATTAAACAAAATAAGATTTCTCTTAGACAAAAAATTACAATTAGATCCATTCTCTAATCACGGCCACTTACATATTTTCCCAATTCATTTAGGAGAAAGTTTTCTAAAAAAACAAGGATTCAAAATTTTAAAGAGACAGATCCTAGAACCACCACAAAAACCAAAATTTATTCCAAGGTTCATAAAAGAGTTCTTAGCAGAATTATCACCTTCAAATTTCTCTAGAGGCATTATTTATTATTGTAAGAAAAAATAATTAAGCTAATAATTGTTTAACAATTCCAAAAAGATTCTTAACTTTTACTACAGGCATTTCTAATTTATTTTTATCTAATTCAGCAGTCAAATCTTCTAAACCTAAACTTGATCCTGTCAAAGCATAAAATCTTGGCATCTCTGGATACATTTCACTTTCTAAACCATCAGCTTTCATAGCTCTCATCCAATTCAACCATGTCTTCTCAGAACTTTCTGATAATTCTTTAGCCTTAGCAAAATAATCTACAGCACTTGAATAAGCTTCAGAATTAAAATTTAAAACACCCATAATATTATTTGCAGGAGCTAAACTATCTAAATGAGGTGATAAAAGGAAATTATGCGTACCAATATCTTCAGAATTTTTCTGCTTACTATTATATATTGACAATGAATGTAATACTCTACTTGTTTGAACCCTATAATCAGACCCTAAAAATAAAGCAGCTGCTAAAACATAATCTTCTTTTGTATATTTAATTAAAGCTAAAGCTTCAGATACACTTCTTTTTCTTGGAAATTTAACCAAAGCATCATATGCAAGATCTAATTCATCAACTAACAAAGCACCTAAACCATAAGCTTTCATAAAATCAGAATTCAAGCTATCTCTCATATCTTTTTCATAATCTTTTACAGATTTAGCTAAATATTCTTTATCTCCACTAGCAAGAGCTTGAACAAAAGATCTTTGAAGTGCTTCTTCTCTTGGATTAATAGCCTTATGCATACCAGAATAAACATCATCTTTACTAAAACCATTACCAAATAATTCTTCAAAAAGATCGAATCCGCTTTTTACCATAATCAAAAAATTAAATTCCCTATATATAAATCTATCGAATAGAATTAACCAGGAGTATAATAAAAATTCAACCAAAATGTTTTAAACATAAAATAAAAACAGCATTTATTATGTCAGTTGGAGATAAAAAAAATACAGGATTTAAATTAGTTCTTTCTGATCTTTTTTTAGGAAAAGGTGGAAAAAAAACAAAAAAACCTGAACAACAAAGAATAGTCCCTTCTTCAAAGAGCTCAAGAACTCTTTCAGATTTAGATATCCATAGAGGAAGAGATTATATTAGGGCTCAATGGGGTTTAAGAGACAGGTTATATTCTCATTCATTAGAAATATATTCCCAGATATTCAATAAAAAAACTGCCCATATTTATACTTTACATCCTGAAGGTATAGAAGCAATAAGAGGTTTAAGTACAGATGAAGATTTAGATATGTTAAAGAAGTATTTACTTGAAAAAGATTTAGAATCAAGATATGATAATAACTTAGGTTTATATCCTATAGCATTACAAATTTCGCATGAAAGGGGATTACAAAGGCATGAAAAAGAAGGTTTAATTTTCATAAATAGAGTTTTTCAATTGAATTTTTCAGTTGAAGAAAAGTTAAAATTAAAAAAATAAACCAATTAGTTTAAATTTATATCTACTTTAGTTTTATATAGGACCTTATTAAAAAACAATATACAATGACAAGCAGAATTATTTTTTATGGAAAACAAATAGGCAAAATAGTAGATGCATTAGAACACATCGCTGATTATGTAGAGACTTGGGACACAATAACACAAGACCCATTTGGTGGAGTTGAATTTTGTGGTTGTGCAGAAATTCCAGAAGGTAGAGAAAGAGAAGCAACAAGAGCTCTTAGAAAAGAAGAATCAAATGGTCTAACATATTTAGTAGAATTTGGCTCAATGAAAAGACCTTCTCATGCATACATTTAATTTTTTTATTTAAATTTTTAAATTAAATCTAAAATCCCAGTTCGCTGCAACAACTTCTAAATTTTTATAAGCACGATTAAAACCAGAATAAGCTATATATTCATCTTCAATGCAGCCATAATCATCAAAATAAAGTTTTCCATCAATAAAAAATATTTTAACAGACTTATGATAATCTTGCCTTTCTTCTAATTCAGGAGGATCAAATAAACTTCCTACAAGTTGTCCATTATTTAGATTATAACTTCTATCATCTCTAATTTCAGATGAAGCAAGAATAAAACCTTTGTCAACCTTTGTCCTATCAATAAGTAAAAAATTAATCAAATCTCCCATAAAAAATAAAAATCTATTTCCTTATATAAATATTTAGAAACTAAGCATATTCTAGAAAACCTAAACTTTTATATACCATCCCGTATATACAGACAACCATATACGATGAAAGACATATACAACACCACCATATTATGTGACAAGTGTAGCTCTAAAACCATCAAGGGCCACGTCACAAAAAATGGTTTTGATATTAGACTTTGGCATTGTCCAAAATGTAAAAAACAATGGTACCATCCATTAGATATAGAAGCTTACAAAGAATACATAGAACTTAAAAAAAAGGACTACAAAGTAAAACTTAGACCTGTTGGCAATTCTTGGGTTATAAGTATCCCTAAAGAGATCATAAATTTTCAACAAGATCAAACAGAAACAAAAATAGTTAGCTTAAGCATGGATGAACCAGGCAAATTATCTTTAAAGTTCAAGAGAGTAAGAAAGTTTATTAAACAGAAGTAAAAACTAAGGAGAATAAAAATGAAAGATGTTCAATTAAAAGTTATGGAAGCCCTACAAGAAGAAGCTTACAAAGGAATAGTAAGAATTGATTCAAGTACAATGCGAGACATTGGAGTAAGAGTAGGAGATATTGTTGAAATTGAAGGTACTCGAGTTACTGTTGGTATTGTTGACAGAGCTTACCCAACTGATATTGGCCAAACTGTAATTAGAATGGACGGAATTCTAAGAAGAAATGCAAAAACTAGTATTGGTGAAATTGTTAAAGTTAGAAAAGCTGAAGTTAAAGAAGCACAAAGCATCACTATTGCTCCTGCACAAAAAGGAGTTACTGTTAGAGTTGATCCAAATATGTTCAAAAGAGGATTACTTGGAAGATCAATTGTTAAAGGAGATCTTTTAGCTCTTGGTGGAACAAAAAGAAGAAAAACTGCAATGTCTGAAAATCCTTTTTTCGACGATGTTTTCCAAATGTTTGAAGATGATTTTCTTGGTGGCTTCGGTGTTCGTGGTTTAAGATTTGTTGTTGCAGATTGTCATCCAAAAGGAGCAGTTATTATTTCAGAAAATACTCAACTAAAAGTAAGTTCAAAAGCTATGGAAATTCAAGAAGATAAAATTTCTTTAGTAACATACGAAGACATAGGTGGTCTGAATGAAGAAGTTACAAAAGTTAGAGAAATGATTGAATTACCATTAAAACATCCAGAGTTATTTGAAAGACTTGGAATTGAACCTCCAAAAGGTATTTTGTTACATGGTCCTCCAGGTTGTGGAAAAACTCTTTTAGCAAAAGCTGTTGCAAATGAAACAGATGCAACATTCTTAACGATTAATGGCCCTGAAGTAGTTAGTAAATTTGTAGGTGAAGCAGAGAAAAAAATCAGAGAAAAATTTGAAGAAGCAGAGAAAAAATCACCTGCAATTGTTTTTATTGATGAGATAGATGCTATCGCAAGTAAAAGAGAAGAAAGTTACGGTGAAGTTGAAAAAAGAATGGTAGCACAACTTTTAACTTTATTAGATGGATTAAATGACAGAGGTAAAGTTGTAGTTATTGCAGCAACTAATAGACCAAATGCAGTTGATCCAGCTCTTAGAAGACCAGGTCGATTTGACAGAGAAATTCACATTGGCGGACCTTCAAAAGAAGGAAGACTAAACATTTTAAAAATTCATACTAGAAATATGCCTCTTGCAAAAGATGTAAACTTAAAAAAATGGTCCAGCATAACTCATGGTTTTGTTGGTGCAGATCTTGCAGCCTTATGTAAAGAAGCAGCTATTAATGTTATTCGAAGAGTTTTACCTAACATAAATTTAAAAGAAAACAAAGCGATCTCTGAAGACATTTTAGACAAACTAGTAATTTCACAAAAAGATTTTGAAGAGGGTATGAAACTTGTATCTCCTTCTGCAATGAGAGAAATTTTTGTTGAAACTCCAAACACTTCATGGAAAGATGTTGGAGGATTAAAAAATATTAAACAAGATTTAATTGAAGCAGTTGAATGGCCATTAAAACATAAAAAGAAATTTTCAGAATTAGGAATAAGATCACCTAAAGGAGTATTGCTTTATGGCCCACCAGGTTGTGGAAAAACTCTTTTAGCTAAAGCTGTTGCAAATGAATCAGAATCAAACTTTATTTTAGTAAAAGGTCCAGAACTCTTAAACAAATGGGTTGGAGAATCAGAAAAAGGAATTAGAGAAATTTTCAAAAAAGCAAGACAAGTCTCTCCTACAATTATTTTCTTTGACGAAATTGATTCTATTGCAAAGAAGAGAGGAAGAGGAAACAGAGATTCAGTTACAGAAAAAATGGTTAATACATTATTAACAGAAATGGATGGTTTAGAAGAATTAAATGATGTTGTTGTAATTGCTGCAACTAACAGACCAGACATTTTAGATCCAGCATTACTTAGGCCTGGTCGATTTGATAGGATTTTATTAACACCTTTACCAAGTGAAGAAGCTAGAAAAGAAATATTTAAAATCCACACAAAAAATATGCCTTTATCAAAAGATGTTATTATTTCAAAATTAACTAAAGAAACTGAAAATTATGTAGGTAGTGACATAGAATCTGTTTGTCGTGAAGCAGGAATGATAGCTTTAAGAAATGATATAAAAGCTTCAGAAATCACAATGGCAAATTTCGAAGAAGCAGTAAAGAATAGTAAAGCTTCAATCAGAACAGAAGATATGAAAAGATACAAAGATATCGAAGAAAGTTATATTAGAACTGCAAGAGGCGCAGAAATCCATACTAATTACTTCGGATAAATTTATTTTTTCTTTTTAGTAGAATTTGAACTTTTAATTTTCACACCTAAATTTTCATATACATGTTTCTTAATTAAAGCTAATTCTTTCAAAATTTGTTGAACTTCTCTTTCAGATTTTCTATTTACTTGATAATCGTACTTAAAATTAATCCTATCTCTCTCAGTTTGCCTATTCTGACTCATCAAAATAACCGGAGCTTGTAAAGCTGCTAAACAAGATAATACAAAATTCAAAAGTATAAATGGATAAGGATCCCAAATTCCAAAGTAAAGAACATAAGCATTTAAACACATCCAAATTACAACAAAAACAAGGAAGAAAATAATAAAACCCCAACTACCAACTACTTCAGCAACTAAATCTGCACTTCTCTGACCAATAGATAATTTACTATCAAAAAAGTGATGAACATTTACACCATTACTAGATTTCTTCTTCACCTCTTTCTTCTTCATACCAATATACAGCCTAAAATTCTATTTAAAACTATTGCAAAATATTATAAATATAATAATTCTATAAGAGCCTATGAAAGGCTACATAGTTGATGCTACATACAAAATACTAAATAATAAAGCAAAAGTGCTTTTATTCGGAAGATCAGATAGTGGTGAGGCTTTTCTTACAATCAATTCCTACCAACCTTATTTCTATATCAAAGAAACGAGCTTAAAAAAAGCTAAAAAATTCGCAAGCTTTGAATTTAAAAAAACAGAGTTAAAAAATTTTAAAGATAAAAAAGTTGTAAAGATTTTAACTGATACACCAAAAGAATTAACAACATTAAAAGCAAATTTTGAAGAAGAAGAAATAGAAACTTATGAAGCAGACCTTTCGTTCCCAAGAAAATTCTTAATTGACCATAAAATAAATTCTTTAATTGAAGTAAATGGAGATTATGAACTTCAAGAGGACATTAGAATTTACAAAGAACCTGAAATAAAACCTTCTACTAAAGAAATTAAATTAAAAGTTATGTCTGTTGACATTGAAACTGATCCTAAGGCTAAAGAGATTTTTTCTATTGCAATAGTTCAAGATAAATTTGAAAAGGTATTAATTGTTTCGGACAAAAAATTAAAGAAAGCTGAATCCTTCGAAGATGAAGAAGATCTTTTAGAAAGATTTTTTGAAATTATCAACGAAGAAGATCCAGATATAATTACTGGCTGGAATTTTATTGATTTTGATTTAAAAGTTATCAGAGAAAGATGTAAAAAATTAAAAGTTAGATTTGCCTTAGGAAAGGGTGGAGCTGACGCTAAATTAATAATCAGACCAGGATATTTTGAAACTTCTAAAGTAATAGCTCAAGGAAGACAAATTATAGATTTATTAAATTGGATAAGAGATACAACAAAACTTGAAAATTACAAACTTGAAACAGTTGCTCAACATTTTTTAAAAGAAGGAAAATTAAAAGATGTTCCATATTCACAAATGGAAGAAATTCTTAAAAAAGACCCACAAAAAATAGTCAACTACAATTTACAAGATGCAAAGATCACATTAGAAATTTTAGAAAAAAGTAAAGTTTTAGAATTATTCCAAAAAAAGAGCACTATTACAGGATTATTAATTTCACAAGTTAAAGGAAGTATAGCTTCTTTAGATTCTCTTTACTTAAAAAAACTTCATGACAGAAATTATGTAGCACCATCTGCAACATATTCAAACAAAGAACAAAGAATAATGGGTGGTTATGTAATGGATTCCAAACCTGGAATTTATGAAAATATTATTGTTTTAGATTTTAAATCCCTATATCCGTCTCTAATGAGAACTTTCAATATTGATCCTTTAATGTTTGGAAAAAAGGGAATCAAAGCTCCTAATGGCGCAACTTTCTCAAAAGAAAAAGGAATTTTACCAGAAGTATTAGAAGAGTTATGGGAAATTAGAGAAGACTTTAGAAAGAAAAAAGATGAACAAGGTAGATATGCAATTAAAATTTTAATGAATTCCTTCTTTGGAGTTATGGCTTCACCTTCTTGTAGATTCTTCAACTTAAAACTTGCAAACTCAATAACTGCTTTCGCACAATTCTTTATCAAAAAAACTGCAGAGATGGTAGAAGCAAAAGGTTACAAGATAATATATTCAGATACAGATTCCATTTTCGTAATTGCAGGAAAAAATCCAGAAAAGATAGGTAAAAAAATTGAAAAAGAAATCAACAAAGAGATTACTAATTTCATAAAAAAGGAATACAAAATAAAAAGTCACTTAGAGTTAGAATTCGAAAAAACTTTCACACAATTCTTAATGCCTAAACTAAGAGGTAGTTCAAAGGGAGCAAAAAAAAGATATGCTGGTTTAGTTAAAGGAAAATTAGATATAACTGGTTTAGAAGCTGTAAGAAAGGACTGGACACCTTTAGCAAAAAAATTCCAAATAGGACTTTTACTACAAATATTCAAGAAAAAAGATCCAACAATATATATTACAAAATTTAATCAAGATTTACTTAACAAAAAGTATGACGATCTTTTAGTTTACAAAAAAAGTTTAAGAAAACCTTTGGAAGAATACTTAGTAAATACTCCTCACAAAAAAGCAGCATTAAAACTAATTGAAGCAAAAGGAAAGATAGAATCTAATGTAATCAGATATATTATAACAAAAGATGGACCTGAACCAATAGAAGCAATCAAACATGAAATAGATTATGAACATTACCAAAAAAAACAATTAAAACCAATAGCAGACAGTATTTTAACTTTTTTCAACACAGATTTTGATAGAATTACAAAAAATAAGAACCAAAAAACATTATTTAATTTTTAGTTTTCTTAAACCATTCATTTAATCTAAATCTAGGAATATCTTCTTGTTCTGAAGGTACATAAATTAACTTCATTTCTTTTATTTTATTTTTATTATGTACAACAAAGCCATAACTTTTGTCCATAGGTTCAAACATTTGATTTCTCCAATTATAATAATATTCATCTCTCCAAGTTCCAGTATTCAATAAAGTCTTTTTTCCAACTTTTATCATACCAGGTTTATGATTATGTCCAACAGACAGCAATTCCTGATCTATTTCTCTTAATTTTTTCTTAGCCCTTCTTCGCACTACAACATGAAATTCTCTCTTTGTAAAATGTTTAAAATATTTATAAAAATCTTTTATATGAAACCTATACAAAACATCATTCCAATTCTTTACTTGAGTATAAAAAAAAGATTTAAACATATACCATACTGTCCCCCAAATCATACTCATTCTTGCTTCAAAAGGCAATAAATTCAACAACATCTTTTTTGGAAACAATCTTTCTAACAAAGGTAACTTTTCTTTCAGATAAATATAATAATCATATAATGCATTATATCCCCAAGGCAATTTCAAAAAAGGTTCTCCAATAAAATAACCTTCAATATTAAATAAAAAGTTTTCAGGATCTACAGAAAAAAATTCATCTAGCTGAGAACCATGTTCAACTAATAATAAATCATCACTAAATTCAAATCCAGGGAAAATAATTCTTTCTCTCAACTTTTTATCTTTACCTACAATTAAATTTAAAATTTCTTCTTTTACTTTAGGAAACATCAAATCAAAATCATGATTACCATATACAAACACAATCCTAGTTCTTTTATTAACTTTCAAAAATTCTTTTAAAACTCCAAGAAATAATGGATGTGCCTTAGCAATTTTTTCTAATTTCCACAAGGAGATAGGTTCAGTAATATGTCTAGGATATTCTTTTTTATATGGACTTTTCATAAAATCAAAAATATCCCCATTCAAAACCAAATCAGTAGGATATTTTTTAGCATAAGCAAAATTATTTCTAATAACTTGACACAAAAGATCTTCTTCTACTAAATCATCAGTGTTAGTTCCACTACCAGCTTCAATATCACTAAAAATTAGAGTTAATTTATCCATATGATCTTAACAACTAATTGAATTTATAAAACTTACCAATTAAAATTATTGCTTTTTAAAAAAAATTATTAAATTTTAAAAAAAATAAAAAAATTAAAGGCTGCCATAAATAAGCCAATCAAATAAATCAACTAACCATGAATCATCTTGTCCAGGTGCAGATCTTCCTATGCTTCTTGAAGAGCTAACTTCTCTACTAAAGACTTTTCCCCATCTACTTTTCTGATAACAAACACCATCTTCTCCACAGTAAACTCTAATTGAACCATATTCATTCACACAACCTCTATCAGTAGTACACAATGTATCTTCTTCAACAATTTCAGGAATTTCTTCTTCAACTTCAGAATACAAACAATATGCTTTCTCAAATGCACCTTCATAACAAGAGTAACTTTCACTTAACTCAGACGAACAATCAATCTCATCAAATCCTCCAGTTACAAAGCTATTTCCATCAACTTCAACACAAGTATACTCAACAATATAATCCGGACCATTCAAACCACAACGATCAGTAGAACTAATATAATCTAAATTTTCTAAAGAAACACCTGTAGTGGTTCCACCCATCATAATACCATAATCTATCTCATCACTAGCATCATCTTGTCTACACTCAACACAAGTACCATAACTCTCACTCCCTTCAAATAAAACACAAGCAGAATTTACATCACAATCATCATGCGAATCACACTCATTAGGTGAAGTACAATATGCTTTACCTACACCATTATCTGCACAAAAAGAACCTGTCCCAAGCTCCTCTTCACAATTTAATTCTTCTAATTCTCCAGTTACAAAACTATGTCCATCAACTTCAACACAAGTATACTCAACAATATACTCTGGACCATTCAAACCACAACGATCAGTATAACCTGCAGAAATTCCAAATTCCAAAGATAGACCTGTAGTAGTTCCACCTATTTCAACACCTAAATCAACACCTTCATAAGTATCACCAGAACTACAACTTACACATTGACCATAATCTGAACTTTCTGTATCCAATACACAAGCAGCATCAGAACCACAATCATCATGAGAAGTACAAACATCAAAACAATAACCTCCACCTCGACTTGTAGTTAAACACAAACCATTACCACCAACTTCATCAGCACAATCAACAGCATTCATTTCAATATAAGTATGCCCATTAGATTCAACACAAGAATACTCAACTAATCTATTTGATGAAGAATCACAAGTATCATAACTAGGACGATATTGACCATTATAAACACCTAAAGAATAACCATCACTCTCAGTATCATATCCACCTTCTTTATAACAAGTCAAACATTCACCAACCATATAAACACCATCCACTACACAAGCAGCATCAGAACCACAATCATCATCATCTTGACAAGCTTCAGCACTTACAAGTCCAACACTAAAAACCAACAAACTTAAAACAAACATTACAAAAATTATTTTTTTCATTTATATCATCTCCTATTTTAAAATATAATTATTAAGAAAAACAACTATATAAAATTTACTACAATTAAAAATAATTAAAACACATCACCATTAAAAAAACAAGTTTACAAAACTAATCAATAAAAATTCATATAATAGTTATTTTTCACACTCATTAATCCAATAATCTTCTTCAAAAAAATCTACACAATTATTATATCCTTCTTCAATTACTTCATCTTCAAAATTTGGAGTTTCCCAATCTTCATAAGAATTTAACAAACATGCAGCTTCACAAAACTTTTGTGCATTTAAAACAGAATCTGTTGATACTTCAGTTTCAAAACCAGCAAAAGAATCAAGGTTTATAATATAAAAAGCCATTCCAGCTATTATAATAATAAATATTCCAATAATATATAAAAATAATTTTATAAAACCCATAATTATTCAATGCCATTGAAGTTTATATATTTTTGGAATAAAAATAATTATCTCTTACTTTAATACAAATAAAAACACAAAAACTTTTTATACCATAAGTTCTAAAAAACCTATATGGGAATTAAACTTACAGATTTAGTTGAAAAAAAGCCTTTGAAATGGGACCAGCTAAAAGGTAAAAAACTTGCAATAGATGCTCAAAATGTAATATTTCAATTTCTTAGTTCAATTAGACAACAAGATGGTGCTCCATTAACTGATGACAATGGAAATATAACTTCACATTTAATAGGATTATTTTCAAGAGTACCAAATTTAATGCAAAAAGGAATTACTCCAATTTTTGTATTTGATGGTGAAGCTCCTGAATTAAAAGAAAATATCAGAATTATTAGAAGAAAAACAAAAGCTAAAGCAAAAGAGAATTATATTCATGCAAAAGAAGAAGAAGATTTTGAACAAATGCACAAATACTCAAGACAACTCTCAGTTCTAAATGAAGATATGATTGAAGAATCTAAAGAGTTACTAAATGCATTAGGTCTTCCAACAGTACAAGCACCTTCAGAGGCAGAAGCACAGTGTGCACATATGTGTAAAAAGAAAATAGTTTGGGCAACAGCTTCTCAAGATTTTGATACATTATTATTTGGATCTCCAAAATTAATTCAAAATTTAACTTTAGCTAAAACTAGAAAATTTCAAGGAAGAACAATTCCTGTATCTCCTCAGCTAATTGAACTAAATGAACTTTTAGATAAATTAGAATTAAATCAAGAAGAATTAATTGTCTTAGGAATTATGGTTGGTACAGATTTCAATCCAAAAGGAATCAAAGGCATTGGTCCAAAGAAAGCACTAAAATTATTACAGTCAGGAAAAAAGTTCGAAAGAATTTTTGAAGAATTAGAAACTGACTTTGATTGGGAAGAGATATTAAACATTTTCAAAAACATTCCTATTGAAGATGAAAAACCAAAAAAACAACTTTATGATTCTGAAAAAATTAAAGAAATATTAATTGAAAGGCACGATTTTTCTGAGGAGAGAGTAGACAAAACTCTTTCAAAAATAAATAATAAAGAAAATTCTTCCTTAAAAAGATGGTTTTAGGGTTGAAACCCATGTAATTGATTATACATAATAAAACTTTTCTTTACTTTTCTACCTATCCAAAAGGGCATAAAAGGACAATTAACATTATATAAAAAATATTTACCATTATCATTATTAGCAACCAAAAATTGAACTAATATTCTTTTTTTTGAAATTTCTTTTCTAGACATAATTTCTAAAGCTCCTGTTTCAGAATCATAAAATAAAGCTGCAGCTCTTGAATTAAAATTTTTATATTGATTTCCAGAAAAAGCAACTGTTTTCATCATTTTATTCAAATTCTTTTTCAAAAATTGAACATTTTTTACAATTAAAGCATCTACCATATATTTCTATAAGTTATAAATCTTTAAAAATATTTCTACTTTCTAAATAATAATGAAAATATACTTAGTAAGACACGGACAATCTGAAGCTAATAAGAATAATACTACACAAGGCCAGATAGATTCTCCATTAACAGAAAAAGGAATAGAGCAAGCAAAAGCTATTGCAAACAGATTAAAACTAGAAAATATTGACTTAGCCTATTCTAGTGATTTACAAAGAGCTTCAAAAACTGCTGAAGAAATATTAAAATTTCACCCAAAGATTAGATTAAACAAAATAAAAGAATTAAGAGAAATGTCAAAAGGGAAGTATGAGGGTATGAAACACAAACATTTCTATGATGAATTAGAAAAACAAAATTTACTTTACTGCCACTTCAGACCTGAAGGGGGAGAAAACTATTCAGATAGACTTCCAGAGATTGCAAAATTCTACAATACTTTACCTGATAAAAATATTTTAATCGTTGCACATGGTGGATCAATAATTTGTTCAATTTTACACTTACTAAATGTCCCTATAGAAGAGTATAGAAAATATTTATCAAATAATACATCACTAACAGTAATAAATAATAAGCAAATAAAAATTTTAAATTGCACAGAACATCTTTCTAAAACTTTATAAAGTCAAAATTAATAATTTTCAACAATGAAAAAGTCTACTAAAAGAGCTTTAAAGAAAACAATAATTTCCATATTAACAATAATTATTTTAATAGCATTAGCTACATCTGTTTACTTAACTTTCTACAACAATTCAGAACCAATCGTAATCAAATTTGACAAAGATTGTGAATGGGAATCTTTAATCCAAAATGACATTAAATTAACTATTGAAAACGAAGAATTCATAATAATTGGAACTGATGGTACAAGTACAGATTTTAAAGAATTAGAATCAAATTCTTGTGTTCTAGAAATTGCTAAAGGTAACAACATCAAAACTATGGTTAGTGAATTAAAAAAAGATCTAAACTCTGCTAGAGACGAACAAATAAAACAATTAAAATTAGATAGAACTGTTATTCAAAGAGATGTAATTGATAGGGAAGATCTACAGGAATTACTTGAACAAGAAAATCCAGAAAGAGATTGGCCTGGTGGGATTATTTCACCTTACCAAATTTATATTACTCCTGATGCAGATGCAGTTCAAGATTTAGCAAATGAGTTGAATGGAATAGAAGAAATTTATGCTGAATCTTTAGATTGGGTTTGGATGTCAGATGAAATGTTATTAGGGGAAGTAGAAAAATGGTTATCTCCTCAAGATTTTTTAACAACAACAGCTGGCCTATCAACAAATCCTTTAGGTTTAACTGCAAGTGACTGTGAAGAACAAGCAAACACATTAGTTTCAGTTTTAATTGCAGATGGATATGATCCTGAAAATATAAGAGTTGTTTTAGGAACTGTAAATTTTGATGGTACAGTTGGTGGACATGCATGGGTACAAGTTTATGAAGGAGGTAGATGGTTTGATGTTGAAGCTACAGCAGGAAACTATTATGACGAGTCAGGTTACATTGAAGTTGACTCTTCAAGTATACCATATTATTATTTCAAATATCATGAATATCCATCAGTAGAAATTTGGATGTACTACAATAATGAATATTTCTGGAATGAACTAACTGATAAAGGAAACTCACCTCCACACTGGACAGAAGAATCAGGATCATGGTTAGAAGAAGACTTAGAAACATTTCAATTTTCAAGAAGACCACCTAGAACTAGTGCAGATTTAATTTATCCATTAAGGCGATAATTCATCCAAAAACATTCCAACTTTATTTCTATAAAGATTTGTTGTTTGATAAATTAAAGAAGGGTTTTGACCAAGTTTACTAAAATCTGAAACATCAACACATTTACTTCCAGGTAAATCTGTATAAACACAAGTTTCATATCTTCCATCAGAGTTATGAAATTCCTCTTCAAATTTAAAATTTAAATTTCTTCCTCCAACTCTAACTTTAAAATTATAAATTAATTTATCCCCATTAGACAGACCAACATCACCTTGATCTAAAAAAACAACACTATCTAAAAAAACAGGGATTTTAAACCAGCCAAGATGTTGTAAATTTTGTTTAGAATACTGATCAACATTATAGATTTTTGCATCTCTTGTTTCTTCAAATTGACCACCACTCAAGGCCAAATCCATGACTAAAGCACTAATTGTACTTGGCTCATATGTGTTATCAGCACTAGCCATACTTACAAAAGGCAATAATATTAAAGGATTCATAAAAAACATCTAAAAATGAAATTATTTAAAGATTTCACTTATTCATCGCATAATCCAAAAAGACTTTTAAACTCCTATTTTATTAAATAACTAATGAAATGCGCTAAAACGCTAAAGAAGAATGCTGAAAAGTTAAAACATAAATTAATCGAAGCAAAAGTTTTATCTAGAGACTACAAGGCTCACATCGGTAAAACTCACATTTATTTTCCTCTTTCAAAAGAAATCAAAGGTTTAGACATTACAGATAAAAAATGTGAAAAGATTGAAAAGATAAACATGAACTCAGGTTCTTATGATCAAGTTGGAGATATTGTTATATTATCACAAGATGCAAAAAAATCTGATGCAAAAGAGATCCTAAAAAGATCAAACATAAAAGTTGTATTGAGAAGAAAAGGGAACTATAGTGGAGAATTCAGAACATTAAAACTAGATTATTTAGCTGGTGAAAAAAGAAAAGAGACAATTCACAAAGAAAATGGTGTTCAAATGAAATTAAATCCTGAGGAAGTATATTTCTCTCCTAGATTAAGTACTGAAAGATTAAGAGTAGCTTCCTTAGTTAAAGACGGTGAAAAAGTTTTAGTTTTATTTTCAGGTGTTGCACCATATCCTTTAGTGATTGCAAAACATTCAAATCCTAAATTAATTGTTGCTGTAGAAAAAAATCCAATTGGTCACAAATATGCACTTGAAAATTGTAAAAAATATTCAAACATAGAATTATACAATGAAGATGCAAAAACATTTACTCACAAAGAAAAGTTTGACAGAATACTAATGCCCTTACCAAAATCTGCTGAAGACTTTTTAGACAATACAAAAAAACTAATAAAAAAGAATGGTATAATTCATTTTTATGATTTCTTAAACGAAAAAGATATTCCTGATCATACCATTGAAACCATAAAAAAACACATAAAAAAATTCAAAGTTTTACATCTTGCAAAATGTGGCCAATATGGTCCAGGAAAGCTTAGAATCTGCTTAGATATTAAATTAACTTAATTTCCTTTTTAAACTCAAGAACTTCTAAGTGATAACATACTTTTATAAAACAAAATACCCTCTATATATTACATGTTAGAAGCAAATATTTCACAAATAATTAAGAAGGTAATTCACCTAGATACAATCTTTGGAAAATGGATAGTCTTACTTTTATTATTGATTTATGCATATGGATCTATAAACTTCTATCAACTTAACAAAAGGGTTAGTAAAATAACTCCAAAAGTTCTATCAAGTAAGTTAAAACATTTACAAGAAATAGATTTGATTGGAAGAAAAATTTTAATTGAGCAACCATTAAGAGTAGAATATTATATTACTCGAAAGGGTGAAGAATTTGTTGAAAATTTAATAAAAACTTTCAACTTAAAATGTATCCTTCCAAAAAAAAATTAAAAAGATCCCTGGATTGCATCCCATGTTTCCCCAATAGCTCCTGTTATACTAGGTAGACCTAAATATGCACTTCTAAAGAATGGCACATCATGGAAAGCACAAGCAAAAGATTCGGCTATAACTTCGTCAACAAATAATCTACATCCTACAAAAGCAACTGTTGCATACGCTATTGGTTTAACAGATTTATTTCTAATAGCTTGTTGAACACCTAAGCTAACAATCAAAGCACTCAAACCATAAGATATCCAATAAGAATCAGCATGCCCTAATTCATGTGCTAAAGTTTGTGCCATTAAATCTCCTCTTGAATCTGCTTGAGTCAAAGCAACATATGATGGATCTGGATCTCTAATAATAATTTCTTTTCCACTAGGATTAATATATCCAGCCAAAGTAAAAAAACCATCTGACTCTTCAAAATTCACTTCAAATTCTTGTCCATA
This sequence comes from archaeon, assembly GCA_018692925.1. Classification (GTDB taxonomy): domain Archaea; phylum Nanobdellota; class Nanobdellia; order SCGC-AAA011-G17; family GW2011-AR17; genus BS150m-G60. The sequence goes on from JABHLH010000016.1 coordinate 34,597, forward strand.
AATATTTTCAACAGTTTTCCCATCATATTTTATATCCCATCCTTTATTTTTTATTTCTTGTATTATTTCTGATTCCAAACTCATTTTCTCCTCCTAACAGAGCTCTCGCTATCCTATACCAAAGCGAAAAAAAACTCTTAAAAAAAAAGAAGTCAAACAGTTTAAAAAAACTTTACAAGAAAAAACTGAAAAATTTTCAGAAAAACTGAAAGATTTTCAGAATTAAACTAAAAGAGCTGCATATCTATCAAAAGAACTTTCAGCATTATCCCGTAATTCAGAAACCATACTAGCTGCTAAAAAAGAATCAAAATTTAATTGCAAGCCTCTATAAACTCCAGCCCATTGAGTAGTTGCACCATAAACAACTTTAGTCCCTTCATCTTCAAGAATTTCAAAATCATGATTTACAAAAACTTTAAGACCATTAATATGTCCTTCTCTTGAACTTGGCCAAACAAATACAGCTTTCCTAGAATTTTCTGAACCTTCATATCCTGCAAAAACAGCTTCTTGATGATCTAGATTGGATCTATTTATAATTTGAACCCTACTTCCTCTAACTAATTGACTTAAATCGTTTCTCATTACATCAAAGAAAAATTAACTCTTTATAAACCTTTTCTCATAAATATCAGGACTAAAATAATAAAATAATTCATTTCTAACTTCACTAAGGTCTAAATCATATTTAATTCCTAAAGCATAAACATCAAAAGCATCTCTTTCTACAGAGTAATACACATAAGCAGAAGTCTTTTTTAATGGAATATTTTTAGAATTCAAAATACCTTCATCAAACCTCAAGCACTTAATTTCCCACAAATATAAATCATCTCCTTTAATTGGATGATAAACTACATTTTCAACTTTCACATCTAATATAGATTCATCTTTCAATATTTTATCAATACATCTTCTAATACTAACATCGAATTTTTTTAGATTCATAAATTCAAAAATTAAAGAGAGCTATATAAACTTAATGTATCTATTTAAAACCTAAAGCTACTATATACAATTCTTTAGAACTTTGCCTTGTACTTTTTGGCACATACCTTTTTACAAATTCAAAAAAAGGTTTCATCTCTTTTACTAATTCTTCAGTATCTTGTGACTGAAAAGTTTTTACAACAAAATTCCCTTTCTTCTTCAAATTTTTCTTAGCCACTAAAAAACTTTCTCTAGACAATTCATAGGACAAAAATTGATCTTCTTCTCTACTTCCTGTAGTCTTAGGAGCAATATCTGAAATTACTACATCAAACTTTGCATCAAATTTAACTTTTCTAACATCTTCTTGAATAAATTTAACACCAGATATTTTTTTCATTGGAACTATATCTACTCCAAATATTTTACCTCTTGTATATTTCTTTACAACTTGCAGCCAAGAACCAGGAGCACAACCAATATCTAAAACAACATCTCCACTTTTGATTAAATTATATTTAGTTTGAATTTCAATTAATTTATACGAACTTCTAGCTCTATAACCTGCTTTCTTAGCTTTCTCATAAAACTTATCTCTTCTCTCGTACATTTACAACCCCAGATTCATTGACCTTTTATATTTTAATGCTGTTGGTGCTTCTCCACCGTGCCAAGAAAATTTAGGTCTAACTCTCATTGGATACAATCTTTCAGAATTATCATCAAGAATAATTGCTGCACCTTTTTCAGCTGGCAACATATTCAAATATCCAGTTAAAGTTTCTCCTAAATAAGTTTGCATCATAGAGTTCAGAGCATTAACGTCTCTCTTTGCAGTTAATCTATGTGACAAAACAATATCAGATTGAGTTAAAACATCAGTATGAATTTTTCCAGGTTGTTGTGTGATCAATAATAAAGACAAACCAGGTTGTCTACCTTCTCTTAAAATAGTAACTAAAGCATCAGTAGCTGCAGTTTTTCCTTGGAAAGGTAAAAAGTTATGTGCTTCATCAATAATAAACCAAACCAAAGGTTTCTTTTCTTTCAAATCAGTTTCTTCTTCCATTTTAAAATAAGAATATCCAGTTTTAATTGCTTCAACTTCTTCTAACTGTCTAGAAATCATTCTTTCAACAAAAACTCTTCTTGCAACTAAACCCATAACTAAAGCTCTAACTGCTTGTCCACCTTCTCCTGTAAGATAAGCAGACATATCTAAAACACTAACTTGTCCTCCTCGAATCAAAGTATCAATCTTAGTTCCTTCTTTAGAAAACAAACCCCACCTCTTTGAAGCTTTCATTCTATTCACCCCTTCATTTCTAACTAAATCTGGAAAAGTATTTTCTTTTTCAATTCTTTCAATAATATCATCAACATCATATTCATAAATCCCATCTTCCATCATATCCCCTAAAACTTTTTCTAAAAGAATTCCCACAGGATGAGAATAATCTAATTCAAAAGCCAATCTCCAATCTTCTGCAGTTAGCTCACTTGCTTTCAAAGAAAAAGGTTCATCAACTGGAACTCCAATTCTTTTTGCATCCTCAAATTTACCATGAGGTGTAAATACTGTAATTTTCTTTAATCCTTTAGGCTCTAATTTCCATTCTTCTAACAAATCTAAATCTTTTTCATTTGGATATTTCATTGACCAGAATACTCCCATAGTATCCACCATAATAACAGAAAGATTTTTAGAAATTTCATCAGGTAAATCAACCATCCCTTCAGCAATTACTGATGCAGAATAAGATTTTCCAGAACCTCTTTTACCGACAACAAAAACAATATGAGATCTTATAACATCCATATAAATATAGTTAGACAAAGAAACATTTTGTCCCATTTTTACATAAGTTCTTCCTAAGAGAATTGATCCTTTATCACCAAATTTCTTCTTATCGGATTCGTTTCTTCCAACAATAACATTAAAAGCCATAATTATTCTCTAGATTCTAGCTTTTATTAAACTTTTTATCCTTTAGTTATACACCAACATCCAACATCAATAGTTTTAACTCTAGAAATATGAAACCAATAAGTTTGTTTTATTGGAAAATCATAGGTATAAAAATATTTTACTTTAAACCCATTATCTTTAATAAATTTATTTACAAAATCTTTAGTAGACAATTTATGAAAAGAATAAATAACTCTAGATAATTCCATTGCTTTAACTAAAAACAATTTGTCATGATGAGTTTTTTTAACTCCGAAGGGAGGATTTTGTATTACTACATTTATTTTTTCAGAAAAATCTTTTACATTTACATTCAAAAACTCACATTTAATTTTTTTATCTAATAATTTTTCCATTATTTTTTTATTTTCTTTAGCAACAACTAAAGCTTCCTTATCCATATCTACAAAATAAACTTTCTTTGCTCCAAGAGCCAAAGCAGCAAAACCAAGAATTCCTGGCCCACAACCTAAATCTCCAACCACTTTATGATTAATATGTTTATTATGATAAGCATTCCACATTATATCAGCTGCTACTGTAGCATCAGTAATATACTGTTCTAATTTTACTTTAGGGTTCTGAAACCCTTTCAATTTAGACAAAATTATTTCTAACTCTTTTTTATTCATACTCTACTAAGAAGAACTTCCATTTATTTAACTTTTCTTTTTGAACTTAATCATATCACCAATTGTTACATCAGAACTTTTCATATTAAATTCTTTAATAGTCTCTTTACCAATCTTTTCACTTTTCTTTACTAAATCAATTTTAAAATACTGTTCAAACTTTTTTGCAAGCTTCAAAGGTGGTTCTAAACCTCCAGATTCAACTTTTTGTATCACTGAAACTCTTTCTGCTATAGCTTTTGCAACATCTTCTTGAGTTTTACCCATTTTCTCTCTAGCTTTTCTAACTTTCATTCCATAACCAGAAACAATATTTTCATCTTCAACTCTATGTCGCTCTGCAAAGCTTCTTCTTGATTTAAACGCAAGTCTCCTTTCAACAATATCTTTAGGTGGATTTTTAATTTCTATTGCATCACCATACTTTAAACACTTCTGACACACATTCAACATACTTCCTTCAACGATAGCTCTTTTTAGCTCTCCCATATATCCACACATTTCACATGTTGCCATAAATAATAAAAAACTAAAGAAATTTATAAGCTTTCTGAAGTTGAAGTATAACAAAGTCCTTGGATGCCTTCTTTACTAACTTTGTAAACTGTAAATTCTAAGTTTCTTCCCTTTGCTTCTTCTCTTTCAACAAGGGATCTTAAATCTTCAACATCATCACAAATATAAGCAGAAGGACGTGAAACCTGAGACTGAACATTCCACTGCACTAATAATCCAAATTTATCTCCCTCGCTAACTTCAAAGTCATATCCATTAAGTTTTTCACCTTTATACAACTTTTCAGATCCATCTCTATTTGCTAAAATCCAAGGATAAAATAATTTTTTCATATTATCCACTCATTTGTCTAATATCTTCTTCAACCATCATCCTAACTAATTCTTGAAAAGATACTTCTGGCTGCCAACCAAGATTCATTTTAGCTTTTGATGGATCTCCTAAAAGGTTATGAACTTCTGCAGGTCTAAAAAACATTGGATGTTGAACTACAAATAATCTACCTTTATCTTTTCTTAATTCTTCAATTTTCATATCTGCCATCTCTGGGCTCATCATATGTAAATCTACTAATTCATAATTTAATCCAGCTGCTAAAAAAGCTGCATCAACAAAATCCTTAACAGAATGATTTTCTCCAGTCGCCACAACATAATCTTCAGGTTTTTCTTGTTGCAACATTAACCACATTGCTTTAATATAATCTCCAGCAAAACCCCAATCTCTTCTTGCTTCTAAATTACCTAAAACTAAAACATTTTCTTTTCCAACTTTCATTTTAGCTACATTTTGAGTAATTTTTCTTGTAACAAATTCAAATCCTCTTCTTGGTGATTCGTGATTGAATAAAATTCCTGAACAACCAAACAGATCATAACTTTCTCTATAATTTCTAATAATATCAAAACCTGTTACTTTACTTACACCATATGGTGATCTTGGATGAAACTTTGTAGTTTCTTTTTGTGGAACTTCTTGAACATCTCCAAACATTTCTGAAGTTGCTGCAAAATACAATTTACACTTTGGTGCTTTTTCTTTTATCGCATGTAAAACATGCATTGTACCATCTACATTAGTTTTAAAAGTTGAAAATGGATCGTGAAACGATTCGTGTACAAAACTTTGTGCTGCTAAATGATAACACTCATCTGGTTTTATTTTGTCTATAACATGTATAACAGAAGAATAAATTCCAATATCCCCTGCGTGTAATATTAATTTTCCTTTTACATGGTGTATCCTACTAAGTCTAGCTTTTGAATCCTCCAAAGCTGCTCTCCTTACGATACCATGAACTTCATACCCTTTTTCTAATAAAAATTCTGCCAAATAAGAACCATCTTGTCCTGTAATCCCAGTTACTAAAGCTTTTTTCATTTTAACCCTCCAATTCTCTTCCTAACTAAATTTCCATTTATAAGTTTTCTGAAGGAGAAACCATTATTATTAATTTTAAGATAATAAACTATAAAAAGGGTTTAACAAAAAAACATCTAATGAACAAAAAAGATTGGCTACTTTTAGGACTATTTACAATCTTATTATTAATCCTAGTATCAACTTCAAAACAGATCATTTTTCATGATTCAATTGAATATTTTAATTTAATCAAAGATTTTGCGGGATTTCAAATAATCAAAGCACATAGTACACATTCAATGCTTTACACATACATTTTATCTTTTTTAGTAGAATTACTTCCAGCAATAAAAACAATTCAAATACTAAATGTACTTTGGCTAATCCCAATTGCAATATTGATCAGAAAATATACAAACAAAAGTGCTTATTTGTTATTTTTATTCTCACCAATGGTTTGGATTGCAGCTCCTGAACTTACACCAGTTATGCCTGCAGCTTTCTTCACAACATTAGCTTATTTCCAAATAAAAAAATGGCAAAATAATAACAAGAACAAACACCTATGGATAACAGCAATTTCTTTAGGTTTTTCAATGGCAATTTATACTCCTATGTTCTTTGTAGCTTTAATGTTCTTAATAGCTTTCATGAGAAAAACAACAGTAAAAAAATTAATTCCATTTTCAATATTAGCAGGATTATTTTATTTACCAAGAATAATTCTCGACTATAAACTTACAGGATTACCATTTTACTCAGAGATTAGATTCTTTGGTGCAAACTTAAAAAATGCTTTAGGTTTAGGTGCAACTGGAGATGCAGGAATGATTGCTGGCCTTTTAATTTTTGAAACTACTTATTTCATATTCCTAATTTCACCATTACTTTTCATGCTTTACAAAACAAACTTCAAAAAATACAAAAATGAACTATTCTTTATTATCACAGTTACAGCATTTTTCCTAGTAACTGGTTCTTACATAAAATACATTTTAATTCCATCTGCAATTATCTTTTATTTACTTTCAAAAGTATTAACAAAAAAATTACTTTACTTACACATTATTCTTTCAATAATTTTAACTTTGATTTTTGTAATTCCATTTTATTCTCCTGTTGAAGCATCTTATCCAACAGACTTAGAACAAATACAAAATGATTTTGATATAGGTGGAGCAATCTTACATCCAACAGTTGCAGTTTATCTTTGGGAAGGTTCTTATTTCTTACCAGAAGAATATTATGCTTTTACTAACGACGAAGAATATTTTTCAACATTATCTTTACAAGCATCTCCTACATACTATTATGATAAAATCCTAGAGATCCAAGGAAATTTATTAATTGCACAAGATGAAAGAGTTAAGGATGCTACCTTATGGATATCTCATAAAGACGACCCTGTTCCAGAAGAATTTATTCAAGAAAAATGTTATGAAGAAATTTGTGTTTCTAAGAAAATCTCAACTTAATAATTGTAGTAAAAAACTTAATCATTTCTTTGTAAGTTAATTTTGTTTCACCAATAGTCCTATCAACAAAAACTAGAGGTATTTCTTTAACTCTTGCCTTTTTTTTCTTACCCAAATACAAAATTTCTTCTAAAGTACAATAACCATTTGTTTTCACATTCTCAAATCCAATTTTCTTCCATAATAAAGCATTATAACATCTATACCCTGAAGAAATATCATTAACTTTCAAACCTAAAATTAATTGACCATAAATATTTGCTCCTCTACTAATTGCTTTTCTAATCCAAGGCCAATTTTTAAAATCCCCTCCCTTGATATATCTACTACCAATAACAATATCATTCGTACTAGCATACTCTAAAAATGTTGGAATCAAATCTGGATCATGACTTAAATCAGAATCCATACTAAAAACATTATCTGCTCCTAAAACATTAATACCATACTTAAACCCTGCAATATATGCGCTACCTAAACCAGACTTAGCTTTTCTTTTTACTAAATGTAAATTAGAATACTCTTTCATTTTCTCTTCAACAAACTCAGAAGTACCATCTGGACTGCTATCATCAACAACAACAATCTCTCCTTCCCAATCTTTTATATTCTTTAAAATCTCAATTAATCTAGGAAGTAAAATCTTCAAATTTTCTTTTTCATTATATGTTGGTAAAGCTAAAACAAATTTCATAGAAACCATAGAATACAAACTCTTTAAAAACTTTATTAAAGAAAATTATCCTCATCCTGGACATACTCTTTTTTTAATTTCAAACAAACATATGCTTTCATCAATTCTTTTCCAAGATAAGCTGCATGATCTAAACTAGATATTAAATCTCTCTTTATTGCTGTACAATACAACTCTTGAGGAACCTTTCCAAAAATATCTACTACAGGTTCATTAGTATCCATCTCACAAAACCTAATACCTATTTTATCTTCTTCAGGATAAATTTTAATTAAAAAATAACCTTTACCATCTAACTCACAATCTTTATACTTATCATATGAACCTTGAACTTCTTCTACCATAAAAGAAAAAAATACTAAACAGCTTAAAAAGCTTTACTCTTATTACCAAATCCTTATAAATCCAGTTTTTTTTACTCAATTAATGGATTTATCTATTGTAATTCCTGCATATAATGAGGAGAAAAGACTTGGAGGGTCGCTTAGTAAGATTATACCTTATCTAGATTCTTTAGAATTAAATTATGAAATCATTGTAGTTGATGATGGATCAAAAGATAAAACTATAGAAGTTGCAAACCAATTCAAAGATAAAACTAATTTAAGAGTTCTAGAAAATAAAATTAACAGAGGAAAAGGTTATTCAGTTAAACAAGGAATTTTAGATGCAAAGTTTGACCATGTTCTTTTCACTGATAGTGATTTAGCAACTCCAATTGATGAACTTGATATTTTACTTGAAGGATTAAAAGAAGATAATGATATAGTAATTGCTTCAAGAACTTTAGAAGATTCAGAAATAATTGTTAATCAACCTTTCTACAGACAAATAATGGGAAAAACTTTTCCTTTAATGGTAAGAGTAATTGCAGTTAGAGGGATTAGCGATACACAATGTGGATTTAAATTATTCAAAACAGAGGTTATTCAAAATATTGTAAAGCACCAAACAATAGATCGTTTTGGTTTTGATGTTGAACTTTTATTTCTTGCAAAAAAAATGAATTATAAAATAAAAGAAGTTCCGGTACAATGGATTGACCAAGAAGGTAGCAGATTACATCCAATAAAAGATGGTTATGGAATGTTCAAAGAATTATTAAAAGTTAGATCTAATCATTTTCTAGGAAAATATAAAATCAATCAAGCTTAAAAACTTGAATCAAACTTCCAGTAGAATCATCTTCAAAAATCAATTCAATATAATCATAAGAATCTAAATTGCTATAATCTTCATAAACATCCCAATTACCCTGTGAACTTTCTTCAATTACAATATAATCAACTTCTCTATTTTCGGCATACTCTAAAAAATCTTCAACATTAGCATAGGGGAAATTCACCATATTAGAATCTGTGAAATAACTAATATAAGAAGTTGCTGCCATGACATTCAATCTTTCACTTTCTTCAAAAGAAATTATCACATCAGCAGCTTCAGAATATATTTCCGGAACATCTCCTTGCCCATAAGAAACATAATAAGGTAAATCTAAACTTAAAGAAAATAAATACAAACAAGAAAACAAAATTAAAATAATAACTAAAAAAGTTTTAATATTATTTACAAAATAATCTTTATTAAAATATTTCTTCAAAGTTACTCTAGCCTTAGCAAAACCTAAACTCGAAACTAAAACTAAAGGTGCTGCCAAAATAAACAAATATCGAGGGTGAATAGTATACAAAGGATAAATAAAAATCAACATAGCAACATAAGCTAAAAGCATATACATCAAACCTACATCTTTATACTTATTCAAAAAGAAAAAAATCAAAGCTAACAATACAGGCACAATCAAATAAAATAATAATCTTACAACTTCAATAAATTGTATTACATACCTCTCCAACAGATCACCAGGATTTTCAAGAATATAATTTAAAGTTGATATTTCAAAAGAAACTTCTTCAAGGATAGTCAATGTTTTATCTTCATTCAAAGAAAGATATTCAACTCTCCACTCTTCTTCAGGACCAGTTACAATCTCTCCCTTCACTAAATTCCACCCTCCTTTTCCACTAATAGAAAAATCTCCAGTTTCTAGAAAAACATAATAAAAATATGGTGTTGTTAAAATTAAAAAAACAAAAAATACAATCAAAACTTTACTTGCGTTCTTAAACATAAAATTCTTACAATGCCAAAAAATAATAAAACAAGGTAACAAAAATAAAAAGATTCCTTCAGGTCTAATCAAATATGTAAAAGCTATTGAAGCACCTAAAACAACAATATAAAACCAACTAACTTCTCTCAAAACTCTTATTGAAGAATAAACTGCTAAGAACATAAAGAAAATAAACAATGCTTCACTCATAGCTAAAGAACCAGCTTGGATAATTCCAGGATAAATAGCCATTGCCAAGGCAGCAAATAATCCACCAGATTTATTTGACATTTCTTTTCCAATTTTATAAGCTAAAAATATTGTTAAAGTACTAAATACTACAGATACAAATCTGGCTGCTACTAAAGAATCTTCTATAAACCAATTAAAAACTCCAACAAACAAAGGATAACCAGGTGGAAAGAACAAAGCCTGCTCTATTAGAATACCTTCTTGAAATATAGCTCTAGCTATCATTACATAACCCAAAGCATCAGAAGCCATATCTCTGTACCCTATAGCAAACATCAAAAATAATCTTAAAAAGAAACCTAATAAGATAATTAAAATCAAACTAACATACTCTTTACTAAGTTTCATATTTCACAAATATTAGAATCCTTTTTTAAGATTTATGATCTTAAAAATCCATTCTAAACTCTAAACCATGTTTATCAAACCCTAACCTTTCATACAAAGCATGGACTTTTATTTTTTTTAATCTACTTGTACAAATAAGTTTATAACAACCTTCAGTTTGAGCAGTTTCAATAACTTCCTTCACTAATTTAGAGCCATAACCTTGTCCTTGAAATTCGCCTTGAACAAAAACATCTTCCAATAAACCATAAGGCTCTGCATGTAAATCATTTTTTATAAGATAAAGAAAAGCTCTTGCAACTTCTACACCTTCTTCTTCCAAAGAGAATCTAATACTCCTTGAAATATTTTCATTTTGTTTTATTACCATTAAATATTATTTTAGAAATTATTTTTAAAAGATTATGAACGCATTTTCTTTAGTTCAGATCTTGAAATTTCTTGAGTGTTAAAAGAACCTAAAACTTCACTTAATTTATTTACCATATCATCAAGAGAATTATATTCAATAATTTCTCCCATTGAAGCCATTGAACTTTGTAATTTAGATCCTTTTTTATGCATAACCAGAATTTGAACATCATAAGCATCAGCCCATCCTGCCTCAATTCCAGCCCCTGTACTAGGATAAGAAGCCTCAACAACTAATAAATCACATTCATTTCTAAAAAATTCTTTAGAGCTAAAAAGAGAATCAGAATATTCATGAGGTAAAATAATATCATGCTCGTAATTCAATTCACTTTCTCTTAAAGGACTATACAATTCAGTCTTAAAATCAAATTTCTTTGAATGTGCTACATATATTTTTACCATTTTACATAAACCTCATAACTTTCAAATACATTTTGTGCAATCCTTGAACAGAAGTCAAATGTTTAGCTACATAACCCCATCTTTTAGGATGAGTATAAAATTCAAACAACAATCTTTTCTGTAAAAATTTCAATTCTGAAAAAGAAATATTCTCATCTTCAAAAATTCTATTTTTATAATAATCATAATTCTCTGTTAACTTATATTTACCTTTCATACTTTCATACAAATGTGTTTCAGGAAGTGGAGTAGTAATTGTTGCAGTAATCTCAGTTGCATCCAAAGATTTAGCAAATTTAATAGTTTGTAAAATCTCTTCTTTAGTTTCCCCTGGAGCTCCAAGCATAATATAACAAAGACATCTAATTCCAACTTTCTCTGCCATAGCTACATCACCATGAACTTTTGAAAGATCAATATCTTTATGATAAATTTCATCTGCAACTCTTTGACTTCCAGTTTCTACACCTACATGCATAATTCTCAAACCAGCTGCATACATCATTCTCATTTCTTCTTCATTCAGTAAACCAATTCTAGAATTAATTCCCCACTGCATTTCTAATTCTTCATCAACAAGTCTTTTACAAAAAACTTTTATCCATTCTTTTCTAACAGTAAAAGTATCATCATTAAACCAAATAGCATTAATACCAAAATGATTTTTCAAATGTTTCATTTCTTCAATAACACTATCAACTGACCTAGTTCTAACACCTTTACCAAAAATCTTTTCTAAAACTGGCTGACAAAATGTACATCTAAAAGGACATCCTCTTGAAGAAAACATATTTGTTCCTCTAACATTTGGATCAATACTATCAAAGACATGCCACAATTTGATATAATCTTCCATATCCAATAAATCATAAGCCATAATAGGTAAATTCTCAAGATCAAATCTCTCACCTTGAATAATTTTTTCTTTACACTTACCTTTCAAAATATCCAACATAGCAGATTCAGCTTCACCTTTCACAACAAAATCAGAAAATTCTGTTAATGTCTCAGGCCTTAGTGTAGCTTGTGGACCTCCAATAATTACTTTCTTACCTTTAGACTTTGCATACTTTGCAATTTTCTTAACATCATTTAACATTAAAGAATCACAATAAATAGCAACATAATCTGCATCAAAATCATCAATTCTTTTTCTGATATAATCCATTGTAGGATGAAAAGTTGAATCTATTAGATCTACAGAATAACCATTATTTCTCAAATGTGCTGCAATTAAAGCCAAACCACCTGGAGGATCTCCAGTTTTATACTTCATCCTTGCAAACACTAAACTTATCTTCATAACTCAAATTATTCCAGAATAGACATATATAAGTTTTATTATACTATAATAACCCATAAAATTTATAAAGAATCCTTAAGAAAATACACTAGATGTTAAAAGAAAAACAAGATATCAAGAGTCATTACGATTCAGAAGGATTAATCAAGGGATATGTTCAAAACAGATTTTCAAAACCTCTAGGCAAATTTTTACATGAAAGAGAAACTTCAATAGTAAACTTATATATTCAAAAAAGCAATGCAGAATCTGTATTAGATTTAGCTTGTGGCCCTGCAAGATTAACTGTAGATATTGAAACAAAAAATGGAACAGCTTTTGATAATGCAAAAAATATGTTAAGCGTTGCAAAAAAAAGACTAAAAGGTAAAAAATGGAAATTTGTTCAAGGTGACGCATTCAATTTAAAATTAAAAAATAAATTTGATTTAATTTATTCATTTAGATTCTTCAGACATTTCAACAAAGAAGACAGAAAATCACTTTTAGCAAATGTACATTCTCACTTAAATGACAATTCTATTTTCATAACAGATATGGCAAATATCAAATTCAGAGATAGATCATTAAAACAAAGTAACGAAAGTATTGATGTTGTAGATTACAAAATTGAAAAAAAAGAATTCATTCAAGAATTAGAAGATGCTGGTTTTGAAATAATTGAAATCGATACTGTAATCAACCATTATAATTTACAAGTTAATGCATCAAGATTATATTACTTAAATTTAGATTCTGTTGCGATGGCTTTAATTAGAGAGTTTGAAAGATATCCACCATTTGCAGCTCAAGAATTCGTATTTATAGCTAGAAAAAAATGAAAAAAGTCCCTTCAATCAAAGAATTGAATAAATTCGCTTGGAAATTCAAAAACAGAAAAACTGAAACTCACCTTAGAATTTTCTCTCCTTATTTTCTTTGGACTTTACTTCACACAAAGATCACTCCAAATCAACTTACTATGTTTTGGGTTTTATTAGTAATTATCACATCACCATTTTTCTTAATCTACAATTTTTCAGTTCACATTGTTGCTAGTGCAATTATTTTACTTTGTTTACAATTAGACATGGTTGACGGTTCTTTAGCAAGATACAAAAAACAATTCAGTAAGAAAGGAGCTATCATAGATTTCATAGGATCTTGGCTAATGGCTATTCTTCCACAAACTTTCTTAGCTATCACATACTTCATACATACAGGAAAAACTTGGATCATTATTGCATTACCTTTCTTCTTAATTGGATTTATCATGAAAGAGTTAATTCCATTAAAAGAAATGTTCATTTATCAAAAGAAGATTAAAGATGATAAACCTAAAGACAAAGGAAGATTACACAACATTTATTCTTTTGCAAGAAAACTAATGCTTATTGATTATTCAATTGAAATGTTATTTATCTCTATACTAATTGGAATTCCTGAATACTACATTTTATTCTATGCATTCTCTTACAACTTATATTGGATTGCAAAAACTATACATGTATTCATAAAAAAGGAAGATCTTTCTAAAGAAGTATTTTTAACTTAACGTCTAAAGCTCTTAAAACTTTTCATATCTTCTTTACTTATTCCTCCAAAGAGAAACAAGAACAACAAGTATACAAAACCATAAACCAAAGCAAAGAGAATCAAGCTATACTTTTCTACACTTCCAAAGATCCAAACTAGAGCAAAGAAACTAAGAACTCCTACAATTATAACTTTCAAATATTGTTTTACTAAATCAAAATCTAAAAGTGAAATCCTAAACTTTCTAAATAAAGGTACAAATAACAAAATATTAAACACTAAAAATGAAAAAGCTGTTGCCAAAGCAGCACCTGTAATCCCATAGCTTTGAATAAAGACAATATTCAGCACAACTCCAATACCTGTCGCAATAAAACTAATCACTAACTTCAGTTTAGTCATTGCAAAGCTATTATACAACAAACCTAATACTCCAAAAAATGTAACAACCATTGTTCCTAACAATAAAATCCTCATAGGCCACAAAGCTCCAATATAATCTACACCAAACAAAAATACAATTAATTCTCCAGTATAATAGAACATAAACATAAACAGGGGAAAAGTTAAACTAACAAACCAAGTTAACAATTTCTTATACACTTTTTTAATTTCTTTAAATTTCTTCTCAGCATACAATTTACTAACTACAGGAATAAATAAACCTTTAAACAAATTAACAGGTATAACTAACAAAGCTGCCAAAGGTATTGCAACATTATACACTCCAACTAACTCTTCAGTTAAAAAATAACCAATCATCAAAGTATCAATCCAAGTCATACAAGTAAACAAAGCCCCCATAAACAACAAAGGCCAAGAAAATGTCAATAATTTTTTTCCAAAAGATTTACCTAAATTTTGATCTTTATATTTTGAAATTAATTTCCATACAATTAACATTCCAACTAAAAAACTAACAAAATAACTCAGGACATAAGCCCACATAACTCCAAACAATGAATACCCATAATACAAAAATGCTACAGCCAATAGAACTTTCACTCCTGGCTCAACAATTTGCCTCACAGTAATATAATGCTCAATCTTTTTAGTACCTCTAAACACAGCCATAAACAATTCAGTTAAAACCCAGAAAGGCAAGACTAAAGCTAAGATTAACAAGAAATACTTTAATGTTCCATTTGAACTAATCAAACTTGACAACTGACTAGAAAATAAAAACAAGAGTACAGCAAATATCAAACTAGAAATTAAGGCAATCTTTAAACCTGAGAAGATAATATTCTTCATTTCTTTTTTCTGACCATAGAAATATCCAAGATATCTTTCAACACCATGTTCTAAACCTAAAGATGCTACCATCCCTACAATACTAAAAACAGCAATACCTAAACTCAAAATACCATAATCTGCTGGACCTAACCATCTAGCAACAATTGTTCTAAATGCAAAATTCAATAATTTCGAGAAGAATAGACCTATAAATATAAAGAAGGCTCCTCTTACGATCCAATCCAGCGAACTTTTAGACATATAAGAAATATAAAAAGACCTATTTAAAAAACTTTAGAATTCCAATTTTTTACGATATGTCCAATATACAACTAAACCAAATGCATACTTAAACAAGATATTAAACAAAAAGTAATTTACTGACACTGCATAAGGAACACCAATCAAACCATACATATAAATTCCTGAGATTTCTTTCAACCCTAAACCTGAAAATGGTATAGGCAACAAAGAGATCATAATGATTAGAGATTGTATCATCGCAATATGAAAAATAGAAACTTCTGCTCCAAACATTCTAAATGCAACAAGTCCACCAAAAAATATTCCACTTAATAAAATTGCAGTAATAAAAAAATTCAAAACTAAAATCTTTTTTCTTCTCTTAAACACATGTTTAAACGAATGTGAAAACCTCTTAAAATACTTTGAATACTTTCTTAAAAAATACTTCTTAATAAATCTTCTAACTTTATTTGACCAAGCTCCTAAAAACACACTAACTAAAACTAACAGAGTAGCTAACAAAATCCAAGTATAATCTTGAGATAAATCAAAAACAAATAACAAACCTAATACAGCCATTACACCATAAAAAGAAAAAGTAATCAATTTATCAATAAACTGTACAGAAAGAACTTCTCCATATTCAAAATTTTTATGTTTCTTCAATAATAATGTTAAACTCAATTCTCCAGTTTTACTTGGAAAAAATAATGCTAAAGAGTTCATCAAAAGAAAATACTTAAACAAACCAAAATAAGAAATTCTTCGACGAATAGCCTTAAACAATAATCTTAAATTCAAAGTATAGATCATTTTAGTTCCAACAAAAATAACTACAAATGGGATCAACCAAAACAGATTAATATTCTTCAAAACTTCAAAAATGCTATCTACACCAACTTTCCAAAATATTAAAATGAAAATACTAACTAAAATAAAAACATTCAATACTTTCAACCAAATCTTATTCATATTATAAAAATTAGAAACTCGGCTTTTAAATCTTATGGAAAATTACTTATTTTCAACTTTAATTTCATCATTATCAAGAACATCAATCTCAGAAGTCATTTTTTCCAACCTATAGTAGATATTCTTCAAATCAGGCCTAAACAAAGACTTAGCACTTTGATCCATATAAGGCAATTTATCTAAAAGAACTTTCATCATTTTATCACTATAATATAATTCTTTCATTACAGCTCTCAAGATATTAAATTTAGTTCTTTTCTTAAACTTAAAGAAAACATTCAAAGTATCTTTAATATCTAAAACTAAACTCTTTTCTTTTATCCAAGGAGATTTATCTAAAAGATATCTATCATTCCAAGAAGAGTCAACTAAATTCCATTCTTTCATTTTTTTAGGATGGCTATACTCTCCACTTTCAACTAGCTCATCATACATTGAACCACCTGGATAAGGCCTATAAATACTTGGACCATGTAAATATAAATTTGGATTAATTTTATACAATTCTAAAATAAATCTAAAAGTTCTCAACATATCATCTCTATTCTCTCCAGGCATTCCAATAATAAAACTAGTTCTTGGAACAATTCCTGCTTCACCACAATCTTTTACAGCTCTCATAACACTTTCTAACTTCAAACCTTTCCTCATTTTCTTCAACATTCTATCAGAACCAGATTCAACACCAAAAAGAATAGCTGTACCACCTAACTCTCTCATTCTTTTCAAAACATCAACTGTCAAATAATCATCATTAATATAATCAGCTCTACATTGTGAGTTCCAAGTAAATTTCAAACCCCTTCTCTCAATCTCGTCTAAAAATCTAAAGAACCTATCTTTCTTCACAAAAAACAATTCATCAATCAAATAAATATCATCAACTTCATGCTCATTAATTAACCATTCAATTTCATCTAAAACATGATCAATATCTCTACCTTGCCATTTTCTTTGCATTGCAGAATTAATACAGAAAGTACATGAAAAAGGACATCCATTCCCAGAGAATACAATTCCAGTTTTAACTCTCACACCTTTTCTAAAAGGCAAACTTCTTTCAATAGGATGAAATTTATTTATCAATTCATAATTCATTCTTGGTAACTTAGAAAGATCCATCAAACTTCTTTTATCATTAAATATTAACTCATCATTTTCTTTATACCCTAAACCTTTAATTTCACTTAATTTTTTATCTCCTCTCATTGCATGAATTAATTCTTCACAAAGTTCTTCACCATCTCCAAAACAGATATAATCAATCAACTCATGTTTCAAAGTTTGAATAGGGAATAAGATTGCATGATAACCACCAAAAATAACTTTAATCTTCGGAAATTTATCTTTAACATATTTAGCTAATTTAAGAGCTTCAGGAATTTGTGTACTCATTGCAGAGATTCCAACATACAAAGTTTCTTCAGTAACAAAATTATCAACTGCTTCTAGATCTTTAGAACTGAAAATTAAATTAACATTATACTCTTTAGCATCTAAGTAACTTCCAATTGAAAGCAATCCACAATTAAACTCTTCTGTTGACCCACTATGAGATGGATCTATGAATACCACATTTTCCATTTCCCATCTTTATTATGCCAAATTTAAATAATTATCGGTGCATTAATCTACTAAATCTTCAGAAACTTTATAAATCGTACAAAAAGGGATGATAAATATGATTGCGGAGGGAAAAGTTCTAGTTATAGACTTAGATGGTGTACTATGTAAAATAAAAAGTTCTGAACAAGAATACTCAGACTTAGAACCCATTCCAGAAGTAATTGAAAGGATCAAACTTTACAAAAAAGAAGGATTCCATATAATTATCAACACTAGTAGAAACATGCGAACTTACAAAGGTAATCTTGGAAAAATAAATGCTAATACTCTAAAAACTATTTTCCAGTGGTTAGATCACCATAATATTCCTTATGATGAAATTCACATTGGTAAACCTTGGTGTGGTAAAGAAGGATTTTACATTGATGACAAAGCAATCAGACCTTCAGAATTTTTAAACAAGAGTTATGACGAGATAAAAGAAATTTTAGATGGAGAGAAATTATGAAAAATTTAATTTTAATTCCGACAGCTCTAAATGTTGACAAAGAGATGCATTTAGACATTGGAGAAATTCCACCTGTTCTTGTACCAATCAGTGGAAAACCATTATTAGATTATATTATTGAAGCTTACAACAAATTCCCTGGAGAAAAAACTTATTGCCTTCTTGTTAATGAAAACAAAGATAGAGTTAAAAAAATAATTGAAAGGAAAAAATACAAAGAGAACATAAAATTAATTGAAATTGACAATCTTAGAAGTTTAGGTTGGACTATTTTCGAAGGTTTAAGCAAAATTAATCTTTCAGAATACGACAATTTAATTGTTAACTTTGGAGACACTCTTGTCGATGAGAGTTTTGAAACAAACAAAGATTTAGTTCTTTATGATGACTTACCTGAAACTTACAGATGGACAACTTTTGAAACTGAAAACAACAAAATAATTCAAATCAAAGATAAAATAAATACAAACGAACACAAAATCCATCATGTATTTGTAGGAATATTCCAAATAAAAAACCCCCAATTATACTTCCAAAAAATTGAAGAAGATCCTGACAAAGGTTTTTACTCAACTTTAATGTCTTACTTAAATTCAACAAATGAATATGAAATACTAAAAACAAACAAGTGGTACGACATAGGCCACATTGACAATTATTTCCAAACAAAAAAAGATTTCATCAATTTAAGATACTTCAACACAATAAAAATTCACGACAAAAAAGGAATTTTAGAAAAAACTAGTAAACATGAAAAATTCATTGGAGAAATAAAATGGTACTTACAAATCCCTCAAGAGCTTCAATCTTACCTACCAAAAATATTTGACTATTCAATAAATCCTGACAACCCTTTCATAAAAATGGAATATTATGGTTATCCTAACCTTGGAGAAATTTACACTTTTGGGAACTACAACTTAGGAATTTGGAGCCACATTTTTGATTCAATATTATACATTCTCGACGAGATGTCAAGATACAAACTAACAATCTCTGAAGAAGAAGCTAGAAAAGCTAGAGAAGAAATATTTGTAGACAAAACAATCCAAGCTTTAGAATTAATGTCAACAAAAGAAGAATTCAAACCTTTATTTGAAAACAAAATAACAATCAATGGACAACAATATGAATCCTTAAATTTTTACAAAAACAAAATAAAAGAACTTTGTGAAGAACACTTACTAAATGCACCAAACGAATTCAATTTAATCCATGGTGACCTTTGTACATCAAACATTCTTTATGATCCAAAAAGTAAAATTACAAAACTAATTGACCCAAGAGGAAAATTTGGCCAACACACAACTTATGGAGATTTCAGATACGACTTAGGAAAACTAACTCACAGTTTTAATGGAAAATATGAATTTATTATTAATGACTTATTCAACTTAGAAATTTCAAACAACAATATAACTTATGAAATGTTTACTAACGACAAACATGAGAAAATTACAACCCTTTTCAAAAAAAGAATTGAAGAAAAATATCCAACTAATAAAGAACAAATCCAATTAATTGAAGCTTTACAATATTTAAGTATGGTTCGAATGCATTTCCCAAAAACAGAAAGACAATTTGCAATGTTAACTACAGGAATTCAATTACTAGATCCACTAATTGAAAAAGAAAACAAAATGAACATTATTTTACCAATGGCTGGGCTTGGTTCAAGATTCACAAAAGTAGGAATAACAACTCCTAAACCTTTAATCAAAGTAAGAGGAAAACAATTAATCAAATGGGCTTTAGATTCCATCCCTCAAAATACAGAGCACAATTTAATTTTCATAGTTAGACAAGAACACATTAACGAATTCAAAATAGACCAAAAACTAAAAGAGTTATTTTCAGAAAACATAACAATCATACCAATTAATCATACAACAGAAGGAGCTGCTTGTACAGTTTTACTTGCAAAGAAACACATAAACAACAACAATCCTTTAATTATCCTAGACTGCGACATTCACTTAAAAGTTCCAAAATATTTCGAATTATTAAAAGATAAAAATATCAAAGGAATTATTCCAGTTTTCAGAGGAGAAGGTGACAAATGGAGCTTTTCAAAAACAGATGAAAATATGAGAATTCAGGAAGTAGCAGAAAAAAATAGAATCTCAGAGTTTTGTAACATGGGAATGTATTTCTTCCAACATGGAAAAGATTTTGTTTGGGCAGCTGAAGACATGATAAATAAAAATATAAGATTCAACAACGAATTTTATATCTCTCCAGTTTTTCAACAACTAATTGATAGAGGAGACCAAATCAAAGCAGCTTTATGTACAGAAGCTTGGGGACTTGGAACACCAGAAGATGTAAAACTTTTTGAAGAAATTTATCCTAAAGAAACTACTCAGTATACTCTGCTCTAAAAATTAATCTTGGGTTTTTCTTAATAATCTTAATAACATCCTTTGCAGCTTTCTTAATACCATATCCTTTTGCATGATGATAAAGAACTTTAGCCTTATGTGTATATTCTTTCAAAAATAATTTAGGATTAGTTCTTCTATAAGCACAATAAGCTTTATTAATTTCTTCTTCAGCTTCTCTTTTCACAACTAAAAGTTCATCATCAGACATATCAGAAAGATTAATTAAAATTTCATAAGTACCAGTTAGATTTCTTAAATATTCAACTTCATCAGTAATTCTACCATCTTCCACACACATTCTATAAAACTCAGAACCTGGCAATGGAGTACTAATAAAAAATTGTGTTACAGGTTGCACATGCAATCTTTTACAAAAATTAATTGTTTCTCTTACAGTTTCTCTAGTTTCTTTAGGGTTTCCAATCATCATAAGAACTCCAGGAATCAAACCAGCTTTAACTGTCAATCTCAAAGCTCTCTCATTTAATTCTACAGTAGATTCTTTATTGATACTATCCAAAATAGTTTGGCTTCCAGATTCAATACCATAAGCAACATAATAACATCCTGAAGCTTTCATAGCTTTCAGAACTTCAAAATCAACATGATTAACTCTACCATTACATTTCCATCTTATTTTCAAAGGCTTAATTTTTTCACAAAGCTCTAACATCCTTTTCCTAGACATCATAACTAACTCATCTTCAAAATCAATAACTTCAACTTTATACTTATCTTTCAAAATTTTAATTTCTTCAATAACGTTATCCACTGACCTCATATTTACAACTGGAAAATTCTTTGAACAAAAATGACAATTGAACGGACAACCTCTTGTAGTAATCACACACATTCTTCTTGAACTGTTTGCAATACCTAACCTTGTTGCACCAATATATTTTTCAACATCAAATAAATCCCAAGCTGGGAAAGGCACTTCATCAATTTTATGTATTTCAGAAATAGATTTAGTAACAAAAACTTTTCCATCTTTCAAATAAGCCATAGATTCAACTTCAGAAGGATCTTCTAAATTTTCTAAGAGTTTAGGCATAACATATTCTCCCCAACCTAAAACACAAAAATCAACATCCATTGTTTCTAAAACTTGTTTATAATTATATTTTGCTAATGCTCCCCCAATTAAAATTTTTCTTTCAGGATGCATCCCTTTAACTTCTTTAATAAACCACTCCATATACTTAAAATGTGGAGACATTGCAGTAATCCCCATAATATCATATTCAATATCTTTTAGTTTTGAAAGTGTTTCTTCTTTAGAATAATGATTAACCCAAGCATCAAAAATTTCAACTTCATGACCCTTTTCTTTTAGAACAGCAGCTACATAAGCTAAGCCCAAAGGAAATCTTTGCGCCTCCCTGTCCTTATCCCCATGAAAATTTGGAGGTTGTACCAAAAGAACCTTCATATCTCAAAGTCTAGAATTCAAACATTTAAAAAGATTATGATAGTGGATTGGCCTAAATTTGAACCCAATGTTAATTCATTAAATTTATAAAATAAAAATAAAAAAAGAAAAATATGAAATTTCCAAAATTATGCATATTATCAGGATTTGCTTATGAAGAAGGTAAAAAGATTAATCTCCCTTGGGCAATAGACTCTGAAACTACTTTTTTAAGACAATCTGGATTATATGAAAAATTATTAGAAATTGAAAATATTGGAGGAATAGATTCTGATTTTGATTATCGTGGTCCTGTAAAATTAATCCCTGGAAAAATCGAAGGTAAAAAGCATTATTTTTTAAGAGTTCCTTTAGAAGCATTTCAAGAAGGTTGGGGAGTTCAAATTTCAGAAACTTATAGAGAACACCTTATTGAAGAGAACTTAGAAAGTATTACACATAGATTTTCTTAAACAAAACTCTTATAAAACAAAAGAAAATTACCAAAATTATGACAAACACAACTATAGATCAAAAAGTACTATCTGAAGATATAAAAAAAATAAAAACAGATCTTGCTTTGAGTGCACTAGGTGCAACTGTAACAGGAATGATTTTAGGACTTGCAGCACATGCACAAGTGAATGATAATACAATATTAGCAATTTCAATGCTAGGAGTTTCTTGTGCACCAGGAGTAGTATCAACTTACCAACCACTACAAAGAGTATACAACACTCTAAACAAGTATATATCTGAAGAATAAAATACATTAAACTTATTAATGCTCATTTAATTTTCTTTTACAATGAAAATAGGAATTGCAATAAGCCTTTATGATAAATTTGACGAACTTGCTATTCTAATTGATATTATCAAAAAAAATTGGAAAGGAGATTACATTATTTCAGTTTGCAGTAACCATGAAAATCCAGAACCATTCTTAAAAGATTTAGACATTGATATTTTCACAAAAGGTGACGATATAATTGTTACAAAAGATATGCCTTGGATGAGAAATAGTATCAACATGAGATCCAGAGTTTCTGATTGTATAAAAAAATCTTGTACTGCTGCAATAAATTCTGGAGCAGATTATGTAATGCACTTACACACAGATGCTTGGCCATTAAAAGAAAAAGAGATTCTTAAAATAATTGAACATATGAAAGAAAACAAAAAAACATTTGCTTTCAGAGGTTTAGGTTTCTCAAAATACAGACATGATTGCCCAGTTGGACACTTAGATGACATGTTCTTCATTTTCGAATCAAAGACTGCAAAGAAAAACAGATACTTTGATTTTAACACATTATCCTTACTACCTCACAAACTTTCAATTCATGGTGTATTATCTTTAATTGTTTTAGGTAGAATAGGTTTAGAAAATGCTTACCATTATGATAACTTAAAAAATAATTATTTCTGGGACGGGAAAAAACATCCAGGTGACATTGAAAGAGTAAGGCCTTCTATTTATGAGCCAAACTTAGGATTGCTACACATTGACACACCTACTTTCCCAAAAAATTATGGTAAAGCTGTTCAAGCAATGTACTTATACGAAAATAAATTAACAAAAGGTAAAACAATTAAAAAATTCCTTGAAAAAAATCTAATGGACAAACAAAAGTTAATCAGAGCTTTAGATATTTATGAAAGGAAGTTAGATGATAGTTTAAGATTAAGAGGATTTCCAATTTTAAACTTCGGAAGATTTGGTAGAACTTTTACAAAGAAAGAAAAATATTTGAATGCGCCTTTCAAGAAAAAATTAAATTACTGGTTTGGTACAATGTCTAGAGAAATTTGGGACAGAACAATTAAGAAAAAAATTGGAGTTGATTTAATTCCAGATTATTCTTTCTGGCCTGAAGATTTAGAAGTAATTTTAGCAAAAGCAACATTTGCAGAAGATTATCCTGATTCCTCTTTATTATGGTTCAAAGACAAGAAAAAGAACAAATTAAGAATAAAATCCTTACCAAAATTCTACAAAAAATTCTATAAATACAACTATAAGGGAATGTAAAACAAAAGATTTAAATACTATAGCCACCTATATAGTCACTATGGCAACAACTACTATTCAAATTAGTCACGAATTACTTACTAAATTAAAAGAAAGAAAACTTTATGACAAAGAATCTTATGAAGAGGTTATTTGGGATGCACTTGAAGATTCAATGACTTTATCAGAAGAAACTAAAAAAAGAATCAAACTTGCAGAAGCTGATATAAAAGCTGGAAGAATTTATTCTCTTGAAGAAGTAAAAAAGGAGCTTAATCTCTAATGTTTAACATCTTTTTTACTAATGAAGCCAAGAAATTTCTTAAAAAACTCAATAAAGAAGACAAAACTAGAATTATCTCCGCTTTAGAAAGATCAAGAGTTAGACCTCATGCTCATGTAAAAAAATTAATTTCTTCTCCTTACTTTCGACTAAGAATTGGAAAATATAGGGCTATTCTTGATATTAACAATGGTAAATTAACAATAATTGTAATTGAAATTGGACATAGAAAAAAGATATATAAATAAAATCCCAGGGTAGATTTCACCAAAAATATCTCCTAAATAACATACAACAACTACATAAAACTTAAAAAGCAAATAGAATAGAATTCTCTCGTGAACGAAATTAAAGAGGCTATAATTCTAGCAGCAGGATCTAGCCGTAGAATGGGATTGCTTTGTGAGGGAAAACATAAATCTTTATTGAAGTATAAAGAGAATACTATCTTAGCTAGAATTATCAATCAACTAAAGAAGGCTAATATTGAGAAATTAGTAATTGTTGTTGGATTCGCAAAGGATAAAATCATTGAAGAAACAAAAAACATTCAAGATATTGAAATTAAAATTGTAGAAAATCCAAGATATTATGAGGATACAAACATATATTCTATGAAACTTGCTTTAGACCACATAGAAAACCCATTTATAATTGTTGAAGCAGATATGATCACTGAAGATGCATTAATCCAATATTTAGCTGGTTCTGACTTTGAAGGAAAATCTACTTGGCTTACCAAAGGAAAATTTAATGATATGCAATATGGTGGGATATTAAGATCTGATGAATTAGGAAACATAAATGATATTAGAATTGTTCCTGAATATAGAGATGAATATCAAGAGCACACAAAATTAACAGGTTTAATGAGAGTTGGTCCAAATGAAGTTGATTTATTCAAAAAACTTGTAAACATTTATGCAGAAAAAACTTTCAAACAATATTTTTTAATTCCTTGGATTGAAAACTTAACACATTTACCTTGTATTGAAGGTGATGCAAGTCAATACAAATTTTCAACTTTCAATTCACCAGAAGATTACTATAAAGCTATTGAACTAGAATTTGATGAAGAACAAGCACAAGAAAAAGAAATAAATTTCATAGAAACTGAAAGATTAAAACATATAGAAAACTTTGACGAAGATAGAGTACAAATATTAATCCAAAAAATTGAAAGAGATGGTGCTTGGTTAAAACCTATTTACATTGAAAAAAATCACAACTTAGTTCTTGATGGACAACACAGATTACAAGCTGCAATAAGAATGGGAATTAAAAAAATCCCTACACAAGGTTTTGATTATGAAGATGTAAAAGTTTGGACTTTAAGAAAAGAAGAATATGTTGACATTCCAACTGTAATTGCAAGAGCAAATCAAGGAGACATATATCCTTACAAAACAGTAAAACATAATTTCCCAAGAGTGATCAGTGAATGCTACATACCTCTAGAAAATCTAAAAGGAAATATTGTAATTGAAGAAAGAAAAGAAAAATCTAAAAGATTAATTATTTTAGCAGCAGGCCAAGGTTTCAAAATTCATGGTTTAAACAAACTTTTCATAAAAGATCCAAAAAATAAAGAAATTTTAATTGAAAAATATATTAGACTTTTCAAAGATTATGAAATTACAGTAGTTCTAGGACACAAAGCTCTACATGTAATGCAAGAATACCCTCAACTAAATTATGTTTACAATGATCAGTGGCGAATTACTGGAAATAGTTATAGTTTAAGTTTAGCTTTAGATGATAGACCTACAATCGTAACATCATCAGATTTAATTTTCGATGAAGAAATGTTAAATTTAATTGAATCTTCACCAGACAACTCAGTATTTGTATTTCAATCTGAAAACAAAGGTTACAACACAGTAAGATGCAAATCTGAAAATGGAAAACTAAAAGAAATGTTCTTTGGAGAACAATATTCAAATGAACCTGAAACAACAGGAATTTACAAAATTTCAAATCCAGATTTACTTAGGGAATGGAAAAAAAGATGTTCAAATAATAAAAATGTTTTCGCAGGAATAAATTTACCTTTAGAAAATCTTAAAATTGATATAATTGACATTAAAAATACATTCTTCCATGAAATAAACACTCCATTAGACTACATTAATTTAATTGAGAAAACAAAAAATGGATCTTAGAACAATTACTATTGGAATTCCTATTAACATAGAATCAGATACATTATTACATCTAGAATCTAAATTAAAAAATTTTCTTGAAGAAACAACAATAGCATTAGCAACAGAAAATATTAATATAAGAACTTTCAGAATAAATTTAACTCCGGTTACAAATAAAGATTCAAATTTAAACTCACAAAAAATAATAGGAAAAATAGAAACTTTCTCAAACTTTGCAGAAAAATTAAACATTAGGTGGATTAACATCCCTTATGATTTAACAGAGAACCCAAAAGAATTATCTGAACTTGCTTTTACAATATTAAAAAGATATCCTAAAACTTTTTCAAATTTAATTGTTGCAAAAGATAAAAATATTTCTTACAACGCAATCCCAATAGCTAGTAAATTCATAAAAGATGTTTCAAAATTAGACAACTCTGGATACAATAATTTTAGAGTAGGGGTTTCTTGCAACATCAAAGCAAATACTCCATTCTTCCCATACACTTACAGTTCAGAGGAATTAGGAATCTCAACAGGGTTAGAGTTACCAAAAGAATTCATAAAGATAATCAACTCTTCAGAGAATAGAGATCTAATCTCATTAAGAGAAGAAATAATAACAAAGATTTCTCCTGAGGTAAACAAAATAAACAATATCCTTTCAGTTTTAGCAAAAAAACATTTCATTAAATACAATGGGATTGATTTTTCCTTAGCTCCTTATCCTGAAAAAGGTAGCAGTGTTGCAGAATTAATTGAGCTTTTAGGTTTAGAACAACTTGGCAGCAATGGAACATTGTTCTTAACTTCATACTTAACTGACATATTAAAAGAAATACAAAAAAGAAACAACACTCCAACAACAGGCTTCAATGGTGTAATGTTTTCTTTATTAGAAGATGAACAACTAGGCTTAAGAAACAACAACAAGTTATTTTCAATTGATTCATTAATTTCATATTCAGCAGTTTGCGGATGTGGTTTAGACATGATTCCTTTACCAGGAGATATTTTCGAAGAAGAGCTTAACTCAATAATCTTAGATGTAGCTGCCTTATCAACAACCTTAGACAAACCTTTAGGAGTAAGAGTATTACCAATTCCAACAAAGCAAGAAAATGAATTCACAACCTTTAACATGGATTTTTTATTCAACACAAGGGTCAAAAAACCTAAAAACTTAAGTTTATCAAACAGATTATTAACAAATACAAAATTTTCATATTTAAAATGGCAATAGATTTGAAGGAAGTAAAAAACTTTTGGGAAAAGCGAGCAGAACAACATAGTGACAACCAAGGTATTACTAACTTAGAAGAAAATAATAAATTAAGAAAATTAAAAACAGAGTTAGAAGAAAATAAAGTTGATGAATATCTTCCTCAATTACAAAACAAAA
Organism: archaeon; assembly: GCA_018692925.1. Taxonomy (GTDB): domain Archaea; phylum Nanobdellota; class Nanobdellia; order SCGC-AAA011-G17; family GW2011-AR17; genus BS150m-G60. Next base: position 62,691 of record JABHLH010000016.1, read on the forward strand.
CAATTCTAGATTTAGCTGGAGGATATGGTAGATGGGCATTTAGATTTACAAAAAAAGCAAAAGAAGTACATGTTGTAGACTATTGTTATGATTTAATTGCTTTAGGAAAAAAGAAATCTAAAGAACAAGGAATAAACAACATCAAATATTTTCAAGCATCAGCTCAGGATTATGATAGTAAAACTAAATATGATATTATTTTCATCTCTGGTCTTTTAATTTACTTAAACGATGAAGACCTAAAAACTTTAGGAGAAAAGATTAGACAATATTCTCATGAAAACACAAAAGTCATTTTAAGAGATGGAACTGGTATCAAAGGAAGATTTGAAATTAACAGAAGATTCTCTGAAGCTTTACAAACTTATTATAGCGCAACTTACAGAACTCCAGAACAATACATTTCTTTCTTCAAAAGCATTGGTTTTGAAATTGTAAAACAAGACAATATGTTTGAAGAAGGTTGTGAATTAAATAAATTCCCTGAAACAAGATTAAAAATTTACAAATTTAATAAAAAAACTACAAAAAAAGAAAAGAAAAAGCTTTCATTAAAAGAAATCAGAGAAGGTAAACATATCAAAGAAGGATTATACACAGACATTCTAAGAGTCCCTCATGTTACACTTACATACTTAATTGTTCACGCAATCAAAGACACAAAGATTACTCCAAACCAAGTAACTTTATTCAGTATGATTTTACTATTAATTGCAACATATTTCTATGCTGGTGGAACTTATGTATATGCTTTAATTGCTTCTTTACTTTACTATTTATCTTTCGTTTTCGACACTGTTGATGGAAATTTAGCAAGACAAAAAGAGATGTGTTCACCTCTTGGAGGCTGGTATGATAAAATAGCTGACAGAATAATGAATCCAATTTTATTCTTTGCAATAGCTTGGGGTATTTACTTAAACAATCCTTCAGTTTATGTTTGGATTTGGACTTTCACAGCTTTTGCTGTATTAGAATTCTCTGTAATAGTACAATATAATTTTAGAGTAATGTTTAATTTTGGAATGGACGAAGTAAAAAAGGAAAGAAAGAAAAGAGGATGGCTAAAAGAATTTATGTTAAACGACTTTTTCTTATGTCACAGTATAATTCTATTTAGTATTTTTGGCATCTTAGAATACTACATGATATTCTTCACACTATATGGAGGATTATTTGACATTGCAATGGTTACAGTAATGACATACAAAGCTAAAAAACATCTCAAAAATGAAAACAGACCTTAACACAATAATAATAAAAAATGCAGAACATTTCCTTAATAATAAAACTGCTCCTGGTCACAATGGTCCATACAACGATCCTGAAACTTATGTTAGAACTCATGCACATCTTTCAATTTTATTCTTCAAAGCTTTCAAAATAACTAAGAATAACAAATACAAAAAGGAAGCTATCAGACAAATAAACTTTCTTTTATTAAAAGAAGCTAGACCATATAACTCAACTTTCCATTATAGAAATAAAAAAGGAAAAGACAAATGTAATGGCTTAATAGGTCAAGCTTGGTCAATTGAAGCTTTAATGATTGCTTATGAAAATACAAAAGATATAAAATATAAAAACTTAGCAAAACAAGCATTCCATTACATAAACTACCACAATTTTTTATCTTACTGGAAAAAAAGAGAAATCAATGGCAAAGAATTATTCCTAGATTTAACTTTTAATCACCAACTTTGGTTTGCTGCAGCTTCTTCATTAATTTCAAACTCAAAAAAAGACAGTATTGGCAAAGAGATTAACAAGTTTATGGACGAACTTGAAAACAATTTACATATTCACAAAAACGGATTAATCAGACATTTCATTTATCCACAGATTATAACACCATTAAATTTCCTAATGAACAAAACTTCAAAAAAATATCTTTATACAAAAGAAGCTTCATATCATGCATTCAATCTTTATGCTTTTGCAATATTAAAACAAAGATTCCCTTCTCATAAATTTTGGAGATCTAAGAAGTTCAAAAAATTAACTCAATATGCTATAAGTAAAGAACACTTAAAAATTGCTGAAAAAAACAAATATGGTTTCTCTTACAACCCTTCAGGAATTGAGACCGCATTTTTCATTTACACATTCAAAGAACAATTCAACAAACCCTCAAAAATGATTAAAATAGCATTAGAAAAACAATTTAGAAGAAACTTAAACACAAAAACTTTAACTTTAACTGAAAAAACATCAGACCCAAATACTTTAGCTTTAAGAATTTATGAAGCAACTCGTATTCCTAATTTAAAACTAGACTTTTAAACTTTTCAGCTTCTTTTTTTCTAGAAAAATTATCAACAGCTAAAGAATGTAAATTAGAAAATTTCTTCAATTCACTTCCATCATTAACAAGTCTTTTCATTAGAACTTGAAAATCTTCCTGACTCTTCAAAACATATCCTAATTTATTATTCTTAACAAACTTTGACATAATCCCAACATCATTCACTAATGTAGGTACATTCATTGAACAAAACTCATAAACTGACACAGGAATGGATTCATTAATTTCAGCATCTCTAAATATGAAACCTAAATCCATAGAGGATAAAATCCTTGGAAGATTTTCATGCTTAACAAAACCATGATCAACAAAATTAACATTCCTTTCTTTTAATTTTTTAAGAATTTTCTTCTTACATCTACCATCACCAATTAAATTCAAAGTCACATTAAATCTAGGAACAACATTCAAAATCCAATGGAACCTATCTTTCTCAGAATAATTACCAAGATAAACTAACTGCAAACTACTTTTCTTCTTTTTTCCTTTAGGACTAAACATTTTCACATCTACTCCATTAGAAACCACATGAACATTATCTAATTCAGAAATAGAATTCTTTATTCCTTTATTTGCAACAGTAATCAAATCTGCTAATTTAAAACTTACATTCAAAAATCCTCTCACAAAATAATTTTTAACAAAAGCACCTAAACCTTCTGCTACAAGTCTGGGGAAAAAATGTTTAAAATAGGAGTCATATCTCAAAAACTCAAATGAGTCTCTAATATCTAATACAACTTTCTTACTCAACAATTTAACCAAGGGAAAACTTAACAAAGTTTCGTACTTAGGAATTGAAACAACAACAAGATCATATCTTTTAAACAAGGTTAAAGAAACAGACTTTATATTCATTTTAATTAAAAACCAGATAAATGCAAACAAATTACTCTCTGAAGGCCTATGAATTAAATGCCAACCTCGCCTATGAATCTTTTCACTTGATCCACCAAGAATTTCAACTTTACAATCTTTAAACTCTTTTACAAAAGAATTAATCCTAACTGCAGGAGCTCCTTTCACAGGATAAAAATCTTCCAAAATAAACAATACTTTTTTCATTTTAGCTCATACAATACAAAATCTCCTTCTCTTCTTAAAATATCATAATTTAAATTATCATCCATTGAAACTAAATAATCATAACCTTCAACATCATAAGGATCTCCAACCCTAATTTCTTCATTCACCCAAAAACCAAATAGTGACCACTCATTTCTTACATTAAACAACTCTTCATTTAAAGTATATTTAGTTAATTTATCAGAAACAAATCTTTCATCAAGCAAAACATTCCCTTCTACATTTTCATTAAACCAATGTCCTAACTCTGCTTGATCAGAACCATTCCAATAATGTTCAGCATTAAAAGAGATCAAACAAAAGCTCACAACTGTAGTCAAAATAATAAATCCAACTCCTAGATAAAATACTAAATTTCTATTATTTCTAAATAATATTAAAGTATAAGGAATAATAAACAACACACATGCAATTACAATAAATGGCAACCAAGTAAACTCCATAAATATTTGCCCATAAAATAACCATTCTAAAAATAAATCGAACACACCCAATAAAGATAAAGTCATATTATTGAAAGGATATAAAGCTGCAATTGTCAATTGCGTACCTAATAATAAAATCAAAGAACTTAATCCTATTGCGAATTTAATAAATTTCTCTTTAAACTCAAATCTTTCAAAAGCAATGTACCCAACTAATAACACCAAAGATAACGTCATATCAAAATATCGACCTATTGGTCTATTTGAAAACAAAGGAAAAAATGGAGAGTTATAAAGTAAATCACTTCCATTTGCTTGATTAGCAATAACTAAAACATTAACGATAAAACTGATTCCTGTAATCATATACAACAACCTAAAATCTTTATCTTTAACTTTCAATCCAAGTAAGAAATAAAACCCAAAAATAAATCCAGTAGCAATCAAAGCATAAGCAAAATACAAAGCAATCCAATTAAAAAATCCTAAAGGGTTAGCCATAAAGTTCCCCATAAAAGCTAAAGGTCCGCCATAACCACCAGTTACTGCCATTGCTGAACCACCATATGTACCAACATTTCTAAAGAAAATAGGAATCACACAAATCAAAGCAAATGCATAATGCCAAATTAAATTTACAAACTTTGTTTTTCTAAACAACCAAACAACAAAAACAACTGGAATTAAAACTAAAGCTAAAACTCTAACCCAATATGCTAAAGCTAAAATAATTCCTGAGATTAAAAACAACCATTTATTATCAGTTTTGAAAGCAAAATAAACTACTAGCACAAAAAGCATAAACAACGGATAAAAAATATTTTCAGACATTAAATAAGCAAACACATTAAAATTTGCTGCAAAGATAGAAACTAAAAATGCACCAATAAAAGCTTTTCTTGAATCTAAAAAATCTCTTGCTAAATAGTAAACTGGAAAAATAATAACTGATGAAAGAAATGCATTAACAAGTTTCATAACAAAATATACAACTTCCATATTTGAAAAGAAATATCCTACAGATAATAACAAAGGATACAAAGGCAGATATTTATGTGCTAAAACATCCCCATGATACAAGCTAGAACCATATTCAAAGAGATTTCTAGCTATTTTGGAATAAAGGTACTCATCTCCTAAAGCACTTGGAGAATTAATAAAAAATCCTAATATTACTTTCCCCAAAACAAATGCTAAATATAATAAGATTAGCTTCTTTAATTCTTTATTAAAAAACATAAATAGAATCCGATTTCATCATTTTAAAAGCTTTATGCTACTAAAATAGATCTCTTCCACTACATTTATATAGAAATCTCATTTTTTTGGATTCAATGAAACTAGATTTATACTTTGGTAGACACACAAAAGAGATATTTGGTATGAATAGATGTAAATTAGAGCTATTACAAGGTCTTCCAAAAGATATCAACAAAAAAATAATTTCCTACAAACCAAAAAATAGAATCCTAAACTTCCTAGATTTTCTAACTTATGCACCATTATCTGTAATCAAAAAAAGAAGAAATAACTCCATTTCATATATTCTATCTCAAGCTGATGCTCACATATTAAATTTCTTCAGATTCAAAAAATCTATAGTTCTTTGCTACGACATTATTCCTTTAGTGCTTCCATATGGAACAAAATTTCAAAAATTAAAAGCAAAGTTTGCTTACAGAGGAATGTGCAAAGCAGACCACATCATTGCAATCTCACAATTCACAAAGGATGAAATTGTAAAACATTTAAATTACCCAAAAGAAAGAATTACAGTAGCTCACATAGGAGTAGATCACAATTTATACAAACCAATTAAAGATCTCAAAGAAATAAAAAAGAAATACAATCTTTCGGATAAAAATAAATATTTAATTTATGTTGGTAACGAAGAACCAAGAATGAATTTACTAACTTTACTAAAAGCATTAAAACTTGCACAAAAAGAAATTCCAAATTTAAAATTAATCAAAGTAGGAAAATCAAATTATCCAGAAATGAGAGAAAAATTAAACAGATACATCAAAAAACTAAACTTAGAAAAGGACATTATTTTCACAAACTATGTTCCAGAACAAGATATGCCTTACCTTTACAACATTGCAGACATTTCCATTTACTTATGTTCTTATGCAGGATTTGGCTTACCTCCTTTAGAATCTATGACTTGTGGAACACCAACAATAACTTCAAACAGATCTTCATTACCAGAAGTAATTGGAAAAGGAGGAATTACTCTCGACGAGAAAGACTACAAAGAACTTTCAAAGGAGATAATCAAAATAATCAAAGATAAAAAATATTCTGAAGAACTTTCAAAAAAAGGAATAAAACAATCTAAAAAGTTCACTTGGGAAAACTTTGTAAATAAAAATCTAGAAATTATTTCCTTGCTTTCAAATAAATAGTATAACCAAACCTTGGAAAAATCTTAGCCAGTCTATACATTCTCAATCTATTCAACATAATCACATCACTTGACATATGCACAACTCTCAAACCATTTCTTTTCAACAATTTTTTCAAACTATCAAAAGTAAAATATCTAATATGTCCAATTGCTCTTTCATTTCCACTAGACTCAATCCCTAAATCAATTCCAGGATTCACACCTAAGAACAATTTCAACCTTCTATTCAATGCAGCAATATTGGGAGTTGTAATAATTAAATAACCACCTTTCTTCAAAACTCTATAAATTTCTCTAATAGCATAATCTGTATTAAACAGATGCTCAACAACTTCACTAAAAACAACAACATCAAAAAAATTATCTTTGAAAGGCATCTTTCCTTCTTCAACATTATGAACTTTTGCTTTAACTCCTAATGTCTTACAATAATCAACAGACTCTTTAGCAACATCAATCCCATAAACCTCATTCTTATTTTTCAATAAACCTTTAGAAATATTTCCTAAAGAACAACCAAGATCTAAAACTGTTTTATTCTTACCAACCATTCGAACAACTTTTTTTCTTCTAAATTTTATCTCTGGAAGATCATAAAGACTAGTATCAAAATCCTTCCCATATGTTTTCCCATAAAAATCTTCACTGCTCATTTTTTCATATCTGCCATAAATCCAAAAAGAACTACTTGCATTCCAGTTAAAATCAATAAAGCTGTTAAAACTACTCTAGGTGTTCCACCAGTTCCACCATACTGTAAAATATGATAAACTATATACAATCCTACTAACATTCCTAAAGTCAACAACATAATTCCTATCTTTCCAAAAAAAGCAAGAGGCTTATAATCTCTATAAATTTTAAAAATATTAATCCAAGCTTTCAAAGCATAATCAAAAGCTCCAGTCATCAATCTACTTTCTCTGGTTTTTCTAGCATAGATTGGAATCTCTTTAATTCTAAAATTCAACCTTGAAGCTTTAATCAATTGTTCCTGTGTGTATGTAAAATCAGTATTATATTCAATAGATTCAGCAACTTCTTTTCTAAAAGCTCTAAATCCAGTAGTAGAATCACTTATTTCAGTTTTACAAATTTGTGTAAAAACTTTTGCAAAAGCAACATTACCAAACCATTTCAAAACAGGCATAGATTCAATTTCTCCTTTAAACCTACTACCTAAAACTAAATCATAACCTTCTTCAATTTCTTTAATCATATGAGGAATATATTCAGAAGGATATTGCCCATCTGCATCTGTATGTACAATAACATCTGCTTTTAATTTCAAACACTCTTCCATTTCTTTTTTAAAAGTTTCAAGCAATCCACTATGTCTTTTACTAACAACAATAGCTCCAGCCTTTTCAGAAACTTTAATAGTTTTATCTACACTCCCATCATCAACAACTAAAATTTTATATTTGTATTTAGTTTTACTCATAACTAGCTTAATTTCTTCGATAACACTAGGAATAGTATTCTCTTCATTATATGCGGGAATAGTAATTACAACAAACATTCTATTTTCTTTAAAATATCCCTTTAAAAGTTTTATTAAGGTTCTTCATATGGGTTAGAAATAGAAAGGTTTATATATCAAAAGATACCAATAGATACTATGAATACACAAATAAATTTAAGACTTTCAGAAAGAATGCTTAATTCTGCAAAATCTTATGCAAATAAAAATGGATTTGGAACAGTACAAGAATTTATCAAAGAAACAGTTAGAGAAAAATTATTTGAAAAACCAGAAATAAACAAAGAAGAATTAATTCTGGTAAAAAAATTAGCTGAAATAAGTTTAAAGAAAAATCTATTTGGAACTGAGGAAGAATTATTTAAAAAATTAAAGAGGAAATAATATGGAGTATACTCTTCTTCCTTCAAATTTTTTCTTATCTCAATTAGATGAATTAAATGAAGAAACTCTAAAACAAATTGAAGAAAAATTACAATTAGTAAAGACAAATCCCTTCCGATATAAAAGAATTCAAGGATATAAATTATTTTTATTTAGAATAAGATTCAAAAATGAAAGAAAAGAAAAAAGAATAATATACCTTATTGATAAACTAGATGTGAAAATTTTATGTATATTAGATAGAGATAAAAATTACAAAGATCTAAAGAAATATCTTAAAAAATTAGGATATCCTGCATAAACCTTTATAAACAAAACAAAATAATTCTCTAATATGGACAAAGAGTATGAACAAGACTACTTCAAGCAAGAAAAAGAACATTGGTGGTTTCGAGCAAGAAGAGATTTAATAAAAAGAATAAAAATCTCTCCAGATGCTAAAATCTTAGAAGTTGGCTGTGGTTCAGGATTAAATTTAAAAGAATTCTCAAATAAAGAAAAAATAGGATTAGATATTTCTCAAGATGCTGTTGACAAAGCTCAAGAATACAATATTGATGCAATTCAAGGTGATCTAAACAAAGATTTACCTTTTGAAAAAGAATCATTTGATTTAATTTTAGCTTTAGATGTGATTGAACATTTAGAAGATGAAAAAGAAGCAATAAAAAAACTTTCAGAATTATTAAAAGAAAATGGAAAATTAGTAATAAATATTCCAGCTTTTCAATTTTTATGGTCGGAACATGATGTTTTAAACCAACACAAAAAAAGATACACAAAGAAAGAAATAGAAAAATTCACAAAAGATTTCCTAAAAACTCAAACATTAACTTATTGGAATTTCACCTTACTTCCAGTAGTTTATTCAGTAATTAAAATTAACAAAATTCTAAAAAGAAAAGATTCAAACATTCAAGAGACTAGTCCAATTGTAAACAAAATCTTATTAAACATTTTAAAAATTGAAAATTATTTAATTCATAACAGAATATTCTTCCCTTGGGGAGTCTCTGTTTTCTACATAGGAAAAAAAAGATCTTCATAAACTTTATAAAACAAATTCTTAAAAAAATCAAATAATGAAAAAATCTGACAAGATATTCCTTATTCCCATAATATTATTTAGTTTAAACTTAATCTACAGATTAATAGATACTGCTAAAATTATCAAATATTTCCCTTTAGACTATACAAATGATTTAGCTTCTTATGTAGCTCAACTAAGTTTTTTAGATGCATATGGTCTTTTTGCAAATGTTCCAAATTGGTATAATGGATTCATTTTATTCCAAGCATCAGCTCCAGGTTGGGCTTTATTCACTTTGCCAATATTAAATCTAACAAACAACATAATGCTTTCAACTTACTTATCAATAATTTTACTATACATTTTAGCTTTCATTTCAATTTATTTAATTGGTAAACACATCAAAATTTCAAAAATTAAAACTATAGCTCTTTACTTATTCATTTTTGCAAATCCTATGGCAATTGGAGGATTCTTAAAACAAGGTAGACTTCCAGAACTAACTGCTTTCGTAGTTTTCATATACATATTTTATCTAGCTTTATACTACAAAGACAATCCTATCGACTGGAAAATCTTATTTTTAGCTCCATTATACACTTTCTTAATAATTTCTCATCAACCAGAAACAGTTCTAGGATCAACTTTTTTATTAGGTTTAATCCTTACTAAAAATTTCAAAGAGAACATAAAAATCATTTCAACATTAATCTTAGGAACTCTACTTTCTTCTTTCTGGCTAATACAATTTCTACAAGCATACACACAACTAAATTTAATAGATCAAGAATTTGGGCTTTGGTTATTAGATTTTAACAGTTTCTTAATTAGCAACTTAATATTAACTGGATTAACTATTGCTCTTCTTGGACTATTTTATTTCTACCAGAAAGATAAGAAAGATTTTCTTTTCTTCTTACCAACATTAACCTTAGCTTTTTTAGTTTTAACAAGATTAATTACTTTCATTCCAATATACAAAGAGATTTATCCTGATCCTTGGACTAATTTCTTAATTCTATTCACTTCATTTTTCCTAGTATCATTGAATTACAACAAAATTTCAAAGAAAATAAAAACTTATCTTTTAATCGTCTTAGCTTTAGCAGCAATAGCTGCAATCTCTTACAACATGTTATTCACACCTTTCTTTCAAGATTACACACAAACAGAATATGACATCCTAGCAGTTATGCCAGACATTGAAGAAAGATTTTTAATATTAGGGTCTCAATCAATAGAATCTTCATATCCTCAAGCTTACTATTCTTATGCAGCTTTAATAAACAAAAACACAGCTTCAGGCTGGTCTGATTGGTCAAAGGACAAAGATTACATCAACTTAATTACAAACATAGGTTTTACAGAAGACTGTGACAAACTTGTTGAAGGATTAAATGAATTAAATGTATTAGAAATTATTGCTTTGAATGAAGATTGTACATACTTAACAAACACTTGTAATTTCCAAGAGAAAACAACTTCAAATCAAGCTTGTTTACTTAGCATAGAATAACCAACTAAATAAATCTATTAAAAAATCCCCACTAAACTCAGGAGCAAAACTCAAACAATCTTTACAACTAACTTCTTCTTTCTCTTCTAAAACTAAAACCCCCCATTCAACTTCATTATAATCTCTAAGATTATCTCTCACTTCTAAATTCTCTTCAATTTCTTCACTAACACAAATACTTTCTTCACACCAAGAATCCTCAGAAAACAAATTACAAGAATCATCACTTTCACAATTAATTATTAATTCACCACTAACAAAACTTACTAATAAAATAAGCATTACAAACAAAACTATCAACCTCATAGTATAAATAATAAATAAAAGAATTAATAAACTTTATTCTTCTTGTTTTTCTTCAGAATCATCACTTTCTTCTTTTTTATCTTCAACAGGCTCTTCTTTCTCTTCTTCTGTCTCTTCTTTCTCTTCTTTCTCTTCTTCTTTTGTCTCTTCTTTTGTCTCTTCTTTCTCTTCTTCCTTTGTCTCTTCTTTCTCTTCTTCTTTCTCTTCTTCTTTCTCTTCTTCCTTTGTTTCTTCTTCTTTCTCTTCTTTCTTCTCTTCTTTAATCTCTTCACTACTATCTGCACTTCTCAAAACAAATACTGCAATAACAACTACAATTAAAATTCCTAAGAAAGCTAACAAATAATTTTTCCAATCAACATTACTCTCTTCATCTTCATCAACAACTAATCCTGTTACTATATTATCATCCACAACATTAACTTCATCTGCAACTTGTAAAACTAAATGAACTTCACCATCAGCAGCTACTGTATAAAGAGCTACATTCAAGTCATTATAACCATCTTTATCTAAATCAACTTTCATAATAGTATCTAATGTTACTATTCCTGGCCAAGCATTAGTAATTTCATCATGTATAAATGGAACAACATCAAACTTTGCTCCAGTTGTAGTAACTTCTTCTACAATCAATGAATGCTCTCCATCTAATAACTCAAATCTTACTTCATCATCTTCATAAAGATAAATTGCTTGAGAATTTTGTCCTTCAAAACTTACATCATAACTATTTCCAGCTAAAACAAAAGAAAAGCTCAATAAGATCATTAAACCGAATATAATTTTCCATCTCATAACTATGAGAAACTAATTAACTTACTTATAAAGATTATGGCATTTAGAAATAATAAAAAAATAAAAAAATTTACTTCTTTTTAGCAATAAAAAACCATGCAATTCCTGCTACAATCCCTAAGGCTAATACTAATCCTACCCACCAGTAAGACTTTTGTTCAACACCTTCATTCTCAAGCCAACCTTCTAATTTTGTTAAGGTTAGATCAACTGTACCATCTTCATTAATTGCATTTAGTGCTACTTCAAAGTCATCTGTTCCATCGCTATCAATATCTAAGTTTCTACTTTCACCAACATAAACAGTTAATTCTTGAGGCTCGCTTGCAAACAGTAAAACAACAAATTGTTCTTCAGTATTCACTTCACTTAAGGTCACTGAATGAGCTTCTTCTGTACCTTCACTTGTTGTAAAAGTCATTTCAATAACATCACCAAGAACAGCTGTAGAATATTCTAAAATTCCTGTTTCTTCCCAGCTACTTTCTTCTTCTAAAATAACAGCTGCAGTAATCTCTTCAATAACTTCTTCTTCAACTTCTTCAACTTCTTCTTCTTCCTCTTCTTCTACTTCAGGAGCATAACTAGCACTTGATCCTCCACTTGATCCACTTGAACTTGAACTGCCTGAACTTATACTAACACTAAAACTAGTTGAATCAGCTGCTGAATTCCCATAAACATCAGTTACAGTACATCTTACATTATATGTTCCTGCAAGAGAAGCAGTATCAGTATATGTTGCACTTGCAGATGTTGTTTGTGTTACATATGAGCCACTTGGTTGTTGTACATCTATTACATATGAAATATCTCCACCTAAATTATCTGTAGCTCCACATGCTAAAGAAACTGATTCTCCACCATTAATTGAAGTTGGTGAAGCAGATACTGCTATTGCACTAGGTGCTGTTGTATCTACTGTTACATTTCTAGTTTCTGTAAAATTAATTTGATTAGCTACATCAGTCACAGTTACATTAAATTGATAATAACCATCTCCTAATCTTGAAAAGTTTACAAAACTTACATTTGTATCTGTCACAACAGTTTTATTTACAAAGGAACTATTTACTAAAGTAAAAGTTACATTTGCTAAATTTGTTTCAGTTAAATTTACTCTTACAAAAATAGCATTACTTGTTAGATTTGTATTATTTGCAACAGAACTTGCATGTAAATCAATATTAGGGAAAGTTCGATCTACAATAATGATTCCATTAACACTAGTATTACGATTACCCATTCTATCAGTTGCAGTTACATTAAATGTATAGTTTCCTTCAGGAAAATTTCCAGCTTTAGTATCCATTAGTGTAAAGTTTAGATATGTCAAATTACTATCTCCAATTTCATCTGATATAACAGTTGTATTAATCACACCAGTTGTATTTCTAAAATTAAAAGTTAAGTTAATCAAATTTGATTCAACAATACTCACATTTACAAAAATAGATGTACTATTAGTTCCACTAGCTCCTGCAACAGCAGAACCATGTGTATAAGAAACAACAGGTAATGTTGGATCATAGAAGAAAGTTCTAACTGCAATTTGTTTTGAATTTGAAGCCCTATCTAAAATAGTCACATTAAATGTATAATTTCCATCTACCAGATCTGTAAAATTTGTATAAGGTGTTGACCATTCAGATACAGCTGTATTATTTGCATAAGTTGAATAATCAATTGTACTTAATTTAAATGTCAAGTTACCTAAATTTTGTTCAGTAAAAGTCATATTAAAAAAGGCATAAGCTGTTGAAACATTACTATTATTAGCAACAGTAGTTGCAGCATGATAATCTCCAGAAGGAGGTAACGCATCTATAATAATAGTCCTTGAACTTTTATGCTTCTGATTTTCAGCTCTATCAGTAGCAGTTATATTAAAAGTATAATTTCCATTAGGTAAATTTCCAGCTTTAGAATCTATTTGTGTAAAATTTATTGCTTTTGTTGCACCATCACCTAGAGTATCTGATAATACTGAAACATTAGTTGAACCTGTTGTATTTGTCAGCCTAAAAGTTAGATTAATTAAATTTGCATCAGCAACACTAGCCTTTACATATATATAATCCGCACTAACAAAAGCCTCATTAGGTTGAACTGTAGGATGATAACTAAGACTTGGAAGAGTGCTATCTATTAAAAAATTTCTAATTCCTGAAATATTCTGATTACTCGCCCTATCTAACATTGTAACATTAATTGTATAATTACCCTCTGCAAAACCACTCTCACCAACTAAACTAGAAAAATTAAGATAGGGTGTTGACCATTCTGATACTACAGTTGTATTCATAGCACTATATGAAACAGGTGCAACTCTAAATGTCAAATTAGCAAAATTTGCATCAGTATAACTCATATTAATAATAAAAGAATTACTTGAGATATTACTATTATTGATAAGAGTAGCTGCTTGATAATCAATCTGAGGTATAAAAGAATCTAGAATCACTAATCTATTTGTAGTTATGTTACTATTAGTTGCATTATCCCAAATGGTTGCATTTAAAGTATAATTAGCCTCTACTAAAGGATTTCCAGAATCTATACTACTTAAATTAAAAGTAAAAGTACTTTGATCAGAGATTACAGTTGTATTTATTGCACCCGAAAATGGATCAAATGCAGTAAAAGTTAAATTTGCTCTATTAACTTCAGTATAGGTTACTTCAAAGAAAAATGAATTTGTATTAATATAAGCATCATCAGGATAATTAGTTAAACTACCCCAATCAATAAGAGGCACTGTATTATCAATTGTAAAGGTTCTATTTTCAGCAGTATAGTTTGTTGTAGAACCATTTGTTGCTTGAAAATAAAATATAAATTCACCATCAGGATAAGCAGAAATTGCAGAAGCTAAAGCTGTACTAGAATCAGTACCATTTGCTATAAAAAGAGGACCACCAGAAGCACCACCATCAATCATGAATATAGCTTCGTATGTTGCATTAGTACCATTAATATTAAAATCAAAAGAAGGTTCACCACCAGAATTAGGACCAAAAAAACTATTATTATCAGGAGCAATAAAATGCAACCTAAATTCGGTATTACTTTCTGCCACAACAAATGACAAAAATAGCAATGTAAATATTACGACTAAAACAACTAAAAATGATTCATGGATTCCTCTTTTTTTAAACATACCACATACACCTCTTATCACTATATAATATTCATAAGATTTATAAAGCTTTTCAAAGCGCAACATAAATTATAATAAACTAACAAAAAAAGTTCTATCAAATGAAACAAAAAACTATCACAGTATTTTTATGGAAAGATCTCAAACATCCTTACGCAGGTGGCTCAATTGTTTATGCATTTAATCAAGCAGAACATTGGATCAAACAAGGTTACAGAGTTATTTTTCTTTGTCCTAGATTTAAAGGTTCAAAAAAATATGAAAAAATAAATGGTTGCCATGTTTTCAGATCTGGAGGAAAATTTTCAAATTACATAACCCTCCCATATTTATACTTAACAAAATTCAAAAAACATACTGATTACATTTTAGATGTAGAAAATGGTACACCATATTTCACCCCATTATTTTCAAACAAACCAAAAGCAATGCTTCTACTTCATGTTCACAAAGATGTTGTTTTCAAAGAACTTCCTTTTTATTTAGCTTGGATGCCTTATTTTGCAGAAGTTTATTTGATGCCAATCATTTACAGAAACACTCCTTTAGTTGCAATTAGTAAATCTACAAAAAAAGGTTTTGAAAAGTTAGGATTCAAATCAAAAAATTTCACATTAAGTTACTGTGGCTTTGATCAAAAAAGTGCAAAACCAAAAACAAAATTCAAAAACCCAACAATATTATACTTAGGTAGAATTGAAAAATATAAAAGAATTCAATTACTAATTGAGATGTTTGAAAAATTAAATTATCCTAATTCAGAATTAATAATTGCAGGTGGAGGAAGATACTTACCTGAAATTAAAAAAAGAGTTAAAAATTCTCCTCTAAAAAATAGAATTAAAATTTTAGGAAAGGTTTCAGAAGAAGAAAAATTTAATCTTTATGCTAAGTCTTGGATTTATGCTTCAGCTTCAAGTGCAGAAGGTTGGGGAATAACTGTTATTGAGGCAAATGCTTGTAACACTCCAGCAGTTTCTTTTAACACTGCAGGATTAAATGAATCTATTCAACATAAAACAAACGGATTAATAGCAAACACAAAATCAGAGTTCATTACAAACATGAAAAAAATTCTTGACAAAAAAATAAAATTCCCAAAATTAAAAGAATATGCTTCACAGTTTACTTGGGAAAATTCTGCAAAAAAAACATTAGAAGCTTTAACTAAACAACTTCATAAATAACAACTATAGGTTGAGTTTCTGCTTCATCATAATAGAATATTGCTTTTTGTACAAACTGATCTCCTCTTGAAACAATTTCTTCAAATGCACAATCAGAAGTAAAAGCATCTGCCACTAAATACTTCGGATCATACTTTTCTATTACTTCATCCATCAAACTGACATCCATCCCGAAGGCATAACCTTGTCTTTCAGCATAAGCTTGATAAACAACTACATAGCTACAAGCAACAAAATTATCTTCTAATTCCATATTTTCACTTAACCAATCACCAGCTTCTCTTTGCTGTTGAAACGAAGAACTACTTCCACCAATAGCTGCTTCAGCATAACTTAATTGTGCAAAAGCAAAGTAAGCTAACAACAATATAATCAAAATCACAGAAAGATATTTAGCTTCTTTACTTTTTTCAGCAATATTTTTATCAATAACATCTTTCAACCAAAGTAAACCTTTACCTAAAAAATAAAACAATGCAATAAATGCAGGAAACATATATCTTTGTTCTACATGTACAATTTCAATCCCTAAAGCAATAGGTACTATTAGTAACCAACCTAAAAATAAAACATCAAAATCTAA
The DNA here is from genome assembly GCA_018692925.1 of archaeon. Lineage (GTDB taxonomy): Archaea > Nanobdellota > Nanobdellia > SCGC-AAA011-G17 > GW2011-AR17 > BS150m-G60. The sequence goes on from JABHLH010000016.1 coordinate 79,364, forward strand.
CTTTTTTGTTTTTCTATTCCAAATTAAATCTAAAGAAAGTCCAACATCAATCAAACTTTTAATTAAACCTATCAAAAAGAAGATCATCATTCCTGTTAGAGCAACAGCTGGAAACACTTTAAAGAACCCTAAAATCCCAAAATCATATCCTTCTTCAATTTGTCCAGTCCCATGATATTGTATTAAACCAAATAATGGATCTCCATGAACAATATAAGACCATAACAGCCAAGGTGCTAAAGCTAAAACGAAGGCTAAAACTCCATACCAAAAATTCTTATCTTTAAACATATCAAACTTTTTTGTGAAAAATAAATAAACTAAAAATAGTGGAATAAGATACAATGGAATATAAAAACTCATAACAGCTAATGCAGTAAAAACTCCAGCCAACACAGAATCCTTCCAATTACTATTTTTACAACACCTGACAAAGAAATACATGGCCATTACACTAAACAACAAAGCAGCTTCATCTAATACAATTCTTATTGAAAAGAAAATATGTATCCAAGATATTGCAAGTAAGGCTGCCATAATCAAACCTAAATTTTTACTATGTGCTTCTTTACCTAATAAATATACAAACAATATTGTTAACACTGAAATCAAAACTTGAAAAAACTTTATAGAATACTCACCACCACCTAAAAATAAAATCGACCCCCATATTGCAGGCATTAATACAGGCCTTCTTTCAGCTACACCTTCTGGGTCTTCTAAATCATCAAAAGCTATACTTTCAGCTCTCAACAAATATTCCCCTTCATCATACCAAAGACCTTGATCAGAATATTCAGTCAAATAATCAAACCTTACAAAGAAAGCAAACACTAATATCAACAATAATAAAATTAGATGCCTATTTTGCCAAAGCTTCTCCTTCATACCCATTTGAAATAAAAACTCATTTAAAAATATTTAGTAAACCCAAACTTCGAAAACTATATAAGTTCAACATAAAAAATGAACTTTAATGAAGCTAAGCATTATAATCCCAGCATATAATGAAGAAGACAATATTCTTCCCTTGTACAAAGAAATCCTAAAAAATATTCCCAAAAAATATTCTTACGAAATAATTTTCATTGATGATGGAAGCACAGATTCCACATTAAAAAATATCAAAGCAATTAAAGACAAAAACATTAAATCCATCTCTTTCAGAAAAAACTTTGGAAAGGCTGAAGGACTAAACACTGGTTTCAAAGAAGCAACTGGAGACATTATTATTACAATGGATGCTGACTTACAAGATAATCCAAAAGAAATTCCAAATTTTATTAAAAAAATTAATGAAGGTTACGATTTAGTTTCAGGTTGGAAATACAACCGATTAGATCCTTTAGGAAAAAGAGTACCTTCAAAATTATTCAACAAACTAACAAGAATTTTAACAAGAGTTAATTTACACGATTTCAACTGTGGTTTCAAAGCTTACAAAAAAGAAGTTGCAAAATCATTAAAACTTTATGGAGAGATGCACCGTTACATTCCAGCAATGGCTTCTTGGCAAGGTTTCAAAGTTGGAGAAATCAAAGTGGATCATAGAGAAAGAGTACATGGAGTTAGTAAATATGGTTGGGAAAGATTGATCAAAGGTTTACTTGATCTTTGTACAATAACATTTCTAGGTTCATACCAAAGAAGTCCTTTACATTTATTTGGTACAATTGGTTTAGCTGCAACTGCAGAAGGAATTTTAATTGGTACTTATTTAACAATAAAATGGTTTGAAGGATATCCTCTTAGCAACAGACCTTTATTATTATTAGCAGTTTTGCTAATTGTTTTAGGAATACAAATTTTATCTTTAGGTTTAATTGCAGAAATGATTAATTATAATAAATATTACAAAGAGAACGGTTCTAAAATAAAGAACTAAACATGTTCAATATCTGTATGATTAGAAATTTCTGAATTTACTGTACACAAATCATTTATAGAAAGTTTATGTACATCAATATTTCCTGTTAACCTTGCAAAATATTTTAATTCTTCTGTAGAAACACTCAAATAATTTTCTAATCTTTTTGCAGATAGATCTACTTTTAATCTTTTTCTCAATTCAGGATTTTGAGTTGCTACACCTACTGGACAATTCCCTGTATTACAAATCCTATACTGTTGACAAGCACAAGCCATTAATGCTGCTGTACCGATTGCAATTGCATCTGCTCCAAGAGCTAAGGCTTTTGCAAAATCTGCAGAAGTTCTCAAACCACCTGTAATTACTAAAGAAATGTTCTTTGAATTTTTATCCAAAAACTTTCTTGCTCTATACAGTGCAAACAATGTTGGAATAGAACTTGCTGCTTTTAGAAGTTTAGGTGATGCTGCTGTTGCACCTGGCCTACCATCAATTGTAATAAAATCAGGTTTTGCATAAACTGCAACTTTCAAATCTTCCTCAATATTCCCTGCTGCAATTTTTATCCCTATAGGTTTACCACCTGATTTATTTCTTAACCAACTAATTTTTTTCTTCAAATCTTTTTTATTTTTTATATCTTTAAAATTTGCAGGACTAATAATATCTTCTCCTTCTCTTTTTCCTCTTATTTTAGCAATCTCTTTTGTAACTTTTTCTCCAGGAAGATATGCACCCATTCCAGGTTTTGCTGATTGCCCTATTTTAATTTCTATTGCATCAACCCTTTTTAAATTTCTATCATTTACACTATATTCATTTGGAACATACTCAAAAATATACTTGTAAGCATTTTTTCTAGACTCTTCTAAAATTCCACCTTCACCAGAACACATTACAGTTTTTACTGCAGCACTTCCTTTCGACAAAGCTAATTTTGCTTCTCTAGACAAAGCACCAAAAGACATATGTGTAATATAAATGGGAGTTTCAATAACTAAAGGAACTTTTGCTCTCTTTCCAATAATTGTTCTAGTATTAACTTTTACATTTTCATTCACAGGAATTTTTGCTAACTGCGCACCTTTAATTAAAATATCATCCCAAGAAATAACTTCCTTCTTAGTTCTCATAGGTTCAATAATAGATTTACCAGAAATAGCAACTCTATGGATATCATCTATATGTTCTTCGATACCCTTACTATCTTTTTTCCACTTTCCTAAATAATCTAAATTTTTAGCCATTAGATTTTATTTTTTCTTCATATGACTTTTATCTGATTTACAAATTGGACATGCCCAATCATCTGGAAAATCACTAGGACTAGTTCCAGCTGCAATTTTTAACTTTGCATCACCTTTTGCATCATCATATGTATAAGCCTTACAAACATCACACAAATATTCTGTCATTTTTTATTCTCCTTTGCAATTCCTTTTACACAATAATAATCTTCTGAAAATTTTCTCATTTTATATATTGGACAGGGTTTACAAATACATCCTTTCTTTTTTATTTTCATCTGACTTTTTCCTCTACCACAATATAAAACAGAATCACATTTCCCATCACTACACTCAGGATAGCTTGGACACTTTTTACAAGTACACATTATAGAAAAAACAGACATCATTCCTCTTTTCATTAAACCGGGTTTATTTTCTTTTACCATTTAGATTACCTCTAATAATAAAACTATAGCTTATAATATTTATAAAAGTTCCTTAAAATAGAATTTACTTACCAAATAACTTTTTACTCTTATCAAAACTTTTTTCTAATTGTTTATCAACAAAACTTTTTACTTTACTTTTCGGTTTATATGTTTGAACATTTGATCTTGCTGGAACATTAACTCTCATAGGTGCTCTTTGTTGTACAGGTTTTTGAACTTGCACAGGTTTACTTACAGGAGCTACAGCAGAACTTTTTCCTTTTATTTTCAATAAACCTTTTTTATTTGCATACCAAACTCCTCCACCTAAAGCACCTAAAACTAAAATAAATATTAAAGCAAAAAATATAAAACTACTACCACCTGAATCATCAGAACTATTTGTTGTACTTGACAAACTACTTGAACTTAAACTAGAAATTTCCTCTTCTTCTTCCTCTACTTCTTCAACAACTTCTACTACTTCTTCTTCACTATCTACAACACAAGTATTTCTTGAACAAGTAAAACCAGAATCACAATCACTATCACTAATACATTCAACCTCTATTTCTTCTTCCTCTTCATCATCACTTGAAGAACTTGGCGAAGCACAATTATCATCATCATAATCTACATAGCTATCACAATCATTATCAATTAAATCTCCACAAACTTCTGGGAAAGCAGCAACTTCTCCTTCACAAGATCCCCATTCACCTTCTGTACAAGTTTGCGTACCAACTTCACATGCACCAACTGTACTTCCACAATCCTGAGTACTTCCTCCAACACAACTACAACCTTCATCAACTTGTCCATCACAATCATCATCTAAACCATTACAATCTTCAATTTGCGAAGCTGCATAAGATGCACCATAACACAAACTCCAAGCACCATCTGTTTGACAAGTTTGTACACCAGCTTTACACACACCAATATTTTCTCCACAATCTCTAGTATCACCAATTATACAAGTACAATCTTCATCAACTTCTCCATCACAATCATTATCTAAATCATCACAAACTTCTTCACTTTCTTCAACTCCTGAACATGTTCCCCATGAACCATCAATACAGCTTTGTTCTCCAATTACACAAGCACCAACATCATTTCCACATTCTTGAGTATCTCCTGCAGAACATTGACATCCTTCTTGATCACTACAATCAGGATCATTACAATCAATATAACCATCACAATCATTATCTGTTAAATCTGTACAACTAGTTTCTGTTTCTTCATCAGCAACACAATAACAATAATCTTCTGAGTATTCATCATTTCCACAATAACTTACATCACAATAATAATCTTCATACCATTCCCCATCAACACAATATTTATGCGCATTATAATCACAAGCATTATCTTCACAAGTTTCTGTACAACTAGAATCATAAACTCCACATTCTCCACAATAATCACTTGATTGCCATTCAAAACCATCACACCACATTTCTAAACCAGGATTACATTCACCACTTACACTACAACTAGAATCAAAACAAACTCCCCCTACACAACCCTGTTCACAACTAGTTAAAGTATCTTCATAACTCCCTTCACTACAATAAAATTCTTTCAGTTGTGTTGAAGAACTACATGTATCTAACTTAATTAAATCACCATATGCAACATAACCAAATGTATAATAATCTTGTCCTCCATCTGAGTCACTACATGTTGCAGCACTAACAAATGACATAGACAATAAAAAAATTATCAACCACACACTCTTTTTCATAGAATATACCTACTCTTTTCTTTTTTTAAAGATTTCCTAATTAAATCCAACCTAAATATAGTGCAATCAACATACCGACACCTAATAATAATATGATCAAACCTGTAATTAAATGTAGAACTTTTAATTTCCCAACTCTCCATCTCTCTGCTCTTTGGGTTGTAGTAATCCCTAAATAAACAGCAATAGTAATTCCAACCATTGGCAAAATAAATACTAAATTATATACAAACAACATAAAGGTAGCATAATTTCTAGTCGCTGCTTCAGATAGTAAACCTAAGATTACGATATAGGGTCCTGAAGTACAAGGTAATAAAAACAAACTAATAATAATCCCCATAACAAAAGCACCTGGAACAGAAGTTACCCCTCTAATCAAAGATTTCATTCTAGGTCTCCAAGAATCTGGAACTTCCATCTTAAACCATTTACCATAAAAGAAATAATCTTTCAAATTAAACAAACCAATAATAATTGCTAAAATTGCAACAATCAAATAAATATATTTTGTCACACCTGAATAGGCCATTGCTGAATACAAACCTAATCCCATCAAAAAGTATGAAATAAAAATTGCTAAACTAAAAGCTAAACCTGAGAACAATGCTTTCTTTTTATTTTTTTTACTTGAACCTAAAACTGTTGTTAATAATAAAACTAAAACTGCAAAAGCACAAGGATTAATTGCATCTACTGCTGCTGCAGAAATAACAGCAGGTAAAGTTAAAGCTCCCCAAACAGTTTTATCAACAACTTCAGAACTATTTGTTTCAACAATATCAGAACTATCTGTACAATCATTAATACTACATTGTGAAATTGCTAACTCTAATTCTTCTGCAATTTCATCACTAAAACCTACAAAAACTTGTCCATCAATAAATACAGTTGGCACACCACTAACTTCTACACCATAATCTTCTGCCATTTGAAAAAACAAATTCCTGTTATCTTCATCAAAATAAATTTCTTTTTCAATAATATTAATATTCTCATAATCTAAAGTATCTAAAAATTCCATTAGTTGTTCACAGTGAGGACAACCATCTCCATAAAATAAGTAAACATCAGTATCAGCACTAACAATTGGCACTAAACATAATACCAAAATAATTAGCAATAATAATTTTTTCATAAGCAAGTCAAAAGAGCTTTACTTTTTAACTTTTGTGCTTTAAAGAAAGCTTTTTAAATATACACTAAAAACAAAAATTTATGGCAGAACTACATTATTATCCTGATATACATGATAATGGAAAATTAAGGCAAGCTATTAGAAGAAAATTAGCACAAGGTTTTCAAGAAGGTACTATTGATTCAGCTTTCTTCGAAGGATTTAAAGCAAGTACAGAACTTCCTTTAAACAATTTAACAAGAGGAGATTATAATATTTCTAAATATCCTTTTTATGAAAAAAGGCTTTTTGGTGTTGAACATCCTCCTTATCTAACAAAAATGATATCAATAATTGAGAGAGTACAATACTTAAATGATTTTTTACAACAAGCTAAAACTTCTGAAGTTATAGCAATAGTTGAAGCTCAAATGGAAATGAAAAAACTTTGGATAGAACATGAAAAAACTAATGAAAAAAGAGTCAAAGCAACTTTACAATATTTAATTTTAAGAACTAGAGAAGAAGGCTTTGAAAAACCAGCTTTAGTTTTTGGTTTAAAACATAAATATGAATTATATGCCTATTCACAAATGAGAGGCCTAGACTTTATTCCTGAAGAAAATCATTTAAGATGGGAAAAAAGCATTGGTATTCATGGAGAATTAACAAACCCAAAAGATGTTGAAAAAAGATCAAGAATATATATCCAAAATGGATTTAATGCAACAACCCCGATTATAACTCTTTAATCCTTTTCTTATATACATCAGAATCAACAGAAAACATTTCATAACCTTCTCTTGAACCAAAATCAGAATTAAAAACTTTAACTTCAGTACCTTCTCCACCATATTCTTTACCAACACCATCTAAATCTTTGATCATCCAAGAACCACTTAATACATAAGTAAAAAATCCATGTCGAGAGCTAGGATAAACTAAATAATCATTTTTATTAACTCCTACATTCAATTCACCACTAGAAACATCAAACTCTAAACCTTTCTCTTTCAGCAACAATAATACTTCTAATCCTTTATCCATAAAAAAAGAATTTTTATCTCTCTTAATAAAACTAGTGGTCTTCGTCTTCAAAGGGTTTCATTCTAGGACAATAACCTTTTAGCCTTTTTTTCTTAACTTTTTTCATAATAAAAAATAAAAAGAAATTTATGGTTCTTCCTTAACCACTTTTTTAATCTGATCTTTCAGATTTAGTCTCTTTAATAACTCTTTATACCTATTTCTAATTGTAACTTCTGTAACTCCTGCTACATCTGCTACTTCTCTTTGTGTTCTCTTCTCATTATTTATCAAAGCTGCTACATAAAGTGACGCTGCTGCAATTCCTGTTGGACCTCTTCCTGATGTTAACTCAGAGTTTTGAGCCATTTCTAAAATTTCTACAGCTTTACTTTGTGTATCTGCGCTTAATCTTAAAGCAGATGCAAACCTTGGTATATAATCTATCGGATTTGAAGGTAGGATTCTAATACCTAATTCTCTTGTAACGAACCTATATGTTCTTCCAATTTCCTTTTTATCAATTCCAGAAGCTTCAGAAAGTTCATCTAATGTTCTAGGCACCTCGTGTCTTCTACATGCTGCATATAACGAACCTGCAACTACAGACTCCATAGACCTACCTCTAACTAATCCTCTCTGTACAGCTAAAGTATATACTCTTGCTGCTTCTTCTTCTACAGATTTAGGTAATTTCAAGAATGATGCTACTCTTTTCAATTCTGCTAAAGCTAACTTTAGGTTTCTTTCAATAGCTGTTGATATCCTATATTGCCATTTTCTCAATCTAAAGTATTTATTTTTACCTCTTCCTGCTAATTTGTAAATATCTTGTTTTTGACCAACATCTGTACCAAGTCCTCTATCATACTTAGTATAAGTCATAGGAGCTCCAGTTCTTCTTTTCTTACCTGCATCGTCAGAATCGAACTCTCTCCATTCCTGACCAAAATCTACCATCTTATCCTCGATAACTAGACCGCAGCTTTTACAGATTACTTCTCCTTTGTCTTTGTAATGAATTAATTTTGAACTTCCACATTCGGGACATTTTTTAACAGCCATTTTAGATCTCCATAACAATAAGTTTTATAAATAGGAAAAGAGAAGCCTTTATAAACTTTTCGATTAAAATCCAAAAAGAAGAAATTAGAATTACTCTTTAAAACTCTTAAATTTTCAAAGATTCATAACTGTTAATCAATCCAAAAGTTGTAGTTTTCAATTCTGCTAAAGTTGTTATTAACCTTACTCTCTTCTCAGCAACACTATAATCAGAAGCAATTAATCTTCCACTTTGATGAAATTCATGTAAATTACAAGCTCTTACACCTAAAGCCCAATTTGACCAATATAATTGAAGATCATCTCTACCAACAATATATACATGATCTAAAGAAGCAGCATCTTCAAGTTCAATTTTAGCTTTATCAGAAACATCAATAAATTTTCCATCTAATCTAGCCTTTAGTCCCATTCTTGAAACATCTAACTCAGAAATAAGATTCTCTTCTATACCATTTACTAAGAATGGCACATGTTGACAAATATATTGAAATAATTCACTTTTCATAAAAATAAAAATAAAGAACTAATATATAAACCTAACTAAACCCTAACGCCACACAATGTTGCATTTTGTCCAGGTCGAGAAGTAATCCTAACATTACCATTATCAGTTTCAACAACACAACCTTTTGTAATAATATTTCTTCTTACAAAGTTTCTATTCGCTGCATTTTCGATAATATTCTTAATTTCTTCTTTAGAATGTTTTTTAGTTTTAGGATCAAACACATTAACTGTTTTCTCTGAAAGTAATTTTTGTTTAATAAATCCACCAACACCTCTAATAAATTTAGCTTTTCTAACTCCTAACTTGGTTAAAATAGGAAGATTTCTAATTTCGAAAACTCTTTTCTTTCTATAACTCTTATACCTTCCACCTGTCAACTTTCTTTTTGACCTTTGTGATGTTAATGCCATACCTAGTCTTGAAAAATCTAGCATTTAAATACTTTTTCTTTCTAAATACTCAATATACAATCTCTCAGTAATAGTAAAACACCATTAGAAACCTTTAAATAGTGATTAATTTTCTCTTGATATATCTTTTTGGAGAAAAATTAAAAATGGCAGAAATAGCAGCTCGTCCTTTGGACGCATTAAACGAGGCTCGAGGTAAAAGAGTTATATTAGAATTAAAAAACAAACAGCAGTTAATTGGAACATTGAAAGCTTTTGATATTCACATTAATACAGTATTAGAGGATGCAGAAGAGTGGGAAAATGGAAACATGAAAAGAAAGATTGGAAAAGCTTTCATTCGTGGTGACACAATAATCCTAATTTCACCAGCATAAAGAAAAAATGAGTAAAGGTACAGCAAGTATGGGTAAGAAGTCCGGTAAGGACGTTCACATTAGATGTAGAAGGTGCGGTAAAGCTTCTTATCATAAAATAAATAGATCATGTTCAAGTTGTGGTTATGGTAAATATGCTAAACTAAGATCATATACTTGGAAAGCAAATAGAAAAGATTAAATTTTTTAATCCTTTTTTTAAAAATTAAAATAACTTTATTAAAAACAATAACTATCAATTCTAAATGGATTCAGGAGTAATACTTTAGGATTTACTTCAAGCAGCAAATATATAATTAATTTCTTATTTGAAATATTAAAAAAAAATAAAATTAAAGCTTCAAAAGAATCTTGGGTAAATAAAAAATATAATCAAAAATATTATGGTATTCAAATAAAAAGAGACAATATCGATATCTTTTTAAAGACTTTCAAATTAAGAAATCCTGAGAAACTAGCTAAAATTCATGCTAAATTCTTATGCGCGGGTGCCGGAGTGGTCAAACGGGCTGGAAAATGATATGTAAATATTGTTTGGCTATGCTTAGGACTACTATTTGTGAGAAACCCAGTAGCTTAGTGCTTACGCAGGTTCGAACCCTGTCCCGTGCATTTATTCTAACCTTAACTCATGCATATATATTGCACCTTGTTGAATTCCATTAATAGAAGAATGTGTCCAAGGAGTAGTCACCTTATACCCTAAATTTTTAGCAACCTTTCTCGGATCAGTTAAATCTCCACCTAAACTAAATGAAGGAATCAAAACTACACCATTTGATTTTAAATAATTCTTTGCTTCTTCTAAAAATCTTTCAAATAACTCTGGAGGCATAATCATACTTTTTCCAATTGTATCTTCTTCTTCAGGATAGCCTGCAAAAAAAGGAATCATCCAAGTTATAAGATCAGCTTTCTCTTTAACATTTTCAAATAAATTTCCTTTTACAACTTTAATATTTTTTAATCCATATTTCTCTGCATTTATTTTTGTATTTTCTACTGCAAATGAAGACACATCACTCGCTGTGATATTTTTTGCTCCATATTTTGCCATTACTACACTCATAATTCCAGAGCCTACACCAATTTCAATTACATCTTTACCATAAAATAAATCGCTATGATAAAATAAATACCTTGCATGATATCTTCCAGATGCTAAGAATGGATTCCAAACTCCTTTAATCAAAGCAAAGTTTTTTAGTATATCTCCTTCACCACTAACATCGAAGTCTACTTCTGAATTTTCCTTACCATGCTTTTTCCATTGAGTTAAAACTGTTTCTTTTTGTAGATTATTCATTAATCTAAGTGCCTTATCCATATTTTTTGTTATCTTCATTTTCTTTTCTCCTATATTTTTTTAACTTTGTTTATGATCCCTTTCAAGAATAGCACTTATGTCTCTTTGAAATTCATCACTTCTAACAACATCAATTTTATCTGCAATGACCATTTTTGAATTAAAAATCAAAGTATCCAAATCTCTTGCAAAACCAGCTTTTGATAAGTCAGAATAATTTTTTAAATATTCATTCCTCAAATAAAGAAAATCTCTCATCAAATCTTTCATCTCAAAAAGATTCTCTGAGTGGTAAGCTTTATCCGATAACTCTTGAAAGTCTCCAATAAGATTTTCATAAACAGATCTTGCATGTCTATCTCTCAAAAACCTATAAAATCCAAATACCCCTTCATATGAATAATTTTCTTGTATTCCCATTTTTCTTATCTCCATAAAGAATCAGATCTTTGCAAATCATCATGTTTTACAATTATAGCTTTATCATGAAGTACGCTAGCTACATTTTTTCCTACAGCATCTAAATCCTGACTAGCTTCATACTTTGCAAAATGTTCAAAACCTTTTATGAAAGCATAACGCCACTCCATAACTTCAAAAGACAATTCTCTAAGGTCTCCTAAATTATTTACACTATTTACTCTATCAGATATATCTTGTGCATTTTCAACACCAGCTCTATAAGCTTGCAACACTTCTCTTTTCCTAGGACTCCTATTTAACTGAAGAACATTCAAATAAAAATCTCCAAATTCCAAAACTTCGCTTTCTTTAGATTCTTCTTCAGAACATCTTTTAGACAATACTTCTAATAATGATTTATTATAATTATCATCTCTAACTTTATCAACTTTATCTGCAAGTAACATTTTCCCATTAGATACTACTGTGGATAAATCTTTGCTCACTCCAAACTTTGCAAAATAATAAAATCCTTGAATAAAATCATTACGAGTTCTCATTAATCTTCTAGCATATCGTTTTAACTCATCCATATAGGTTTCAGAATAAACATTATCTGAAATAACTTGTATTTCTCCAATACAATTTTTATATGCCTCTAAAACTTCACTTTCTTTAGATTTCTCATTTAATACAAATCCTCTTCCTCTAAAATATATTTTTTGTTCTTCCATTTTCTTTTCTCCTTATTCTTCATAAATCATTATTACTGGGATTTGTCCTTCTTCACAATAAACCCCAACATCATAATCTGATTCCAAACTATGAATTTCAAAACCATCTTGTGGCTGGTAAACTTCTTCAGTTTCTATCTTTCTCTCAAGATCATTCTCTTTTCTCACATGATCAAATAAAACATGACCAAGGATTGAGCCTGCTAAAATTCCTGTCATATACATTCCTCTTTTCATTTTTTTCTCCTTTCAGGTAATTTTTACCTTGATATAGTAGTAACATAAAGGCCATATAAGTCTTTATTCTCCTTTTTTGGAGAAAAAAGAAAAACTTAAATACATACAAGAGATATATAAAATTATGAAAATTGATACTTCGATCTTAGAGGATATTGGACCGACTAATGCTCAGATTAAAATATACTTATCTTTACTAGAATTAGGAGAAACAACTTCTGGTCCAATAATCAAAAAATCTAAACTTCAAAATTCAGTAGTTTACAATGCATTAAATCAATTAATCAATCATGGTTTAGTTACTTACATACAAAAAGGAAAAAGGAAACATTTCTCTACCACAGATCCAAAAAATCTCATTCAATTTATTCAAGATAAAAAAGAAAGAGTTGAAGAACTAGTCCCAAAATTAATTCAAAAAAGAAACTTTATTCCAGAAAAACAAGAAGCTCAGGTGTTCAAAGGTTGGAAAGGCCTATACACAGCTTTTAATTATTGTATGGATACCTTAGCTACAGGTTCTGACTACATAGGATTTCCCCCAGGTTATGAAAAAGATGATTCTGAAGAATGTAAACAATTTTTTAGAGAACTTCAAAAAAAGAGAAGCCAAAAGAAATATAAGGTTAAATTCATAATCAATAAAAAATTCAAAAACCAAGTAAAAGAATATAATTATTATTCAAAGTTTGGAAAACCTCAGTTTAAATTTTTATCAGCGACCCCAATTGGAATTATTATTTTAGGAGAAAACATTTTAAATTTCACATTAAAACCTGAACCTGTTGCAGTTATAATAACTTCAAAACAAATCAGTGATTCCTATAAAGAATTCTTTTATGAAATGTGGAAACAAGCAGAAAAATGATAATAAAGAAGTAGAACCATTCTAAATTATAATCCTTTAATACCTAAAAGTTTATATTTGGTTTTTCACCTAAAAAAGCTATGGGAAGATCACATAAAGAATTAGAAAAAAGTTTCCGACCTTTAGAAACTGTTGGAAAATATCAAATAGCATTATGGTTTTTAGAAATGCCAAGTTTTGTTTGGGTAATATCAATAAAAGATTTAGAAACAGGTAAATATTATGGATATCAAAAAGCAGACGGAAGAACATTTATTTGTGAACAAGATGACAATTATACAGAAGAATTATTAATAGAAATTTTTAATCGTGCTAAAACACTTATCGCAAGCGGCCAAGATATAAACAATTTAACAGAAACTTTACATTATGATGCTATGGACCTTATTAAAAAAGCTAACATGGAGAAAAAAGATCCAAGAATTGCTTTGGAAAAAAACTTTTCAATAAAAGAAGATATAGGTGAATATCAAGTTAAAATTTGGTTTTTTCCTGGTATGTGGTATTGGATTATGGATTTAAAAAATATTAAAACAGGTAAAAATTATTCTCAAAGAAATGATGAAGGATCTATTCCTCTCTTTAAACAAAAAACCAATTATACTAAAAAAGATTTATTAGAAATTTTTGAGTATACAAAAAAATTAATATTAAGAGGAGATAAACCTGAGAAGATTGCTAAATCTATCTTTGCATACGCATTGGGAAAAAGTGTAAAATTAGGAGAAGCTGAATTCCCTTACTCTTAACAAAAAAACAGGTGAAAAATGGAAAATATAGAAGAAATAAAAAAACAACTTGAA
>JABHLH010000017.1 GCA_018692925.1 archaeon
TCAAGAACTTCAGCTTCTAAAATAATACTACTCTCATAATCGTACCAACTATCACAATCACTATCTAATAAATCAATACTACCATCAGCATCATTATCTAAACCATCAGCACAAGTTGGAATCTCATCAGTACAAACAATCTCATCTTCAAAAGTTAAAACTTCAGCTTCAATAGAATCAATACTATCTTCAAAATCAAGTTCTTCTGCTTCAATTATAATACTACTTTCATAATCATACCAACTATCACAATCACTATCTAATAAATCAATAGAACCATCAGCATCATTATCTAAACCATCAGCACAAGTAGGAATTACATCAGTACAATAAACATACTCAGCTTCTGTAAAACCATCATCTTCCTCAAAATCAAGTTCTTCAGCTTCAATTATAACACCATCATCTTCTTCAAAGTCAAGTTCATCAGCTTCAATTATAATACTATCATCGCCACTACTACTTGAAGAAGAACTTGAAGAAACTTCTACACATTCTCTATCTTCATTACATTCTTCATTATCTCCACAATCATTAACATCATCACAACCGCAATCTTCTACACAACTTTCTCCTATATTACAATCACCATCTCCACAATGAGGCTCACCAGCTCCACTATCTTCATCATCATAATAATCATAATCTGTTGTATCAGTATCATCTACATAATCAGAATCAACTAAAGAATCATCATCACTTACAATTGTATCATCAACAAGAATTTCAGCTGCATAAAAAACTGCAAATAGAATTCCCAACAAAAAGATTAACATAATAATTGAAGAAAACCACCAAGTTTTATAAAAAGCTTTTTTTCTAGCACTTGCACCTAATAAACTATTGATAGTATTTTCGTCAGTTCCACTTTTCAATAAAGCTTTTCTTATTTGGTCATCAGAATAACCTCTTGCTCTTGCATCATAAACATATTTTTTCAAAGCTTCTGTTTTATCAGAATTTTGTACACTTATATTTGAGCTTAACATACTTGAAATAGTATTTACATCAACTCCACTTTTCAATAAAGATTGTTTAATTTGATCATCAGAATAACCTTTTGATTTTGCATTAGCTATATAATTTTTTACAACATTAACTCTTTCATTATTTAATTCTACCAAAATTAATCCCTCTTTAAAATTATTTAGACTTTCTTACTTATAAAGTTTTTTAAAATGGAAGAACAAAGAATTGAAATTAAGATTCCTTCCACGTCAAGGAAAAATCATAACATTAAACTTTAAACACATAAACAAAAAAAATTAATTTAACACTGAAAATCTTTCTAATCTTCAATAAAAAATAAAAAATTCCAAATATTTTTTGCATCTTCATTTAATTCTCTAACAACTCCACCAGTTGGTAATGGTGGCCTTTGACGAGGTGCAGCTCTTCCACCAGAAGGTGCAGCTCTTCCACTATCTCTTGATGCAGAACTTCCACCGCTTGTAGGTTTTTGTCTTCTTGCGCTTTGAGTTTTTGATCCTGTTGAACTAGGTTTATTTACTCCATCATTTAATTTATTCCCAGATGCACTGTTTGGACTTGAACTTGGTTTATTTACATTTTTAGTTGTAGAACTTGTTCTTCTTTTATTAAAACTAATCCCACCTTCTTTTTTAGAATCTCCAGATTTACTACTCAAACTTTTTGATTTTGAAACACCTGAAGGCAATTTACTTTCTTTTTTTGTACTTAAACTTTTTTTATCACTTATTCCAGAACTTTTACTTGGTGTTTGTCCCTGCACTTTAGCATTAGCAGTATTGTCTTTTCCAACTTTATTAGGCAATTGCACTTTACCATTACCTGTATTTTCTTTTCCGATTTTACCAGGCAACTGAACTTGTGCTCCTTTATCTTGACCTTGGGCTTGACCATTTTGTCTACCAGGTAATTGAGTTTGACCTTGGGCTTGTCCACCTTCACGACCAGGTAAAACCCCACCTACTTTTGAAACTTCTTTTTTAACATTTCCTAATTTATTTTTCACACCTTGAGGAACACCTTCTTTTCCTGCAAGTCTATCTTGTGATTCTCCTAATCTATTTTTTAATTTTTCAGAACCTTCACCTTTCAAACCTTTTTCATTTACAACTTTACTTGACTTACCTGCAACATTACTTAACTGTACCATTGCTTTTTTCAAACCAGGACTATCAGGATTTTTCTCAATATTTTTTGAAACTGCTTGAGAAGCTCTATCAATTCCTTTCGCCATTTTCTCCATAGTTTTTTCTTGAAACTTCTCACCTTTCTCTTTTGTCATTTGTCCATTCTTAACTTTCTCGTCAATAGATTTTGATTCTCTTAATTTATTTACAACTTGTTTATTTTGATACTCAACATTATTTTTCATAACAACACCCATCCCTGCTTCATACATTCCTTTCACAGGACCAAGAATAGGATTATCCCCTGTAATTACACCAGAAGCTTCACTCATACAATAACCTTGAACACAAGTTTCACTTCTTCTACAATTATCATCCATCCTACAACTTTTAGGATCATTTTGTTGTACTTCAGCTTCTAAAGAAACACATGCAAATAATTCTTGATTACAAACTTCACCTTTAGCACATTCTTCATGACTTACACAAGAAACTATTTCTTCTCCTTCTTCAGCATTTTCAAGTTCACAAGAAATTTCAGATTCCGCCCTATATTTATTTACACATTCATAAGGATCAAGTTCTTCAGGATGATCTATTAAACAAGTTTCACCAGTTGTAACAATGTTTTCATCTACACAATTCCCTTCTTGTCCTTCACTTGCTCCACCCAGACCTTCACAAAATTCATCAAACCAAAGATAAGTTTCACTTTCATCAGTACATTGACTTTGCACAGGATTCAATTTTAAATCTGCACACATATAATTATAACCTTCACAATACTCTGCACTCATCCATTCATCATCACCTGGAATTCTATCTTCTTGAATATCACACCAACATTTATATTCAATTCTATTATCATTATTAATATCACAACCACCAGTAAAATCTACAAAACCATCTTCATCATTATCAACACCATCGCTACATTCAGCTTTACTACCTTCTAACTGACAAGTTTTAAATTCATTGTTAATATAACTAAGATAATATTTTCCAATTAAAAAGTTCAAAGGTTTTGCACTATAAGTATACATAGTTGTCCCATCAAAACTAGCAATTGCTTTTCCAAACAAAGCTAAATCAATTGAACTAATACTATTTCCTCTTACTAAAATTTCATATAAACTTCCTTGTGCTTCTTTCAAAGAAAAGCTTGGAGTTTCAATTCCTTCACCTCTAGAATCATAAACATAGGTTGCTCCATTAAAAATAATTTCATCTAATTTTTTTTCAACAGTAATAACTCTCTCACCTAAATTTAATTCATAAACTCCTAAAGCAGCATTATATTTTATATCATCACTTACAACACAAGAAATAATCTTTTCTTCACCATTACCTTTTATAATTTCTTCAGTCTCAGTAACATCATCGGTAACAGGAACTTCTTCACTAACAATTCCAGTTTTATAAGGAACAGATAAAGACAAAAAATCAGAATTAAAATTAGTACTTGGATTCTTAACAACAACTCCACTTAAAGAATTTTGATCACTGGTTTCTAAACTTACTTCAGTACTAGAATCTAAAAATATTTTACTTAATGAGTTAATTTCTCCTGAACTTAAATCCCAATAACTTTGTACATTTTCATCAAAATCTAAAACTAAATAATTTTCTTCTTCATATGAACTTATAGTATAACTTTCAGTCCCATAATCAAAACTAAACAAATTCTCATTTAAACTATGTGAACTTGCTTCAGTAATTTTATTTGTTGCTGCACTATTATAATATACATAAACATTTGCTCCATCACTATACAACCAAATTTCATCAACAGAACTTCCATCATTTAACAAGATTAAAGAATCTCCAGACTTAATATTAACACTTCCAACAGAAAATAATAAACTATTTACATCACTCAAATCTAATCCAGGATAATATTCAAAACTTAATTCTACATTATCATAAACTTCTTCAGAACTTGTAGTTGAACTTGTATCACCTTCTTCAGTAACAACTTCTTCTGTAACAGTTTCTTCAACAACTTCTTCAAGAACAGCACCCTCACCAATTTCATCAATATTTACACAAACACTATCCACACATTCAAAACCAACATCACAATCTCCTGCTACACAAAACAAACCTTCACCACCTTCACAATCTTCAGCACAATAATTATTTGCTCTCCAATTCTTTTCAGCTTGATCACAAATTCCATCTCCACAAGTTCCTGGAGCAGCAAAAACTAAAGGAATTACTAAAAGAAATAACACAATAAATACTAACAAACCTCTTTTCATTAGTAATTTAATAACCATATAGATATAAAAAGATTTCTAAAAAAAATTAAAAAATAAAATCCAGTAGATTGCTCCACCAGCTTCCTTCATCACCAGGTGCAAATGCAATTGGAAGTGTTTCTCCACTAAATGTTGGTAAGTCAAGTCCATAAATTTGGAAACCTGAATCTCTTTCACTATCATCACCTTCATTTATACATTCTGGATCTGCTAAATACAAATTATTACATGAAGTTATTTCAATACTTAGACTTACTTCATTTTCATATCCTGCTGATTTACAACCCCATGTGATTCCTGTACTACACTCACTTAAACTTAAACCAAATTCATTAAAGTCTAAATCACCATTTACATTTTCATCACAGCCACAATGATATTCTATTAAACCATCTCCATCATTATCACAACCACCATAAGCATCTGCATATCCATCATTGTCATTATCAATGCCATCACTACATCTTGCATACTCTGAATCTCCACTTGCTAAACAACCTGCATCTCTAAGATAAAATCTCCCATTAGAATCTTTACAATCTTGATAACATCCGGTCAAATAAGGTTTTCCTTGACAAGTCCAATCTAATTCATTATCAGCATTTATATCACAGCCACCAAAGAAATCCATTCTTCCATCACCATCATTATCAATACCATCTGCACAATATCCACTTGCTGTTGGCACATCGCTTTGTACACCTAATGCACATGTACTTGCATCTGAAGCATACCATGTTCCTACAACATCATCACAAAGAGCAACTCCTGCACTTGCTGAACCTGAATTTGGATCTACCTGACAAAAACTTGGAATCTGTGCACCATAACCACTTGTATAATAATAATCATCTTCTACATATCCATCTCCATCACAATCACAACCAATAAATTCACAAGTACTTGTTCCTAAACTTAAACTTAAATCTAAACCAAGAGAACCTAAAGTTCCTGCAATACTTGGTGTTCCACTATCATCACTAGCACTTCCACCAATTGTTAATGCATCTTGTTTTCCATCGAAACCATATTTACTTAATGATATTTCTTCATCTTTTCCATAAGCAACATAAAAACCATCGCCAGCTGAAGCAGATAATCTTGGATAAATTTCCATTACTCCGCCACTACTTGAACTTCCATAAATGTTTGTTGCTTCACCACTAATATCACCTTCATCAGTAAATTCGTTAATAAAAAACAAATCAAGATAAGCATTACTTGCTTCTGCATCCGCATATGTCCCTGCACAAGATCCACTACTTAATTCATATGAACTAACAGCAACCATTCCTTTTTCATAAGTGCTACTTATTGCACTTCCAGTTTTAGGAATAACAAAATCTTGTAAATAATGACAATCTCCACTTAAACCAGAACTACTTATCAAAGTGGTTTCTCTATCACCTAAAGCAGATAAAGTAAAATCTATAGTACCTGTTGTAGGATTAAAATTCCCTTCACCTAATTCAAAAGCACTATAATCAATACTTTTCTTATCATTATCATGCCAAGCAACAACAACATAATTATCATTCCCATATGTTAATTCTACTTGAGGATAAACAGCTTTTGAAAGAGTATCGCTTTCATCCAATGCATTTTTTGAACCAGTTAAAGGTTCACCATCTTCTAAACTAAATACTCTAACCACTGGTTTATACAAATTAGTAGTAGTCCCAGAAATTCCACCAGAATATTCTGAATTAATATTTCTCCAAGTTGCTACAAACACTTCTTCACCATTTAACTCACCTGCAACAAGATCAACATCACTCTTTGAATGACTAGTAATCATAGGTGAAAACAAAGCAATTTCATTTGCTGTAGCACCATTACAATATTCTGCATTTTCCTTATTACAACTCTCATATGCACTAACTTTTTCTAAACTATTTCCATTAATTTTATACATTTTAGAATAAACACCATAATTACCATCACTTTTATCTTCTGATTCCCAAGCAACAACTATATTATCTTCAAACATTGCAACTGAAGCTTTTCCATCATATCCTAAACCTGCCCACCAATTATTTTTTTCAGTTTTACTTGAATCAGCATTATGATTATTCACCATAAATTCACCATATAATTCATTATCAAGACCATAAAAATAATTTCCTTCTTCATCAAAAACTTTCATAGCAATATCCATTCCACCTCTTACATTTGGTACATATCCTATTCCTGTTGTTGTATCTACAGTAATAGTAAGATAAACAGACCCACAACCATCAGCACTTGCATAAGCAGAATCAGCATCTGTTTCCCAAGCAATTGTAAACTGTCCATCTGCATTCATTGCAACAGCTGGATTTTGTTGTAAACCATCTGTACATGTTGCTGCACTTCCTTCTGCTAACAAGCCATCATCAGAACTATATAATTTATAATAAACATTATTATTAATTTCATAAACAACTACAATATTATCTCCATTTGTTGCAGTCTTAATTGAATCTTCAGTAACATCATCACCTAATTCAATTATAAATTTTGACTCTTCACTTGTCAAACCTTCACTATCATCATTTTCATCATCACATTCATCATCTGAAGTATATAGATCACCTATTCCCGGACATTCATTTTCTACTGAAGCACTATATTGAGTATTATAAGAACTAATTGATTCATCTGTTGTTGCACTTGCACAAAAACTTCCAATAATTGCACTATCTCCTTTTCCAATAAAAGAATCTAAAGTACCATCACCATCACAATCACAGCCTCCACCATAATCTATAGATCCATCATTATCATTATCTTGATAATCATTACATTGTGCACTACTACTAGCAACACTTGCAATACTTGTTGCTGCAATTGTACTTGTTGCAGCACCTGTTGTTCTTGATCCTATTTCTGCACCACCAATTGTTGTTACAGCACCAACAGAACTAAAACACATTAAAAAAGCTAAGACTAACCCTATTATTATTTCTTTTTTTTTCATGAATATCCACCTCATATTTATTTAATCATATAAGCAGGAATTATCTATTTAAACTTTTCTATAAAATAAATTTTTTTAAATGGTAAGAACATTCAAATAAAAGATGGAAAAAACTTACGAAGAGTTAGAAACAATTTGTGCAAATTGTAGTATTAGTTTTAGAATAAAAGATATGAAAGTTAACAAAGAAACAAATAACTTAGTATGTGTAAACTGTTTTTCAAATCCTAATTGTAAAATTTTTAAAATAAGATAAACAAAGATTTTAAAAAGAAATTCACCTTCTAAAAAATATATGTCAGATTATAGATGTACAGTTTGTAACTGGGTTTATGAAGAAAACAAAGAAGATAAAAAGTTTTCAGAACTTCCAAGTTCTTGGCGTTGTCCAGTTTGTAATTCTAAAAAAAGAGTATTCATTTTATTAGATACAAAATCCAAAATTAAAATTAAACAAACTGTTTCTGATGTATTTATTGAACAACTTACAACTTGGGGAGTAACAAATTATTTTGGAATTCCTGGAACTTCAACACTGGGTGTTCTAGATGCAATTAGAAAAAACCCCAAAGCTAATTATTTACAAGTACGACACGAACAAACTGCTGCGTTTATGGCATCAGCTTATGGAAAACTTACAGGTCATGTTGCTGCTTGTTTAGCAGTTGCTGGTCCAGGTACAACAAACTTAACTACAGGACTTTATGATGCTAAATTAGATAACTCACCGGTATTAGCTTTAACTGGTTTAGTAAAAAGACAAATGATTGGTCCTGGAACTTTTCAAGAAATAGATCAACATTCTTTATTTGAACCTATTTGTAAATTCAACAAAGTTTTAATGTCAGAAGAACAAACAACTAAATTAGCAACTCTTGCTGTAAAACATGCTCTAATAAAAAAAGGTGTTTCACATATTAGCATTCCAAATGATGTACAAAAATTATCTTACAGAACAAAAATCTTACCTTTCAAAGGAAGGATAACCAACACTAATATTTCCCAACCTACAAAACTAATAAAAGAAGCAGCTTCAGTAATTGACAAATCAAAAAGACCTGTAATCATTTCTGGTTTTGGTTGTATTAATGAAGGTGAGAATTTATTAAAACTAGCAAACAAAATTTCTTGTCCAATTGTTACAACATTTAGAGGTAAGGGAGTTATTGATGAAGATCATGAATTGTATGTTGGTTCACATGGAACTATTGGTTCTACTTCTGCTTCAGATTTAGTTCAAAAATCAGACTTACTAATTGTAATAGGTTCTTCATTTTCTGACATGACTCAAATCCCAGAAAAGAAAATAATTCAAATAGACATTGACCCAATGATCCTTGGAAAAGAATTTCCTTCTGAAGTTTCATTATGGGGAAACTCTGCAACTATAATTCCATTACTAACAAAACAAGTTTCAATAAAAAATAACCCAAAATATTTATTAAAAGCTAAAAAATTAAAAGCTAAATGGATTAAGCTATTAGAAAAAGAATCTGATGCAACAAAAAAACCAGTTAGACCACAATATATTATTAAAGCTCTAAATGATTTACTTCCAAAAGATGCTGTTATTTCTTTAGACATTGGAGAAAATGGTTGGTGGTTTGGTCGAAATTTCTTCATGAAAAAAACTCAAAAAATGATTATGTCAGGTTATTTAGCTTCTATGGGTTTTGGTTTACCTGGAGCTTTAGCAGCAAAAATACTTTATCCGAAAAGAGAAGTTATTTGTATTACTGGTGATGGAGGTTTCACAATGGTAATGGGAGATTTCTTAACTGCTGTAAAAAATAATTTACCTATCAAAGTTTTCTTATTCAACAACAAACAACTAGGTATGATTATGCAAGAACAAAAAGTTGAAAATTATAAAAATTGGGAAACAGAACTTCACAATTGCGACTTTGCAAAATATGCAGAGAACTGTGGAGGACTAGGAATTAAAGTTACTGACCCTAAAGAATTACCTAAAGCAATTGAAAAAGCTTTAGCTTCAAACAAAGCAACCATTGTTGACATTGACACAGATCCAAAAAGATTTTTATAAAATCAATTCTACAAAAATTATTATTACATGTATCAATGCAAATGCTGCTGCTAAATTCAAAGTTAAGTTATGATACTTTTTCAAATATTTTGAAAAGGGTTTAAGTCTATTTGCCCAGTGAATATTACAAGAAGGAATATGTAATAAAATAAAAATACTTGAAATCACTGAAGTCCAAAAACTAATTAGTTCTAAGATTACCATAATTTAATTCAACTCAATAGACTATATAAAATTTACTACCTTTCTTGCATTCTTAACTCTAAATCACCTAAAGAGATATTTTTATCAACAAAACTTTGACAATTATCCATAGCATTACAAAATGAACTTCTACAAACTCTATAACATTTTATCATTTCATAACCTAATCTATCAATCATATCTTTATCAGTAACAAAATCTTTAAGAGAAGACCTAAACCTTACATCATAAGTACTTCTATCATCACAAACAATATATACAAAATTATCTTCCATTTTAAAAAAGCCTCAGGAGAGATTTGAACTCCCGACCTCTTGATTACAAGTCAAGTGCTCTACCACTGAGCTACTGAGGCATATCACAGAAAAAATATCTCAACCTTAAAAATCTTTCTATCCCTGATTTTTTATCAACCAATCAATATGTCCCCTATAAGACTCATCATTAAATCCAACAGCCCTAGAAAGACAACCAAATTTAAAATTATCTAAAGGTACTTCAGTTATATCTTGACTTGACAATTGTTTTGCAAAAGAATAACCACTAGGCTTAACAAGAGCATATTTATCTCCAAAAAAACCACTTGAAAAATCTCTATGAGCCCAACGATCAAATAAATGATGTTTAAATATATCTCCTTCCCAAGATCCTAATAATAAATAACGTTTATTATTAGAAAATGCAGCTTTAAAACTAGGTTCACTAAGAACATCATAAGCACTAGAAAATAATGCTCCTTTTTTACCTTTTTCTGTAACATCTAAACTAACTCTAGATCCAGGTTTAGGCATTTCTACACCATCAATTTCTCTCAAAAGAACTCTTCTTTTCAAACCAACATCAACATAAGTTCTTCCCATTGATTTTCCATAAACTAAAACATTCCCTAACATAAAAAATACAAACAAGAAACAACATTTAAATATTTAGATTTTAGAAAGTTATTTTTTAACTTTTACAAAAGCTCTCATTTCAACACTCATAACTGGATAAACATTTTTCAATTCAAACTTTAAGTTCTTCATAATTTCACCAATGATAACTTTATTTATCAATTCATTATAGGTTAATTCTTTTGCATAATTTAAACAATAATCTTGAGTTTTTCTTTTCAAATCTGTCAAAACTCCTCTTTGAACAGTTTTCTTAATCAATAGTAAAGGTTTCAATCTAACTTTAACATCATCTTTAGTTACAACAACAAAAGAATCATCAATTCTTCTTTTTGCTCTCTTTACAATTCTTTTCACTAAAGGAACTGGCATAAACATACCTTCAAATTCTGTTAAACAATCATTACCTTTTACTTCTATAACTTTAAACTTAAGTTCCATGTTACCGGATCTTTTCATTTTCATAAATGTATTCAAACTAACTTTTACTCCTCTACCAACTAACAACTTTGGATCTGCAGCTGTTGTTTCTCCAAATAATTGATTATCAAAAACTTTAGGTGCTTTTAGAGCATACCATCTTTTCTTAGTTACTGATACTCTTGATTTTTTGTTGATTAGTTTTTTTGCCATTTTATTCTATATACATTTTTGCTCTTTTTTTATTATACATCCAATCTTCAGACATAATTCCTTTTGCCTTATAATATTTCGCCAATCTTTTAATTTTTGATTCAGTTAATTGTAATCCTCTCTTACCTACCATATCGTGTTTATTTTCGGTCATATGTTCAATAATGTCTACATGCCTTCTAATTAAGTGCAACATATCTTCTGGTAAATCTTTAACTAATTTTTTTTCTTGTAAAACTTTTTGAATTTTCTTTCCTAACAATGTTTTAACTGAAGGAATACCATAACTATCTCTTAGAATCAATCCAATTTCTGAAGAACTCTTTTCTTGTTTTGCTAATTTAACAATTAACTGTTCAACTTCTTCAGCTTTATAGCTAACCCACTCTGGGACACTTTTCTCAACTGGTTTTGTACTACCAGATTTTCCTCGTTTACCTGAATGCATTCGTGCCATCTTATTTTAATTTCCTAGAGAATTCAAATCCTCCAGGCCTAGTCTTGCTTTCACAATTCTATCCTTTACACCTGTTAAAAATTGTGTATTTATAAAGCTTTCTAAACCCTAATTTCTACCTTGCCTTTTCAGTTCATGATAATCAAAAACTCTATTCTTATACATATGCTTACATTTAACTTTAGTATCGCACCAGAATTCAAAACCCTTATCCCAAACATCAAAGCCTAACCATCTATCATCCCAAGCATCCATTTCTTTAGAATATCTAAATTCTACTTTCTCTAAAACTTTCCTTGATATTAATATACATCCCATTCCAGTAAAAGCAACTTTCAACAATTTTCCAGGCCACATTTCTTGATCAACTAAATAACCTGTATTATTCCAATCAATTTCTCCTGAAGAAAACACCCAAGCAAAGGGCATAACTCTCAATTCACCTAAAACTGGATGCGATCCAAAATACAGCCCTGCACAAACATCTTTTTCATGTTTAATTAATTGTTCTACAACATCATTTGGTGGAATAACATCTTGATCTAAAATTAAAAGATAATCATAACTCTCATCTAAAACTTTTTGTCTAATAACATTATGATCTCTTGTCACCATATCTCTAATTCTATGCATATGACCATTCCTTAAAATATCAAAACCTTCACTTTTTACTTTCTCATAAAACCATTCATCTTTAGAGTTATCAACTAAAAAAACATCATGCTTTTGTGCTTTTAAAAAATCACTAAATTCTTTCCAACAATAATCATACCATTCTGTTACTGGTGCTGCAATTAAAACTTTCATAAAAACAAGAAATAAACAATACTATAAAAATTTATCTTAACTTTCCACCATTTTGCAAATAAGCATATAAATCAGCTAATTGAAATCTAAACTCACGAATTTGTTCTCTATATCTATCAGATCTTTCAAGCTTAGCAAATTCAAAAGAAACTAAACTTAAATCAGCAACAAAATGTGTAGCAGAACTATAAGATTGATATTGATCCCTAATAGTAAAAAGTCGACTGGAAATATTTTGAAAAACTTCAGAGTTTATTCCATCTTCTAAATTCATTAGATCATAAGATTTTTCAAAAAGGTTAATTACAGTTTCTTCAGGATTAGCTATTGTCTTTCTTTTTCTTAATAAGTACCTTAACTCTCCACCAACCAACATTGTTTTATCAAACATTTTTTTAAACTCCAAAAAAATCTAAAGGACTAACATCGCATCTATAAACTTCATTAACTAAAAACATCCATCTTGTATTACATGGGCCATAATCAGTTGCTAAAGGATTACCATTTGCACTCTTAATATTTAACTTTAAACCATCAGATAAATTTCTAACTTTTTTACCATTTTCATCTATAACAAAAATATTATCATCAACTAAATTTTTTCTTAATTCATCAAAATCAACAGAATCCCCATCAACAGAAACAACTGTTTTTTTATCAATTCTTTTATCTTTCCAATCAAAATAAACATTATTATTATTTCCATAACTAATGGGACTAGCTTCATCAAGTTCTAACCTTTTTACAGCTAAACTAATTTCCACTTTTTCTTTAGGCGCAACTTCCAGGACTAATTCACCTTCCTTAACTACATCCCAATTATAATCTTGAGCAACAGCAACACTAGTACACAATAAAGCTAAAGCAGAGATTCCAATTAAACCTATTTTTTTTACAGATCTTTTTTTAGGTAAAACTATTTCATTATAATCAACTTCCCATTTTCTAGAAAATGCCTCTAAAACATTAACTAAATTAATTAATTCCTTTTCAACAAAATTCCCATCAACTTTTGAACTTACTTCATTCAAATAACTTTGAGCATGTTCTCTTCCAACTCTAGTATTAATTCCTCTATCTTCTAACTCATCTAATCTTTCTCTCAAATAATTACTAGGATTATTTACAACTAACATTCCTTGATACCAATCATTAACTTCTCTCTCAGCTCTTGATAAACTAAGAACATTATCTTCAACAATTTCTTCAACATTTCTTTGAGAATAAACTTTATCTAAAAATCTTGTATAAGTTTGATTAATTTTTTCAATTCCATTTACTACACCATCCCTATTCTTAATTCTTCTTACTTGATCCCAAGAAACATTTCTAACAGTATCAACTAAATATTCTAAACTCTCAACTTCTTCTTCTTTCTTCAAATATTTTCCAACAATATTTAGATTTTCAATTCTATTTGCCCAAGCATGATTTCTTCTTAAATTTCCTAAACCACATTCTTCTAAGAATTCTTGACCATAAGTTTCTTTCAAATAAACAACAGATTTTCCTAATCTAAGATCACTAACTAAATCTTTACTTTTCATAATGCCAATCTAAAAACTATAGTTTATATAATTTATTATACTCCAATCATTAACATAAAAAACCTTATAAATAAATACAACCCTATAAGAAACAAGATGGCATTATTCGAAAAGATTAAACAATTTCTAGTTTCAGAAGAAACTTCAAGAGTTATTGCAAAAACTCAAGCAGACGTAACAAGAATTGATACAGATATTAAAATGATCACTCAATCACTCTCTTTTACAAACTTAGGTTTACCTACTATAGATTTAAAGAACCTTGCAAATACTGCAAAAAACAGATCTGATGAGGAATTAGCTCCTATTTTAAATCTAACAAAAGTTTATGCAAAACAATTAAAAAAAGCAGGAACTAATGGACAAGAATTAGTAGCTAACATAACTATTGCAAAAACTAAAAGTGCAGACATCTTAAGCAGATTTAATGATTTTAATAGAGCTGAAGGAAAACTGACTAAGTTACTTGCACAAAAAAGCAAAGGTGGAAGAACAACATACGACATTTTCGAAAAACATATGGGTAATCTTGGTGATAAAGATAAAGAAGAATACTTAAGATCTAAATTTGCAAGAGCAACTTCACCACTTAGAGCAATCGCAAAAGATAACGATGCTTTAATTGCTGATTTAAACACAACTCTTTCAACTACAATAGAAAAATTAAATGCATTAAAGAAAAAATCTCCAGAACTAAAAGATTTTGATGAGATTTGTAAGAAATGTCAAAAATTAAATCCTGAAGCTGTTTCTAAAAAAACCTTAGTAGATAATCTTAACTTACTTAGTGAATATACAAAAAAATACACAGCGGCTCAAAACAAATTAAGATCATGGAGAGATGAAATTTATCCAGTCCTATTAGAAGCTGAAAAACATTTAGAAACAGATTTAATTACAGTTAATAGACTTAGTGGAGATTATGAAAGAATTAAAAAAGATTTAAGAATAGTCTTCAAAGAAACAACAACTTACTTAAGAGAATCTGGTAAAATTCAAAAAGGTAAAAATGCTAGAAAAGCTATTGATAATGAAATAAAAGAGATTGCAAAGAGACTAAAGAAAATTTCAGATATGAACGAGTCTGCAACAAAGATTTTAACAAAAAAACCTACTTCTGCAGGTATTGGTGCTGCTTTTGATTTAAATTTTGAAAAAAAGAGTTTTAGTTACGGCAAAGACACTATGGTTTGTAAACATGATCTTATGGCTAATGAAATAGCAAATCATCATAAACTTTTAATTGAAAAATTAAAATTACAAGCTGAGATGGCAGGAAAAAAAGACAAATATGATATAAAAGCTGAGTTAATAGAATATACCGAAAAAATAACTCCATTATCTCAGGATTTATATGATAACATAAGAGATTTTACAAGAAACACATTTTATCAAATGGCACGTCAGATTTTAAGAAGTGATACTCATAATCTTGGGAGTGAAGCATTAAGAGCAAGAGAAAATCTGTGGAGATTAAAGGACAGAGAGAGTAATATAAAGGATTTAATTAAAAATTATAAAAAAGCTATGGATAGTGAACTTATAAAATTAAATAATTATCTAAAAATTCTAGAAGAAGAAAAACTCTTAATATTAAACAACATAGATTCTATCTATAAATAAATTTTTTTCCTTTTCTTTTTGTACAATAAGCACAATCTTCTAAATGTTTTCCAACAAGAGTTTTAATTCCTGGATTTATTATTTGGTTTAATCCATGTCTATAAACTAAATCAGGATCCATATCACAACTAGTTTCAGCAAGTCCAATTAACATTTCTTTAACTTCTCTATCTATAACAGAGCCTTCTCTATAATTCCTAGGTAAAATTCTTACAACATCATTTCCTAATTGCTTAACTGTTTTATCATATACTCTTTTATTGTTTTCTTCAAA
>JABHLH010000018.1 GCA_018692925.1 archaeon
AAATTTCATCCATAGTATCTTGGAGCTAAATGATTTTATAAAGTTAACGAATATTGTTTTTGAGAATATAATAATATATAAGCTGGAATAGTTAAAATATAAATATGCCAAAACATGATTTTCCTGGAAAACTAGTTATTGTTGATGGACTTGATGGAATTGGAAAAGGAGTTGTTATGGATTCTATTGTTGAGTACCTTAGAGCTAAAGGAATGAGAGTATTCGACATAAATGAATATTGGCAAGAAAATCATGAGCATCCAGAATTTGAACATAGTTTTATTGGAGATAAAACAAATCCACATTATATACCATTAAGTTCTTTTGATGTTGTTGTAAGTTCTGAGCCAACCTATGTAGGAATTGGAAGAGCGATTAGAAGTGAAATTATTTCAAAAAATAATAGAAAATATAGTCCCTTGTTTACTGCTGAGATGTATGCAGCAGATAGATTATTATGGTATCAAAGAGGGATTCTTCCAATGTTGAAAGCTGGAAAAATTATTATTCAGTCAAGAGGAGTTATTACTAGTTTAGTTTATCAATCAATGCAAGCAAAAGATACAGACCAATATTTACCAATGGATCACATAGCAGCACTACATGGAAATAAATTAACATTAGATTTTGCTCCAGACTTAATTATTATTCCAACTATAGAAGATGTTGGAGAAATCATAAAGAGATTAGAAGGAAGAGAAAAAGATGATAATGCAATTTTTGAAAGTTTAAGGTTTCAAGAAATGATTAAACCAAGTTATGAGAGTACAGAATTAAGGACCTTTTTTGAAAAACATGGAACGAAAGTAGAATATTTAGATGCAGGAATTTCTATAGAAGAAACTATAAGACAAGCAGTAGGATTATATCATAAAAATATTGAACGATAGAGTTATAAATAAAAGATTTTTGAATTTTTTATATGGATAAAAGAACCTTTAGATATTTTGCTTTGTTGAGAAAAATGAACCCTTATCTAGAAGGAAAAGTATTAGATTTTGGTTGTGGAGATGGATCAATAACTAGTGTATTTATTCCCTTAAATTCTAAAAATAATTTCTTTGCTTATGATGGACCTGAAACAGGAGAACATGATGTGAAAAATATGTTATCTCAAGCTAAAATATTATTAAAAAATAGAGCAAATGTTATTGAAAGAAAGGAATATTTACAAGAAGGATATTTTGATGTGATTACATTAATTTGTATGTTACATGGAAATGAAAATATTATTGAAGAATGTCACCCCTACCTGAAAAAAGGTGGACATTTAATTATTTTAGATCATGATAAAAGTCATTTAACAGATGAAGATTATATTGAGAGTATTGCTGATGCTGACCTAAAAGAAATTATGCAAAGAAATTATAATGATGTTTTGAGAGACCATACAAGAATGGATTTATATGATTGTTGTAGAATTACAAGAGGAATGAGATATAAAACTGTTAAAACTTTAAATCATAGAACCCTAGATGGATTCCCTTTCTATTTATGTATAAGTCAAAAAAATTAAAAAATAAAGCCCCAAATAATAAATCCGATCATAACAACTGAACTTATAATACCAATAAGAGGTATAATAGGGAATTTACCAATGTTTAAAGGTAACCTAAATGCTCTCTTCATCTTAGGAGCTTTATATCTTAAAATAATCAAAGCTAAGTTTACAGCACCAAAAGTTATGAATAAGAAAATGTTTGTAATATTTGCAACAACATGAATATCACCTATTAATGTGAAAACTATTGCAATAAAAGTAGCTACCAAAATAGCAAAAATTGGAGTTCTAGTCTTACCAGAAACATGAGATAAAAATTTAGGTAAACCCTTCTCTTTAGACATCCCATAAAGTTGTCTAGAAGATGTGATTAAAGATAATAAAATTGTGTTTGCAGTTGAGAATAAAGCAATCACAGCTAAAATAGGACCAGAAATCCCACCTAATGCAGTTGCAGCAACTAAAGCTAATGGTGCATCACTCTGACTAAGAGCTTGCCAACCCACAACACTTACAGCAGAAATTGCAACTAAAACATAAACTATGGAAGTTATTACAATAGAAAGTAAAATTGCTTTAGGAATGGTTTTCTCTGGATTCTTAGTTTCTTCAGCTAGCTTGATTATACTCTCAAAACCTAAAAATGCAAAAAATACCAAAGCAGCAGAACTAAAAATACCTTCAATTCCATTTGGTAATTCTAACAAGTTTACAGAACCAACATATTTGAAACCTAAAACGATAATGATAAGCAAACCTGCAAATTCAATGAAAGTAGAAATTGTGTTGAACCAAGCAGCTTCTTTGATTCCAATTAAATTTATTGCTGACATTAAAATTATAATTAGTAAAGCACCTGCAATGTAAGGAATAGGAAGTAATGTAGATAAGTAACCTGCGAAACCTAAAGCTACAGCTGATGCTGTAATGATTGCAGCAGCAATAACAGTTAAGCCAATGAAAAGAGCAAAATGTTTATGCATAGATTTGTTAACATAATCATATTCTCCAGCATCACCTTTGAACATAGAAGATAATTCAGCGTAACTTAAACCAGTAAAAAGAGCAATCAATGCAGAAAGTAAGAATGATAACCAAATTGCATTACCAGCATCAACAGCAGCAGCACCAATTAGTGCATAAATACCTGCGCCTAAAATCATACCAACACCAGCAACAGTGACATTGAATAAAGTTAAAGTTCTTTTTAGTTTAGCCATAAATTTTACCTCTTCTTTCTCTTTTTAGTTTTTTTAGATTTTGATTTTGTTTTTACTTTTGTTTTTACTTTTGTTTTTACTTTTGTTTTTACTTTTGTTTTCTTTTGAAAGAATATTAAATATATAATAGGAAGTATTCCTGCAGTGTTTAATACTAATATGAATATAAACCAAACAAGTTGATTGTTTCTACCTGTTTTCCATAAAGCTAAGCCTTTCCAAATTAAACTCCATAATAACAATGGAATTAGAATGAATATGGGGATTGTTTCTAACATTATGTAAATAGAGGGTGAAATGTTTATAAGAGTTTTGATAAAAAAATAAGCAGGCGCCAGGACTCGAACCTGGGATCAGAGGGTTGCAGCCTCTTGCCTTAGCCGCTTGGCCACGCCTGCATGAAAAAGAAAGTTAGATTTGATGTATATAAATCTTTTTACTCAGAAGTATAATATACGGATCCGGAGGGATTCGAACCCTCGACCCCTAGCTTAGAAGGCTAGTGCTCTATCCAAACTGAGCTACGGATCCGTAACAATATCTTTTAAAAAAGTTTTCTTTATAAATTTAACTAAATTGAAGGATTTTCAGGTAAAGCTGAAAGATTTTCAAAAAATTGTAGTAAAGGCATTTTAAACTGAATTCTTAGAAATAGAAATACTGGATAAAAGATCCAGCAAACACATACCCGTAAAATAAGTATGAGTTTGAAGTTAAAAAAGGTTTCGCAACAAAGTCAGAGTGGCTGAGTCTGGTTTAAAGCACTGGACTTAAGATCCAGCAAGCACATACCCTGTGCTTCATGGGTTCAAAAGTGCTTCGCACGGGAAATCCCGTCCCTGACGTTGAATGAAACTAAAATAAGGGGGAGAAAAAAATGAAAAAACTATTGATAGGAATGTTATTTTTTGTGCTTTGTGCACAGTTAGTCGCAGCAGACATCTACATTACAGAGGTTATGCATAGTCCAAGCCAAACTAGTTCACATTCAGATGGAGAATGGGTAGAGATTTATAATACTGGAAGTGAAACTGTAAACTTAAGTGATTGGACTCTAGATGGAAATGAGTTTGAGGATGAGGAAATTGAAAGTGGTGAATATTTAGTGATTGCCAGAGAATTAATAGATGGAACAGATGCAGATGAAGAAAGTTTTGAATGGTATTGGGGAGATAATAATGGAATTTGGGACGAAGATTTTAAAGCAGTAGATGGATCTATGAGTTTGAGTGCTGAAGATTGTATCAGTTTAAGTTCTGCAGATTTTAGTGAAGAAGTTTGTTATAATAGTAGTTATGGTGGAAGTTCTGGTAGAACAATTGAAAGATTATCTTTAGATGAATGGCAGGAAAGTGATGTTGATGGAAATCCAGGAAGTGGAAGTTTTAGTTTGATTTCTGAAAGTGTGGAAGAAGAAAGTGAAGATGGAGAAGTTAGTTTGCATTTAACTGTAAGTAATAGTGCTCCAGAAGTTTTACTTGTAAATATTAGCACAGATGATTCTTCAGCAGAAGGAGTACAAGTTATGCCAAATGTAGATTTAGAAAAAGAGGTAGATGTGGAAGTTTTTGTAGTCGATGGAAATGGTTATAGTGATATTGAAGAAGTTAGTTTAGTTGTAAATAATGAAAGCTATAACTTGAGTTTTTTAGAAAGTGTGAATGAAAGTGTTTCAAAGTTTGCTGGAAGTTTTGCAATGGAATCTTTTGATCTTGCTGGAGATTATGTTGTTGATATTGAAGTTAATGATGGAAGTAGTTTGGGATATGGAAATACAAGTTTTGAATATTTGGGAATTTTGTCAACAAGATTGAATGTAAGTTCTGTGTACTTTGATATGGGGCCAGGAGATGAAAGTGAATATTTTATTGAAATTGTGAATAGTGGAAATGTATTAGTCGATACAGAGATTTATGGAGAGGAATTTGTTTCTGAAGAAGAGAGTATTAGTTTGGATTATTTAGAACTGTATAATGGAGGCTGGTATAGTTTGGAAACTGCAGTTAGTTTAGATTTAGATTTGGAACCAAATGTAAGTGAAGAATTGAGATTTAGATTGATTGTACCATATAGTGTAAGTGCTGGAAACTATGAAGGGAGTATAGTGATAAATTCAATGGAGAGTGGATAAAATGAGAAAGAAAATTGCTGGTGAAATTGGATATTTAATTGAAGAAGCAGAAAGTAAGATTTGGCAGAGAGCGAGTGATGTGATGTTGAAACTATATTGGGAAATAGGATATTTGTTGAAAGATATGAAAGAAAAAGAAGTTAGAGAAGTTAGTGCAAATCTTAGTTCAGAATTAAGCGTAGATAAAAGAATGTTTGAACTGGCATATTTCTTTCACAAAGATAATCCAATTATGGAAAAAGCTATGGGGTGTATGGCATCATGAAAAAAATAATTTTCTTTCTTTTTTTATTTTTGCCAGTTGTTTCAGGATTAGCTGTTACACCTACTTCTTTAGATTTTGGTGAAGTTAGTCGAGGAGAAATTGTAGTTAGAGAATTGTTAATTATAAATAATGAAAATTTTCCTGTTGAATTTGAAATAGAAGGTTTTTATGATGATAGTTTTATTTTGTTTGAAGGAGAGAGTGCTTTGATTGATGTAGAATTAAAAGTTATAGATAAAGAAGATGGAGATTATGAGGATTATTTAGTTGTCAAAGAAAATTATGGAAGTAATTTAGTTAATGCAGTTTCAATAAAAGTCGTGTATAGAGTTGAAGGTGGAGATTTTAGTAATGAAAATTTGAATTTAGAAGATGTGAAAGTAGGAGATTATGGTTTTAGTATTTTGTATGGAATTGCTTTAGTTGGTTTGTTAGGTGTTGGAAGTTTTGGATATATCAGAAAGAAAAAATTTAAAAAGAAAGGAGAGTTATAGATAATTATGAAAAAGGTGATTTTGTTATTTATTATTTTTATTTTGTGTTTTAGTTTAGTTTCCTCTGCAGAGTTTTTTAGAGCAGCTGAAAGTGGAGATGATGATGATTTAAGTGATTCTTTAAATAAATATTTTGCTCCTGAAGAGGGTAAAACTGCTTGGTACTGGACAGCTTTATGGGTGGTTTTGATAATATTTATTATCTGGGAAGTAATTCATTATATTAAGAAGAAAAGTAGCCCAGTAGTTAAGAAAAAGACTAAGAAGAAACGTAAAAAGAAAAAATAAACTATTTATTTCTTTATTTTTATACAAAAAGCTTAAAAAAAGAGTAAAATAATATATAGCTATGGTTGACCACAGGAAGATACAAGATAAGTGGCAGAGAAAGTGGAAGAAAGAAAAAATCTTTGAAGTTAATGTTGATAACAAAAAGAAGAAATTTTTCATAAATATACCTTACCCTTATATTTCTGGTTCCTTACATATTGGACATGGAAGAGTTGTTACTGAAACTGATGTCTATGCAAGATATTTAAGAATGCAGGGAATGAATGTTTTATACCCTATTGCCTTTCATATTTCTGGAACACCTGTATTAGGAATTAGTTTAGCAATTAAAAATGGTGATCAAAAGAAAATTGAATTGTATAAAAATTATGTAAGACCATATGTAGATGAAAATGAAGTTGATGGAATTGTTCAAAGTTTTGAAGACCCTTGGAAAATTGTAGATTTTTTTATTCCAAAAATGATTGATGAATTTTCTACTTTAGGATTAGGTGTTGATTGGAGAAGATCTTTTACCTCTGGAGATATTGAGCATCAAAAAATGGTAGAGTGGCAGTTTAATAAGTTTAA
Source organism: archaeon (assembly GCA_018692925.1). Lineage (GTDB taxonomy): Archaea > Nanobdellota > Nanobdellia > SCGC-AAA011-G17 > GW2011-AR17 > BS150m-G60. Next base: position 6,473 of record JABHLH010000018.1, read on the forward strand.
AGAAAAGAATTATTTAGTAAGAGGAAAGTATCCTGTTCTATTTAGTAAAAGTTTAGATAATGCTGTTGGTGAAGATGATATTGCTGATGGTGATACTAATCCAGTTGAAAAACAGGAATTTACTTTGATCAAATTTAAGTTTGAAGATTCTTATATTATGGCTGGAACATTAAGACCAGAAACTATGTTTGGTCAAACTAATATGTGGGTGAATCCTAATGTTGTTTATGTTAAAGCTAAAGTTGGAAAAGAAAATTGGATTGTTAGTAAAGAATGTCTTGAGAAATTAAAATATCAAGATAAAAAAGTTGAAGTTATTGAAGAGATAAAAGGAAAAGATTTGCTTGGAAAGACCTGTTTTGCACCTTTTGTTGAAAGAGAAATTATGATTTTACCGTCAGAACATTGTGATCCGAGTATTGTTACAGGATTAGTTACCTCTGTGCCAAGTGATGCACCATTTGATTATATTGCATTGAAAGAATTAAAAGATTCTAAAGACATGTGTAAGAAGTTTGGTTTAGATAATGAAGAGATTAAAAAAATAAAATTAATTCCTATAATTAAATCCAAAGGATATTCAGATTTTGCTGCAGTTGATGCTGTTGATAGATTCAAAATTAAATCTTTAAAAGATTCTGAAAAATTAGAACAAGCTACTCAAGATGTTTACAAAGCAGGACACCATACAGGAGTATTAATTGAGACTTGTGGTAAGTTTGAAGGAATGAAAGTTGAAGAAGCAAAAGAAGCAATGAAAAAAGCATTGTTGAAAAGTAAAAAAGCTGAGATTTTTTATGAAACTTCAAGAAAAGCAATTTCAAGAGATGGTGGAGAAATTATTGTTGCAATTTTAGATGGACAATGGTTCTTAGATTTTAATGCAAAAGGTTGGAAAAAAGATGCAAAGAAATGTTTGACAGCAATGAAAATTCAACCAGATAAATTTAGAAAACAATTTGAAGATGTTTTTGATTGGTTAGATAAAAGACCTTGTGCAAGAAAAAGAGGATTAGGAACAAAGTTGCCTTTCGATAAAGAGTGGATTATTGAGTCGCTTTCAGATTCAACAATTTATATGTCACTTTATACTATTAAAAATAAGTTAGAGGAGTTTGGAATTAAAGGAGATAAACTAAAACCAGAATTTTTTGATTATGTGTATAATGGTGAAGGTGATGTAAATAAATTATCTGAAGACTTAAATATTGATAAAAAAGAATTACAAGAGATAAAAGAAAGTTTTGATTATTGGTATCCTAGCGACCATAGACATACATTTAGTTCTCATATTCCAAACCATTTATCATTTATGATTTTTTCACATGTAGCTTGTTTTAAGAAAAATAATTGGCCAAAAAAGATTTCTTTGCATGGAATGGTTATGTCTGATGGTATAAAGATGTCTAAGTCAAAAGGGAATGTTGTGACTTTGTTAGAATTAAATGAAAAATATGGTGCTGATGCATTTAGAGCTTTCCTTTGTAATACTACTAGTGTTGAAGGAACAATGAATTGGCAAAGTTCAGAAGTTGAGAGAATGAAAAAACATCTTGAGCAATTATTTGAAGTTTTGAAAAATATGTCAAAGGAAAGGAAGAAAGGAGTTGTTAAGAATAAAGCTTTTGTTTCTAAGGTTGAAAGATTAATTCAAAAAGCAAGTTTGAGTTTAGAAAATATGGACCTTAGATCCTATAGTAATGTAGTTTTATATGATCTATTGAGAGTATATAATAAAGTAAAAGAAGATAAAGAAATTGTTAATGATTATTTATTTCAAAGATGGATTAAGTTGCTGTGTCCTCTGATTCCACACTATGCAGAAGAGTTGTGGGATGGAAAAGATGAATTTGTTTCAATAAGTAAATGGCCAAAGTATGATGAGAAAAAAATTGATGATAAGGCTGAGTTTATTGAAAATTCTGTTGAAAATTTATTAAGTGATGTTCAAGAGATTAAGAAATTAGCTAAAGTTGAAAATTTGAAAAAAGTTAAAATTATTATTTCTCCAAAATGGAAGTATAAATTCTTTAGAAACTTTAAGAAAAAATATGAAATGGAAAAGAATGTTGGTGTTTTAATAAAAAGTTTAACAGATAAAGAACATGGAAAAGAAATTTCTAAGTTGATTCCAATGTTAGTAAAATCTCCTTCAAAGATTCCAAAGATTGTTTTGAGCCAAAAAGAAGAATTTGATATTTATGTTGAGAAAAAAGATTTCTTAGAGAGTGAATTGAAGTGTGTTGTGGAAATAGAATTAGCAGATAAAAGTAAAGAAGGAAAAGCTAAAAATGCAATGCCAAGTAAAACAGCAATTTTAGTTGAATGATTACTCGTCTAAAAGATCTATTAATTCATCAATATCTCGAGAAGGTTTGTATCCTTCTGCATCATTCATGAAATCAAAATTAGGGGTGTGTTGTTCCATTAATTCTTTTTGCAAAGTGAAACTTGCAGCTGTTGCATATAATAAAGATTTTTTAATCTGAGGTAAATCTTCAGTATATTTGGGAATAACTAAACCTTTTTCTGCTAAACGAGCATCTAAAATTTGTTTGTCCCTAAAATCTGGAGCTTCTAAAGCATTTAATGAATGCTGTAAAAAGAATCTCATATTTTTTACAATGAATTCAAATAAAGCAGGTTTACCAATTAATTTTTCAGGATTAAAATATGCCCAGTTCAAAGAACTTGCAGTTGCTTTTAATTTAACATGAGCTTGACCTAAACCTCTCTCAATAATTTCATCTTGTTCAACTAAAGGAAATGGAAATTCTCCCATTAAAACTTGAGTATGTAATAAAAATTCTCTTGAGTCATGTAAGAAACGTGTATGTTTAATTTCATAAGTATCATCATCAGGAGTGATATGAATTCCAAGAGGTTTTGCTCCAGGAACTTCTTCGCCTTTTGTTTCTAAAACTCTGTTTCCTAAAACAATAGGACATGTTCCTTTTAGAACTTCATGAGCTTTCCTAACATCTTTTACTTTTACCCAATTATCAAAATCACCAAATAAATTAGGATCAGCAGTTCTTGCAGCAGAACCATAAATTAATACTCCTCTAAGATTATCTCCAAGTTTTTCTTCTAGCCAACCTAAGTAAGGAAATCTAGTTCTGATTTCAGTTTCGCTCATTTCGGGTTTTTTCCAATGAATATCATATTCTCTTCCACCAATAGGAACTTCTTTCATAAAATCAATAAATAATAATTTCATTCTAGTTAATGCTTCATCCCATTGTGACGGATCTCTTAAATTTCCAAAATCAAAAGGATAAGCTCTTTCTTGTAAATGACCATATAATCTCCCAATTAAATATAACCTGTGTGCAAGGTGTGCTTTGTGAACAACAGTTTCACCATCTCTTCGCATATTAACAATTGCAGCATCTAATGTTGCAGCTTTTGAATCTAATTCTGTGTGTAGTTGTAATAGAACTTTTGTTGAATCATCTAAAGAAGTATCTTTAGAACCAAAAATTTCTTTAGCTCTTTTTTTACTTAAATCTTTAGTTGCTTTTCTAAAAGTAGTTGGAACATAAGTACTAAAACCTTTTATTACATGTGAAGTCCAAGGATTTACAATAGTTCTTTCATCTCCTTGACAAACATATTTAATTAATTCGTCTTCTGATGGTATACCTTCTAAAACTACAGATCTAATTGTTTGAGATTCATGATAATAAGGAATTCCTGGAACTCTATAACTAGTACCTTCTGATTGAAATAAAAATTTTGCCATAAAAACTAATTTTAAGTCTAGCCTTTTAAAGTTTTATGAATTAGAAAAGTAATAGTTTTTGTATTAGTAAGTCTTATATATAGATATATAATTTTAAATTTTATGTTTAATTTTAGAAAACCATATCCAGATCGTAGAGATCCTAAATTTTATGATAAGTGGCTTCATAAAGATACAACTAGAGAGCACTTTTCTAACCTTGGAAAAATTGTAAAAGAAGAAGGTCCTTTTTGGGCATTACATTATGATCTTTCAGCAACTATGGAAAGAGGTTATCTGCAAAAAGGAATGATTGGAGTTGGAGCTCTTGCTGGAATTGTTGTTACAGCAGTAGTAGGTGGAAATTATTTAACTGAAAAATTAACAGACCCAAATACAAGTAAATTTTGGATTGTAGGAACGGCTAGTTTTTTGACTTCTGCTTTTGTAATAGGTTCAGGAATATATTCAAAAAAGTAAAGCTTGATCTTGAACATATAACTTTCCAAGTCTTAATGCGACTTCTGCTTTGTACAACTCATGACCCAAATCTAAAGAGTGATATAAATCTGAGATGATATTATCATTTGCTAGACAAGATATTAAAGATATTGCAGTTGGACCTTCATAAGTCTTTAATGTTTTTCCATCTAAATCTAAATGGTTAACAGTGATTTTATTTTCAGCTATGGAAATTACAAAATTCCCTCTTGGATCTTGATCATATCCTTTAGAAGTACAAAATTCGTCAACAATGTTCTCAGCATTTTTCCAGTTTGAAGAATAAAGATGTGCGGAACAAGAAACTGTTGTTAATGAACCTAGCTCTAAAGCTAAATCTTGTGCAATGTTCTTTTGTAATTTTCTTAAACCTAAAGCATTTCTTGGCCAAGCACCAAACATGTCATTGCTTCTTATGTATGCTGTTAAGAATAATTTTCCATCTTGAACAATTGCTTGAACTAAATTTAAACAAGGACACTTTGGATTTCTTACATCCACTTCAACATTCCAAGTACAAGCAAGAGCTCTTCTGGAGTAATTTGTTTTTCTTAAATTTTCAGTAATTTCTTGAATTTGATCAATACCATTATGATCTCTTAATCTTTGACCATAAGTATATTCAACACCTTCGATTTTATTCTTTGTTGTAATTTGTGGAATGTAATCTTTAAGTTCCTCAGGAGTAAAGTCAAAGAAATTTTCCCATTTAGGATTGTCTGGGTCTTCGTCAGTAATTACTGCAACAAAGTTTAATAATTCTTTTTGGTCATCAGAGTATTGTGATTTTTTTAATGTTCCAAAACGAGTAATATTTTTTAGAATCTCTAACCAAGCTTGACCAACAGTTTTTGATACAACTCTTAAACCTGATGCTTCACTTGGAAACTTCTCAGGATCTTTAGCTTTTGCTTCTGGAAAAATTTCAGGTTCTCCGTAATTAGGTTTTTGAGTTAATGCATTAATAATTATGTTTAATTGTGAATAGTCAACAATGTTTCTGCAATCTAAAACTTCAACATTGTTTCTAAAAGTATTTACTGCTTCAATAGGAATCTCTTCTTCAATTTCAGATTTTTCAGAACCAATAACATTTCTATTTTCGTCAATACCATTTTTTACTAAATTAAGTAAAGCTTCACCACTGTTTGAAATATCTTGACCAGTGATTATTATATATCTAATATTTTTGTTTAGTAAACAATTTCTTAGAACTGCATTAAGACCTTTGTTTTTAGAATAAAGCTGGCCAACTAAAGCAACCTTTGTAGTGTCTAATTTTTCTAAGATTTTATCTTTTTTTGTCCATAAAGTTGTAATTGCTATATTTGAGTCTAGATTTGAAAAAGAAATTAAGTCATTGAACATAAATTGATCTTGCATTTTATCACCTGAGATCCTTAAAGAGAGAAGGTTTTATAAAAATATATTGAGAGAAGAAGTATATTATGTAGAATATAGGAAAAATCTTTTAAATGAAAGAGTATTATTAAGATAAATGTTTAATCCTCAAATAAAACAAAGATTAGATGGAAAGACTAAATCTGTTGTGAGTTTTGCAGTTCTTTTATTGGCTGGAGCATTTTTTATTGGAAATACTAATTTTGGAAATAGTTTAACTGGTGCTGCTGTTACAGATGTTAATGGATTTAGCTTTTTGCCTTTGATTGCTTTTGGAGTAGGATTATTAGTTTTAGTTCTTGGTTTTTTTCTAGTTTGGAAATATAAAAAGAAGTAAGGGTGGACACCGGACATGGGTGCGCGCAGAGCTTATATAGGCAAAAACGATTAAAAGTTTTAGATGAAAATTTCAATAGATAGACCCTTGGCTGAGATAACACTCAGAAAATATGAAAAGCCCTATGAGATGACTAGGAGAGATTTGATTAGAAAGATCTGTTTATCTACAGGACTATTACAACCAGGAGATTCTAGAGATGTTATAGTAGATATTTTTCATATTCTATTAGATAGTAAAAAAGAAATGAGCTGTGAAGAAATTAGAATGGATGTTATTGAAAAAAGAAAATTAGAAAAGTTGCCAATAAATGGAGTTGCAGCTTCAAATGTGAGAAGACAAATTAGAAGATTAAGAGAAATGTATTTTGTAGAGAAAGTTAGAAATAAGTATAAAATAAATGAAGATGAAGATATTTCTGTATTGTTTGAAGAACAAATTGAGAATTTTTTTCTGCCAGCAATAGTGAAAAGAGTGAAAGAGTATTTGAAAGGTTTGGAGTAGAAAGATTTAAATATACTTAGGTATACCTGAGTATAGAGGAATATACTATGCAAACAACAACAATAAAAATTCATGAAGACACAAAATCTCAACTAGATTTGTTTAGAGAGTATAAGAATGAAAGTTATGATGAAGTTTTAAAAAAAATAGTTTATATTGTAAAAACCTGTAAAAAACAACCAAAACTGAGTCAAGAAACAATAAAAGAAATTGAAAAAGCTAGAGAGAGGATAAAAAAAGGTCATTTCTTAACAGAAGAAGAGGCCAAGAAGAGGCTCGGGTTGTGAACTATGTATTAATATTTGATGAAAAAGTAATAGAGAAACTTGAAAAGTTTCCAAAAAACATTAAAAAAAGAATTTTAAACAAATTAGAAGCTACAAAGGTAAATCCATATCATTTTTTTGAAAAATTAGAAGGACGACCAGAATATAAGTTAAGAGTTGGTGATTATAGAGTTATTGCAGAAATTTCAAATAAAAATATTCAAATTTTTGTTCTTTATGTAGGACATAGAAAAAATATTTATAAAAAGATTTAAAAGCGATGAGTTTTGTGCAAAAATTATGTTTAAACGAGATCCGTTCCGAATAGAAGAAATTCTTAATGGAATTAATGCTAGAAAAGATTTAGTAAAAAGAATTTCAAAAATAACTGAACAAAGAGATTTAGAAATTTTAGATGTAGGCTGTGGAATTTTAGGTTCAAAATTTGTTAATATGTATTCTGAAAGATTCCCAAAGACTAAAGTTTGGGGATTAGATAAAAGATTTTATGAAGAAGAAAAAATAGAATTGGATTTTTTGTTTGATAGGAAAATGGTGAAAGATAAAATTATTGCTGATGCAAGATATATGCCCTTTCGTGAAGAATGTATAGATCTAGCATATGCAGGATGGATAATTCCACATTTAGTTATAGAAAATAATGGGTCTTATGAAATTGCAAAAGAATGTTATAGAGTTTTGAGAAAAGGTGGACTTTTTGTTGTTGAAGGTAAAACTATTGAAAAAGGAATTACTGAAAAAGATTTGTTAGAAATTGGTTATCAAAGATTTACAAAAATACAAGAATATGGTATTGGTCAAGTTTTTATTGGTGTGAAATAAGTTTGTAAAATACTAAATCAAATTGTATTTATTCAAATCCTCTTTTAATTGTTCTATATTTTTAAATAAAATTGTTTTCATTCCAAGTTCTTGAGCTGTTTGAATATTTCTTTCCTTTACATCAATATATACACATTCATCTGATTTTAAATTCAATTTTTGTAACATCTTTTTATAAATTACTTTATTAGGTTTTAATGCTTTTACTTCAAAAGAGAGAATAACATTCTCAAATTGATTATACAAATTTCCTTCATCATGAAGCGATGCAAAAAGTTCAGTAGTATTACTAATAAGACCTATTTTATATTTAGATTTATCAATCTGTTTTATTAAATCTAAAACTTTATTGTTAAAATCAAACATCCTACCACCAATTTCAAGTTCTTTTTGCATATTAGTAAGATCAATATTAAAATAATTTGATAATTTTATTAACAATTCATCTTTAGATAATTTGCCTTCTTTTGCAGGTTTAATTAACTCTTTTCTAAGTTCCAAAAGATCTTTTTTAGTAAGATTAAATTTTTTACAACAATATTCCCAAGCTCTATCACTTTTCATAAACAAATGAGCAGGATCAAAAATAACTCCTTTTATCATACTATTATTATTAAAAAACAGTATTTAAATAAATTATTATTATTTCTCATATTTTCCGAAGGTTTTTCTTATTCTAAAGTAAAATAAAAAGAAATAATGTCAAGATTTAGATAAGTTTGTAAAATTGATCATTAAACCTAATTGTTTCTTTAATTGGAATTGTTACTATATCTCCTTTCTTTGCTTCTGAAACATTTTTCTCATCTTTGTAAATACTTTCAACTTTTGTTTTTACAATACCAGTTGTTGGACCAATGATTAAAATTTCATCTCCAAGTTTAATATCAGAAGCTTCTAAAATAAATTCACCAACTTGAGCTTTTTTGAAATAATTTTTTACTTTGCCTAAAGAGACTTTTTTCTTTGTAGCTTTTGAGCCGTAAGATGTAGACCATTCACCAAGTTCATTTCCAAGATAATATCCACCATGCCAAAAACCTCTGTTGTATACTGATTCTAATTCTTTTAACCAAGAATCAACTTTACCTTTTAAGAAATTCTTTGATGCTTCTTTGTAAACTTTTGTTACAGTGTAAACATACTCAGGAGATCTTCCACGACCTTCAATCTTTAATATTGAAACTCCAGAAGCAATAATCTGATCTAAGAATTTTATTGTGCATAAATCTTTAGGTGACATAATGTATTCGTTATCAATTTCTAACTCCCTATTAGTTTCTAGATCAGTTACTTTGTATCTTCTTCTGCAAGGTTGGATACATTCTCCACGATTTGCAGATTTGTTGTAAAGAGATAAACTCATGTAACATTTTCCTGAAATGGAAACACATAAAGCACCATGAACGAATATTTCAATTTTTAGTAATTCTCCAGAAGGACCTTTGATCTCTTGTTCCTTAATTTGGTCACAAATTTCTTTGATCTGTTCTAAAGGAAGTTCTCTTGCTAAAACAATTACATCAGAGAATTGTGAAAAGAATTTTACTGATTCAATATTTGAAACATTAGTTTGTGTAGAAATGTGAACATTTAAATTAATGGATTTGGCATATTGAAGAACTGATAAATCTGTTGCAATGATTGAAGTAATATTTGCTTCTTTTGCTTTATTACAAATTTCTTTCATTAATTCTAAATCATTGTTGTAAATTACTGTGTTTAATGTTAAGTAAGATTTTATCTTGTTATCTTCACAAATTTTTACAATCTTTGGAAGATCTTCTAAAGGAAAGTTTTTAGCAGCAGCTCTACGCATATTTAGCTTATTTACTCCAAAGTAAACAGAATCTGCTCCAGCTTGAATTGCAGATTGTAAAGATTCATATGAACCTACAGGTGACATGATTTCCATTGTATTTTGTGATTTTGTAGAGTTTTTAAAAGTATTTATTCTTAATTTATGTCTCTTAAGTATTATTAAAAAATAATTAAAAGGAAAGTTTTATAATCAAATAAAATAAAAATGAGATATAGGAGATAAAAAATGAAGAAATATCTTAAAAAATTAATGGAAAATTTTGATAAAAAACTAAAGAAAAAATCAAAAAAATGTTGTTGTTGCAAGGATTCTAATAAAAAGCAATGTTAGAAGAGATTATTTCTTGGATTTTATTTACTTTTTTTAAATTAAACCCAGAACTAAAATGGGTAGACTCGCTTAATTTCTTTATTAATGATTCTATAAAAATTATTTTATTATTATTTATCATGATCTTAGTTATTGGTTTTTTGAGAACATATTTTCCTCAAGAGAAAATTAAAAAATGGATTAGTAAAAGTAAATTTGGATCAGGTAATTTTTTTGCATCTTTATTTGGAGCTATGACACCATTTTGTTCATGTTCATCAATACCACTGTTTATTAGTTTCTTAGAAGCAGGAATTCCATTAGGAGTTACATTTTCTTTTCTAATTACATCACCATTAGTAAATGAATATTTAGTAATTTTAATGCTTGGTTTTTTTGGTTGGAAAATTACGCTAGCTTATGTAATTAGTGGAATGTTTATTGGAATGATTTCAGGATTAATCTTGGGGAAAATGAAACTTGAAAAACATTTAGAAAAAGATTTGATCTCAAAAAATGTGAAAAAAGAAATTAAATTTAAAACAATAAAAGATAGACTTAAATTTGGATTAAATGAAGCTGTTTCTATAACAAAAAAACTATGGTTGTGGATATTGATAGGAGTTGGAATTGGAGCAATTATTCATAATTATGTACCATCAGAATTTATTCAAAGTATTGTTAGCAAAGGAGGAATATTTGCTGTGCCTTTAGCTGTAGTATTAGGTGTGCCAATGTATGGGAGTTGTGCTGCAATTGTACCCATTGCAGTTGTATTATTTGAAAAAGGAGTACCAATTGGTACAGCACTAGCCTTTATGATGGCAATCTCAGCACTTAGTTTTCCAGAAGCTGTTATTTTGAGAAGAGTTATGAAATTAAAATTGATAGCAATATTTTTTGGAGTAGTTACAGTAGCAATAATATTAACAGGATTTATTTATAATTTATTAGGTGGAATTTTAGTTTGAATTATTTGAGATAAAATAAATTTTTTATTTTTCAATTTTAATAGCAACAAATATATCTTTGGATAGAAATAAGAAAAGATTATTAACTTATTAGTAGTTACATAATCCAAAGATTTATATAATAGTAAAAGAGACAGAATAATATGTCAGAACCTAGAAAATATAAAATGAATAGAACACCTCTAAGAGATATTACATGGGAAAATATTTGTGGTAATTTAGATGTAGCAGCAGTTTCTTTTTGGGCTCCGCGAAGAGAAGAGATTCAGAGATTTGTTGAAATTGCAAAATCAGTTCATGTAGGAAAAGGAAGACCAAGAATTCTTGATGTAGGTTGTGGTACAGGTTTTTTAGCATACTTGTTGGCTGAAACTGGTGAAGTTAATGTTATTGGGTTAGATCCTGAAGAATCTTTAATTAATAATAATCCATATTTGCACCCTAATTTACAATTGGAAGTTGGTGATTCTATGGATGCAGTAAAAAGATATAAAACTCAAGATTTAGATATTGTAATAAATTCATGGATGCCAGGAGGACTAAACTTAACTCCTGATATTCGTGATATAGGAGCTAAAGCTATAATTTATATTAGAGAAATACAAGCAACAGGAATTCCTGAATACAAATATAAAGAGTTTTTTTATGAGGAAGGTTTTGATAAATGGCATAATGATGCAGAGCAACATAGGATAGCAAATCCAATAAGCCCAGAAGATGGAATTAGCTATCATCCTGGAAGAGATTATCAGAGAGTATTTGGATGGTCAGGCCCAGCATGTAGTGAAGTACAAAATTTGGTAAGAAAAATGAAGGATCAAAGCTTTTATCTTGGGACAGATAGTGATTTAAATATTATTGATATACAATTTAAAAGAAATATTCCAATTCCAGAAATTCCGAGAATTAATATTCCAGATTCTAATAAATATGTATGGGAAGTAGATTTAGAAAGATCCAAAGGACCTGTAAATAATATGGTAGCTTTGAAAAGATTTCATAGTTAGTAAATAAATTATTTTTAGTTAAAAAAGATAGAAATAGTTTCTAATTGTATATAACATCGCGATTAAGAGAAGTTCGGTTTTGAGGCAACCCACAAAACCGAATTTGGATGGAGAAGTCTGCAAGACTTCGAAATCTCTTAATCGCTGTTATATTCGTCTGACCAAAGGGAAGACCTAAAATTTAGTGCAACGTTCCGTAGGAAAATTTTAGAGTTTTTGGATTACTGATAAATTCGACCGCAGGGAGTGTATATGTCCGAAGGACGAGAGAGGGGCGTCAGATTTTTTGCTTCTTTTTTCTAAAAAAAGAAGATAGAAGGGGCGTCTTGTTTTGGTTCTTTTTTGAAAAGAACATATCATATTTTTCTTATAATCAGATTGGTATTTCCGTATGGTTTCTTCTCAATGATATTTCTCTGTTCAAGCTTGGAAACAACTCTTGATACTTTTACTTTTGAAAGTTCAGAAAGATATTTTAGTTCTGTCTGTGAAATGCTTTTTTTATCAATTATGATTTTTAGCACTTTCTTTTCATCATCAGGCAGAATACTGATAACTTTTTCAAGCTGTATCCTATCCACTTTCCATTGGAATAATAATGCTACTGCTCCACCTGTGGCAAGAGCAATTAATGCAATCCCATATAGTAATGGTGCAAACATATGTCCCATATTAACAGCACAATATGCATTAGAATACGCAAGAGCTACACCTAGAGCAAATAATAGTCCAATAGCAACAATCAATTTTTTATTAGTAATTTCCATTTTATATCAACCTAATATGATTATATTGCATAATTTAAAAATGTTTCTCATTGGTTTGATAGGGTTTCAAGATTTGAAACAGCTAAATAAGGTGTTTCAGAAAAATATATAGGGTGTTTCATCCTATAATACTATATGACAAAGACATTTGACTATGCTTGGAAAGAGATTTCAAAGAGGAAGAAAAAGTATATGCTTAATGTGATACTTATAGCATTGGTTGTAGTAATGTTAATTACATTAAACTCACTTGGAACTGCGTATAAGGAAGCCTCAAGATTGCCGTTTGAAAAGATGCAAAGTAGTATCATCATTCAAAAGAATGGAAATGTTCCAGAGAATACCACTGGTGCAGTTACATCTTGTTCACTAGCACCAATAAGGAACAATCTCATTGATGAAATAGAAACAATTGAAGGTATTAAGGATATCTCTTATGGCCTTTCTTTATGGGTATTTGATAATGATAATTTTAAAAGAGTTTTAGGAGTAAATTGGGATGATTCTCTTGGGACAAAGCTCAAAGCCGGCATTGTTGAGGGGGAAATTCCTCAATCTGATGATGAGGTGCTGATTGAAAAAACTTATGCAGAGCAATATAATCTTAAAATTGAGCAGAAATTAGAGATATCAGAACAAGAATTTAGAGTTTCTGGAATTGTCAAAGGTTATGGGAAAGATATTATTGCTTCTGATTTTTTCATGAATCTGGAGTCTGCTCAAGGAATTGCATTTGATTCTAAGAATTTACAGGAAACAGAAGAATTTAACCAAGATGATATAAATATTATTTTTGTGGATACAGAACAAACTAAAATCAATGCTGTTGCTGGAAAGCTGAAAAATCTTCTGAATCAAGAATCCCTGAATGGTGGAAAGACTCCAACAGGTAAGACAATTGGAAGCTACAACATCTATACGCCGGAATCATTTGAAAACCAAATATCCTCTCTTTTTGTTTTGTCAGATAAACTGATATTATTTATTTCTATTATCACGATAATTGGCTCTGTTCTGATAATCATGAAAAGTATGAGTCACGCAATAATCCAGAGAAAAAAAGAATTTGGAATAATGAAGAGTATTGGCTTCACTAAGAAAGATATACAAAAAGAAATCGGGATGGAAACAATATTACAGGTTTTTGCAGGTTATATTTTAGGCATCATAGTTTCTTTCATAACTATATTGTTATTAGCAAGAACAAAAATCTCAATAAGCATACCATGGGAGCTTAATCCATATCCTCATTTTTTAGCTTCTAACCCAAATCTTGTGGATACTGTGCAGACCTATCTATTACCTATACAATTCCAACCCGCATATGCCATACTATCATTTGTTGTTGTAATAATTATAGGAATATTAACAGCAATTATCACAACCAACCAAATAAACAAATTAAAAGCGATGGAGGTGCTAAAAAATGAATGAATTGATCACAATCAAAAATCTATCAAAAACATTCAATAAGGTTGAGGCAGTTAAAGATGTTTCATTCAAAATAAAGAAAGGAGAATTTTTAGGCATTCAGGGGCATTCAGGATCAGGAAAGAGTACTTTGCTTGGACTTTTGGCAGGACTTGAAAAAGCTAATAGTGGAAAAATAACATATAATGGAAGCGATTTAACTAATATGAATGAGGATGAGCTTGCTTTATTCAGAAGGGAAAATGTAGGCGTAGTTTTCCAGTCATTCAATCTTATACCAACATTAAACATTATAGAAAATATTGCTCTTCCATTGTTTCCTTTAAACATCAGCAAGAATGAAATGATTGAGCGAGCGAGAAAAATTGCTAAAGATGTTGGATTATCGCACAGATTAACCCATTATGCAAATGAGCTGTCTGGCGGAGAGCAACAAAGAGTAGCAATAGCAAGGGCATTGATAAACAATCCGAAAGTTCTTTTTGCAGATGAGCCAACCGGCAATCTTGATTCAAAAACAGGAAAAAAAATCATAGAACTTTTAAAAGAGCTAAACAGAGAAAAAGAGCTTACTGTCGTAATGGTCACGCATGACAACGAGATAGCTAAAAACTCAGACAGAATCATTGAAATGAAAGATGGGGGTGTTATAAGATGAGCAAATTTTTTACTATACTAATCTTGAGCCTCTTTTTACTGGTTTCAGCAGTATCTGCCTCTTCAGACGTTGATGTTGTTGTATTGGGCGTGATAAGCCATGGACCTATGCAACCAACTGTTAATGCCATAAAAGAGGTAACTTCAAAATATCCTGATGTGAATGTCAGGTGGCTTGACCTTGAAAGCAATGAAGGAGAGAAATATGCCCAAGAGCATGGATTAACAGCGCATATGAATGTCCTGATAGATGATGAATATCAATATAGTATAAATGGAAAAGATGTTACTTTTCAATGGTTTGAGGGGCAACAATGGACAAAAGAAGATTTAGATAATGTAATCTCAAGCAAATTAAACAATAGTCCCGAGATTTCCGTTTCAGACAACCCAAAAAGTGGCAATAACATGAATGTGTTGATTGTTTGGGCAGGAATTTTTGCGGTTGTTGGGATAATTGCTTGGTTTTTGATTAAAAAATTCAGAAAGGGATAAAATGTATCTTAAGTATATTTTCAAAGAATTAGTGAAAAGAAAATCAAGAACAGCAACAATCGTGTTGACAGTTGCTATTGTCACATCAATTCTCTTCCTGTTCTCAGGTGTGATGAACGCATATTCATTAGGAATATACAAACCATTTGAAAATACTGGCTCAGATATGGTTCTGCAAAAATCAGTTAATGCTACAAAATCAACTTCAGACATAAGGGTGCCTTTTGGAAAAGGATTGTTTAGTAAAGAAGAAATATCAAAAATAAAATCATTAGCTCATGTGCAGGATATTTCTGGTTCACTTATTCTCTGGAGTTTTGACAAGGATGGATTCGTTTCAATTGAAGGACTAGAAGAAAATTCTGAAATCTTTAGGAAAAAAGCGTCTCAAATATACAAAGGAAGATTTCTGAAGAATGAATATGAAGCAGTGGTTGAGAAGCATTTTGCCAAATTTAATAATTGGAAAGTTGGTAGCAATATTTCTCTTGGAGATGAAACATTCAAAGTGGTAGGCACTTTATCAAGTGAAGAAGGTCAGATCTTCTCATCTAATATCTACATAAGAGCAGAAGAAGCTTATGATCTCTTGGGAACAAGTGGATTTAATCAAATCTATTTAAAAATAGATGAGCTATCAAATGAAAAGCAAATCAAGAATGAGATTAAGCAACTAAATAGTGAAATTATTGCTATTTCCGGTAATTCGCTTTCTGCCTCTCTTTCCAACGTAGTTAACATTTTTACTAAATTTTATTATATTGGTCTTGGGATGATGACATTGATAGTTATTCTTATCTTGCTTAAAATAAATACAGTAAATCTACTGGAAAGAAAAAAAGATATTGCTGTAATGAGGTCGGTTGGATGGACTAAAACAGATATAACAAAACAAATAACATTGGAACTTTTTATCCAGACAATATTTGGCTTTTTTATCGGACTAATTATAAGTTTTATTATTATTGGCTTATTTGGAAACATAGATATTCAGATTTCCAGTTTAGGATTGAGTAAGTCAATAATTTCGATTCCAATTAGCATCAGCATGACTGAAATTTTGCAGTATTTTGTTATGATTGTTGCTGTATCTATGATTGTAAGTTTTTTATTGGCTAGAAAAATATCAGAGGTAAAGCCATCAGAGAATTTGAGAAGTGTATAAATTTCTTTTTCGTAGAAAAAGACTATCTTGACGCCCCTTCCTATAAATTCTTTTACGAAGTAAAAGGCAAAATGTCCGAAGGACTAAGCCCCTCTCTCTTTCCCGTTCTAAGTAATCCAAAAATTGAATATAAC